>DASPWT010000222.1:0-64595 GCA_035637655.1 Burkholderiales bacterium | reverse complement strand
CTTTGGGCAGCGAGCCGAATGATTCCGCGCACGCTTTACGACAAGCTCTGGGAGTCACACACGGTGCACGTCGAGGAAGACGGCACGACACTCCTCTATATCGATCGCCACCTGGTGCACGAAGTCACGAGTCCGCAGGCGTTCGAGGGCATGAAGCTCGCGCGGCGCAAGCCCTGGCGCATATCAGCCAACCTTGCGGTGGCCGACCACAACGTCCCGACCACGGATCGCTCCCGCGGGATCGCCGACCCCGTGTCGCGCCTGCAAGTCGACACGCTCGACAGGAATTGCGAGGAGTACGGCATCGTCGAATTCAGGATGAACGACTCCCGCCAGGGCATCGTGCACGTCATCGGTCCGGAGCAGGGGGCGACCTTACCCGGCATGACTGTGGTGTGCGGTGACTCGCATACGAGCACACACGGAGCGTTCGCCTGCCTCGCATTCGGAATCGGGACTTCGGAGGTCGAACACGTGCTTACAACGCAATGCCTGCTCGCGAAAAAGATGCAGAACATGCTCGTGCGCGTCGAGGGGCAGCTCGCACGGGGAGTGACGGCGAAGGACATGGCCCTCGCCGTGATCGGCAGAATCGGCGTTGCAGGGGGAACCGGCTGTACGATCGAGTACGCCGGTAGCACGGTGCGCTCGCTCAGCATGGAAGGCCGCATGACGCTGTGCAACATGTCGATCGAGGCGGGAGCACGCGCCGGATTGGTGGCGGCCGATGAGGCAACCCTCGCCTATCTGAAGGGCAGGCCCTTTGCGCCGCGCGGCGAGTTGTGGGATCGCGCGGTCGCGCATTGGCGCACGCTGAAGAGCGATCCGGAAGCGAAATTTGACCGCGAGGTGGCGATCGACGCGCGTTCGATCAAGCCGCAGGTGACTTGGGGCACCTCGCCCGAGATGGTCGTGACCGTGGATGAGCGCGTACCCGACCCCGACAGGGAGAAGGACGCGACTCGCCGGGAGGGCATGGAGAGAGCGCTTACCTACATGGGCCTCAGGCCCAATACGCCCATAACCGACATCCGCATCGACAAGGTATTCATCGGCTCGTGCACGAATTCGCGCATCGAAGACCTGCGGGCCGCTGCGGCGATCGTCCGCGGGCGCCGCCTCGCCTCGAATGTCAGGCTCGCCATGGTCGTGCCGGGCTCGGGGCTCGTCAAAGCGCAGGCGGAGCACGAAGGCCTTGACCGGATCTTCAAGGACGCCGGGTTCGAGTGGAGGGAACCGGGCTGTTCCATGTGCCTGGGTATGAACGCGGACCGGCTCGAGCCGGGCGAGCGGTGCGCTTCGACTTCGAACCGCAATTTCGAGGGCCGGCAGGGCACGGGCGGCAGGACCCACCTCGTAAGCCCGGAGATGGCTGCTGCGGCCGCGATCGCCGGGCACTTCGTCGACGTTCGCCAGTGGAGATGATCGGCGTATGACCCTGTCGCGATTTACCGTCTTAAACGGGCTCGTGGCACCGCTTGACCGGGCTAATGTCGACACCGACCAGATCATCCCGAAGCAATTCCTCAAGTCGATCAAGCGCACTGGGTTCGGGACGAATCTCTTCGATGCCTGGCGCTACCTCGGCGAAGGCCAGCCGGACAAGTCCGATGCGGGCCGCCCGCTCAACCCCGATTTCGTCCTCAACCAGCCGCGCTACAAGGGCGCGAGCATACTGCTTGCGCGCAAGAACTTCGGCTGCGGCAGCTCGCGGGAGCACGCACCCTGGGCGCTTGCCGAGTACGGTTTTCGCGCGCTCATCGCGCCGTCCTACGCCGACATATTTTTCAACAATTGCTGCAAGAACGGCTTGCTGCCGGTCACGCTCACCGAAGCGGAAGTGGACCGGCTGTTCCATGAGATCGCCGCTTTTCCGGGGTTCCGGCTCATTATCGACCTCGAGAAGCAAACGGTCGCGACCCCGGACGGCGGCAAGGTGATGCGCTTCGAGATAGACCCTTTCCGCAAATACTGCCTGGTCAACGGTCTTGACGACATAGGACTCACTCTGCGCCACGCGGACAAGATCCGCGCCTTCGAAGAGCGGCGCCGCTCCGAACAGCCCTGGTTGTTCGGGTAGTCATCTCCTCTTCATGAAAATTGCGGTCCTACCCGGCGACGGCGTCGGCCCGGAAGTTATTGCCGAGGCGGTCAAGGTGCTCGCCGCGCTGAGGACTGAAGGTCTCGCGTTCGAGATGGAGCAAGCCTCCGTTGGAGGCGCCGCGTACGACGCCGCGGGTGATCCCCTGCCCGGGCCAACGCTGGAACTGGCGAGAAAGGCCGATGCCATCCTGTTCGGCGCGGTCGGCGGTCCTCGTTACGACGCGCTGCCACGCGAAAAACGCCCCGAGCAGGCGATCCTCAGGCTCCGCAAGGAGCTCAATCTGTTCGCCAATTTGCGGCCCGCGTCCGTTTTCCCCGAACTCGCCGATGCCTCGACGCTGAAGGCCGAGGTGGTGGCCGGGCTCGATATCCTGATCGTGCGCGAACTGACCGGCGACATCTATTTCGGTCAGCCGCGCGGCATCCGGCAGCTCGAGGGCGGGGCGCGCGAAGGCTTCGATACCATGCGCTATACCGATGAGGAGATCCGCCGCATCGCTCACGCGGGTTTTCGCGCGGCGCTGAGGCGCAACAAAAAACTGTGCTCAGTCGACAAGGCGAACGTGCTCGAGACCTCGCAGTTGTGGCGGGAAGTGGTTAGCGCAGTCGGCAAGGAATATGCCGCGGTGGAACTGACGCACATGTACGTGGACAACGCCGCGATGCAGCTCCTAAAGCATCCCAGGCAATTCGACGTGATCGTCACGGGCAACATGTTCGGCGACATCCTCTCTGACGAGGCTTCCATGTTGACCGGCTCGATCGGCATGTTGCCTTCGGCTTCGCTCGACGAAAAAGGCAAGGGACTATACGAGCCGATTCATGGATCGGCCCCGGACATCGCAGGAAAGAACCTCGCCAATCCCCTGGCGGCCATCCTGTCTGCAGCAATGATGCTTCGCCACAGCTTCGATCAGGACCGGATTGCCGCCCGCGTCGAAGTCGCGGTGAAGAAAGTACTCGCTCAGAGGTATCGCACCGTGGATATTTTTCAGCAGGGAAGCCGCAAAGTCGGCACCCGCGAGATGGGTGATGCCGTGGTCGCCGCGCTCTCTTGATGCGGTGCAACCTTTTCGGGGCTCAGTGCGTTAGCATACGCAGATCGGACATTCAGGAAATGCGATGAAGCGAGTCGGACTCGTCGGGTGGCGCGGCATGGTCGGATCGGTGCTGATGCAGCGCATGCACGCCGAGCGCGACTTCGCGTTGATGGAGCCGGTGTTCTTCTCGACTTCCCGAGTGGGCGAGCTCGGGCCATTCATCGGAAAGGAAACGGCACCGCTCAAGGACGCGAAGAGCGTGAGAGAGCTCGCGTTGACGGACATCATCATCTCGTGTCAAGGCGGCGCCTACACCAACGAGGTGTTTCCCAAGCTGCGTGCCTCGGGGTGGAAGGGCTACTGGATAGATGCCGCATCCGCTCTTCGCATGCAGGACGACGCGGTCATCATCCTGGATCCGGTCAACATGAACGTGATCAAGGATGCGCTTTCCAGGGGCGTGCGCAATTACATCGGGGGCAACTGCACCGTAAGCCTGATGCTGATGGGCATGCACGGCCTGCTGAAGGCGGACCTCGTCCAATGGGTGACCTCGATGACCTATCAGGCTGCCTCCGGCGCGGGCGCCGCGCACGTGCGTGAGCTGGTGGAGCAGATCGGATTCGTGCACCAAGCCGCGAGATCGTCCCTGGAGGACCCTGCCTCCGCAATCCTCGAGTTGGATAGGGCGGTGACCTCGGCTTTGCGGGATGGAACTTTGCCAAGCCGGCAGTTCGGGTTTCCGCTTGCGGGCAGCTTGCTTCCGTGGATCGACAAGGATCTCGGCAACGGCCAAAGCCGCGAAGAGTGGAAAGGTCAGGCCGAAGGCAACAAGATTCTCGGCCGCGAAGAGAACCCGATTCCGATCGACGGCATTTGCGTACGCATCGGTGCAATGCGTTGCCACAGTCAGGCGCTCACCGTAAAACTCAGGCGCGATCTGCCTGTAGACGAAATCGAGCAGATACTCGCCGAGGCGAACCCTTGGGTGAGAGTTATTCCGAACGAGCGCGAGGCAAGCCTGCGCGAGCTGACTCCGGCGGCGGTGAGCGGCACGCTGCGGGTGCCGATCGGACGTCTACGCAAGCTTGCCCTCGAAAAAGGCGGCTTCTACCTCGCCGCCTTTACGGTCGGAGACCAACTGCTCTGGGGTGCCGCCGAGCCGCTCCGGAGAATGTTGCGCCTTCTGCTCGAAGGCTAAGCCGCTCAAGCGGGCGGTCGAGGGCTTCGGGTCCGATCACCCCTCTTCCCCGGGCTTTTCAGGGGAAAAACAAGCAAACTTCGTGAGAAAATAGTCACTTGACGCAATTTCTGAGATGAAAGTTGAGCTTGCAAGGCTAAGGCCATGATGGTATTTTAATTTGTTTCCACTTAGGTTCAGGGTGGCAAGTGGGGAAGTTCGCCTCAAAAACTTGTTTGGTAGCAGTCGTGAGCCTGATTCTGCCTTCGCTCGCCTGGGCGGCGGGCTTGGGTAAGTTGTCGGTTCTGTCCGCGCTTGGGCAGCCGCTCAGAGCGGAAATCGAGATCGTTTCTTTGCAGCGCAGTGAAGGCGACACGCTGGGGGCGCGGCTTGCCCCGGGGGAGGTTTTCCGCCAGGCCAACATAGATCTGAATCCGGCGCTGCTGTCGGTCAAGTTTGCCGTCCAGCGACGGCCTGGTGGCCAATACGTGATGACTCTCACGTCCGGCCAGCCGATCAACGAGCCGTTCATCGATATGCTGGTAGAGTTGAACTGGGCGAACGGACGTCTGGTCCGCGAATACACCTTCCTGCTCGATCCACCCGAATATGCCGGTCCGCCAAAACCTAAGCCGCTCCGCGCCGCGCAGCTGCCGGCGGCCGAGCCACCGGAACCGCTTGCGTCGGCACCATCGGCTGAACCCGTTGCACCGGCGTCACCCTTGGAACCGGTCCCGGCGGCGCCCGCCGCTTCTGCAGAACCGAATGCTCCCCCTCGAGTAGCGGCGGAGACCGGTGCTCCGCCGCGGGAAACGGTCGGGGAATCGACGTCGCCGGCGCAAGTTCAAGTCCTGCCGGCCGAGGTGAAGCCGGCCGGACCCGTGCCCGTTCAGGTGGACGCGGCGCCTGCTGCCGCGGCGCCCGCTGGACTGGTCCAGGTGCCCGGGGTCTCGGATATCTACGAGGTCGTACGCGGCGATACGCTCTCGAAGATTGCCATGCGAAACAAAGTTGAGGGCGTGACCTTGCAGCAGATGCTGGTCGCACTGTTCCGCGCGAATCAAGAAGCGTTTGTGGCCGACAACATGAACCGTTTGCGTGCGGGCAAGATCGTCAGCATTCCGGACAAGGACGCGGCCGGGGCAGTGGCGGCGGTTGATGCGCGCCGCATCGTCTCCGCCCAGTACGCCGACTTCAACGAATACCGCCGCAGCCTCGGAATCGCGGTCGCATCGACGCCTGCGTCTCAGGCGGGCCGTCAGGTATCCGGTCAGATCAGCGCACCCAGGGAGGAAAAGCCGGTGCCGTCCAAGGAACCGCCCAAGGATGAGCTGCGTCTCTCCCGCGCAGACGACGCCAAGCGCGGCGCAAAGGCCGCGGGCACCGCAGCGGCCGATGACTTGGCAGCCAAAGATAATGCGCTGAAAGAAGCCAAGGAACGCATCGCTCTCCTGGAAAAGAATCTGCAGGATATGCAGAAACTGGCACAGATAAAAAGCCAGACCGGAGCCCAGTTACAGCAGCAGGCGGAAGCCGCAAAAGCCGCGCCCGCCGCGAAAGCCACCGAGCCCGCCAAGGCCGCGCCTGTAGCCAAAGCGGAAGCGCCCAAGGCCCCGCTGGGCGCCAAGGCGGCGGAGGTGGCGAAAGCTCCGGAACCAGCCAAAGCTCCGGAGGCAGCCAAGGCATCCGCGGCCGCAAAGGCCCCTGAGGGTGCCAAGGCACCCGAACCTGCGAAGGCACCGGAAGGGGCAAAAGCTCCCGAAACTGCGAAAGCGCCCGAGCCGGAGAAGGCCTCCGAGTCTGCCGCCAAAGCGCCGGAACCCGCGAGAACGGAGGTCGCGAAAGCCGCTCCCAAGGCAGCGGCCAAGGCCGCTCCAGCGCCTCCGCCGATTGAAGCCAGCTTCGTGGATGAGTTGCTCGACAACCCCATCGCACTCGGCGGTGGGGGGGTTGCCGTGCTCCTGCTGGCGGGTTACGCGGCTTACGCCTGGCGCCGCAAACGCAACTCGCAATTCGAGAACAGCATCATGAGCGTCGTGCCTTCGGACGCGGACTCGGTACTGGGGAGCGCCGGGGGTCGTAGCGTTGACACCAGCTCGAGCTCGCTGCAGAGCGATTTCAGTCAGGGTGGTGTCGGCAGGGCCGACACCGAGGAGATCGACCCGATCGCGGAAGCCGACGTCTATATGGCCTACGGTCGCGATGCCCAGGCCGAGGAGATCCTGAAAGACGCGCTCGCCAAGGATTCCAGTCGCCAGGCGATTCGCGTCAAGCTCCTCGAGATTTACGCCAATCGGAAGGATGCAAGGTCATTCGAGGCGGCCGCAAACGAGCTGCGCGCCGCAACCGGCGGACGCGGGGCGGAATGGGAAAAGGTGGCCGGTTTGGGATTGTCGATCGATCCGGCCAATGCGCTTTACGGGGGCAAGCCGGGAAACGTACCGCAGGGGTTCAACGAGACAGCGCAAATGCCGGCCCTCAGCACAAGCACTCAACCGACGCTGGAGCCCGCGGCACCTCTCAACATCGATTTTGACATCGGCGCGGCGACATCAGGAGGGCCGGCTCCGCTGCCGGACCTCGATCTGGGGGTTGGATCGGCGTCCCCGGCGGAGTCCGCGGCGGGTCTCGATTTCGATCTCGGTCTTGGCGGAGACAAGTCCGCACCCGTCGGGACCGCGGCTGCGGCGAGCGCCATTCCGGCAGCGGAGCCCCTCAGCATCGATTTCGATTTGCCGATGGGCGACAGGGCCGATGCTGCACCGGGCGCCTCTGCGGCTCCTGCTGCGGACTTGGGAGGGATTGATTTCGACCTTGGAACACCGACTGGTGGCAGTGAAGCGAAAACCGAGACGCCCAGGACGCCCGCGGTGGATCTGGCCGACATCAGCCTGGATCTCGGTACGCCCGGCGGCGGCAACGGTTCAGGCGGCGCTCCGGACGCGCGATGGCAGGAAGTCGCGACCAAACTCGACCTCGCCAAGGCGTACGAGGAGATGGGCGACAAGGACGGGGCCCGCGAGTTGCTGAAGGAAGTGGTGAAAGAAGGCGATTCGGCGCAGCAACAACAGGCCCAAACGATGCTCCAGGCGCTCGGCTGATCTCCACCGAGTTCTCATCGAACGATCGGCGCCTCGTGCGCCGATCGTTGTTTTCGGGATCGTAGAATGAAGTTTGCCATCGGAGTGAGCTACTGCGGCGCGGGCATGGAAGGTTGGCAATCGCAGCCCTCCGGCAACACCGTGCAAGATCATCTCTCGCGCGCGCTTTCGGAAATAAGCGGCGAGCCGATCGCGGTGACCGGCGCCGGACGCACCGACGCGGGCGTGCATGCGAGCGCCCAGGTGGCGCATTTCGAAACCTCGGTGGAGCGCCCCGAGTCGGCCTGGGTGCGCGGCGCAAACGCGCTGCTTCCGGACGGGATCGCCGTGCAGTGGGCGACCCCCGTTGCCGGAGACTTTCACGCGCGCTATTCGGCGCTCTCGCGAACCTACCGCTACGTTCTCTACAACCACCCGGTGCGGCCGGCGCTGCTCGCGGGGCGCACCGGCTGGTTTCATCTTCCGCTCGACCTGGAGAGGATGCGCAAAGCCGTCGATCGCCTGATCGGAGAGCACGATTTTTCCAGCTTCCGGTCCGCAGAGTGCCAGGCGAAGACCCCGGTGCGGGTCATGCAAAGCGCGGGGATACGCGCAAGCGGCGCATATTTCCTCTTCGATTTCACCGCAAATGCGTTTCTGCATCACATGGTGCGCAATATCATCGGATGTCTTGTGTACGTCGGCAAGGGCAATCAACCGCCGCAATGGATCTCGGAGCTGATTGCCGCGCAAGACCGGCGGCTGGCGGCACCGACGTTCTCCGCCGAGGGCCTGTATCTCTTCGGAGTGAAATACGACGCGCGCTGGAGCCTGCCGGCGTTTCCCCCTATGATGCCGTTCGACTTGGAATCCGGGCGATGAGAACGCGAGTCAAGATTTGCGGCATTACGCGCGTGGAAGATGCGCGGGCCGCCGCTGCGCACGGCGCCGACGCAATCGGGCTGATCTTCTATCGTCCCAGCCCGCGCTGCGTGACCCTCGATCAGGCACTGGAGATCGCGATGAGCGCGCCGCCCTTTGTCGCGACCGTCGCTGTGTTCGTCAACCCCGCGCGCGAAGATGTCGAGCGCGTGATCGGCGAGTGCGGCGTAGCGCTTCTGCAGTTCCACGGCGACGAGCCACCCGAGTTCTGCTCGAGTTTCTCCCGTCCGTACGTCAAAGCCGCGCGCATTCGGCCCGGGCTGGATTTGCTAAAATACCTCTCGCCTTACGGTGCTGCCGCCGCGTGGATGCTCGACGCTTTCCACGAGGATCTCTGGGGTGGAACGGGCGGCTCGTTCGACTGGAGTCTCGTGCCGGAGCGCATGGCGAGGCCGATCATCCTTTCGGGCGGCCTGACTGCCGGCAACGTCGCCGGCGCCATACGCCGCACCAGGCCCTACGCGGTCGATGTTTCGAGCAGCGTCGAGGCGTCCAAGGGAATCAAGGACGCGGCGAAAATCGCCGATTTTATCGGAGCGGTAAAGCATGAAGATGCATGAGCTTCCGGACGAGCAGGGACACTTCGGCCGGTATGGCGGCGTGTTCGTCGCCGAGACGCTGGTGCACGCGCTCGATGAACTCAAACGCGCCTATGAAGCTTGCCGGAAGGATCCGGAATTCGTCGCCGAGTTCGAGTACGAGCTCAAGCACTACGTCGGTCGCCCGAGCCCCGTTTATCATGCCAAGCGTTGGTCACAGATGCTCGGCGGAGCCCAGATCTACATCAAGCGCGAGGATCTCAACCATACCGGCGCTCACAAGATCAACAACACCGTCGGGCAGGCCCTCGTTGCAAGGCGCATGGGCAAACCGCGCGTGATCGCCGAAACCGGCGCCGGGATGCACGGCGTGGCGGCTGCGACGGTTGCGGCGCGTTACGGCATGGAGTGCGTGGTATACATGGGCTCGGAGGACATCAAGCGCCAAGTGCAGAACGTCCATCGCATGAAGCTTCTCGGGGCGGCGGTCGTGCCCGTCGAATCGGGATCGAAAACGCTGAAGGACGCGCTGAACGAAGCGATGCGCGACTGGGTCACCAACGTCGACAACACCTTTTACATCATTGGCAGCGTCGCCGGCCCGCATCCGTATCCGATGATGGTGCGCGACTTTCAGTCGGTCATCGGTCGCGAGTGCCTGACGCAGGTGCCGGAGCTGTGCGGCCGCCAACCCGACGCGGTGATTGCCTGCGTCGGCGGGGGCTCGAATGCAATGGGGATCTTCTACCCCTATATCCCGTACGAAGCCGTGAAGCTCATCGGCGTGGAGGCGGGCGGACTCGGCATAGCCAGCGGCAAGCATGCGGCGTCGCTGTGCGCGGGCAGGCCGGGGGTGCTGCACGGAAATCGCACCTATCTGCTTCAGGACGAAGACGGCCAGATCGTCGAGACGCATTCGATCTCGGCAGGGCTGGATTACCCGGGTGTGGGCCCCGAGCACGCCTGGCTCAAGGACACCGGCCGGGCCGAATACGTCACCATCGACGACGCAGAGGCCGTCGCCGCGTTCCACGACCTGTGCCGCTGCGAGGGCATCATTCCGGCGCTCGAGTCCGCGCACGCGCTCGCCCACGCGGCGAAGCTTGCACCGACGCTGCCGAGGGACGGGATTCTGCTGGTCAATCTTTCGGGACGGGGCGACAAGGACATGCACACCGTCGCGGAAAAATCGGGGATCCGGCTTTGAGCGATCCGCACGCAACGCTCCTCAATGGAGATCTCTTCGATTGCGTCGTCCGCGTGCGCGAGGCGAGCGTGGATCTCATCGTCGCCGATCCTCCGTACGGCCTCGGTAAGGACTACGGAAACGACTCGGACCGCCTGAGCGGGGAAGCGTATCTCGCATTCACCCGGCGCTGGATCGATGCCGTGATTCCGAAGCTCAAGCCAACCGGCAGCCTCTACGTTTTTCTGACCTGGCAGCACAGTCCGGAAGTTTTCAGTTATCTGAAGACGCGCTTGACGATGGTGAACGAGATCGTCTGGGACCGGAAAGTGCCGAGCATGGGCGGCAGCACGCGGAAATTCTCCTCCGTCCACGACACGATCGGCCTGTTCGCGCGCTCGAAGGACTACTTTTTCGATATTGACGGCGTGCGCATTCCCTACGACGCCGAAACAAAGCGCGCGCGAACGCGCTCGATTTTCGTCGGCAAGAAATGGCTCGAGGTGGGCTATAACCCGAAGGACGTGTGGAGCGTGACGAGGATTCACCGCCAGGATCCGGAGCGCGAGGATCATCCTACTCAGAAGCCGCTCGAGATCATCGAGCGCATGGTGTTGGCGAGCTGCCCTTCCGACGGGCTCGTGCTCGATCCGTTCATGGGTACCGGCACCGCAGCGGTTGCAGCGCTCAAGCACGGTCGGCGCTTCATCGGCTTCGAGATCAATCCGGATTACTGCGCGCTGGCGAAGCGGCGCGTGGCCCGTCTTTGCAAATCGGATGTTGGAGCCGTCACGGTCCCGGTTCGAAGCGCTGCGGCGCTATGAAAGCCGCGGCGTCGAGAATCCAGTCTGCTTTCGAACGGCTCGCACGCGAGCGCCGAAAGGCCCTGATTCCCTACGTTACGGCCGGAGACCCACAAGCCGAATTGACCGTGCCGCTCATGCACGCGCTGGTTGCGGCGGGAGCCGACGTCATCGAGCTGGGCGTGCCCTTTTCCGATCCCATGGCCGACGGGCCCGTGATCCAGCGTTCAAGCGAAAGAGCGCTGAAAAACCATATCGGGCTGAACCACGTACTTGCGTTCGTCGCGGAATTCCGGGACACGGACCCGTCGACCCCGATCGTCCTGATGGGGTATGCCAATCCAATCGAGGCGATGGGATTGGAGCGCTTCGCCGACGCCGCGCGCCAGGCGGGAGTGGACGGAGTCTTGGTGATCGATTATCCGCCCGAGGAAAGCGCTGAATTCGCGGCAATGCTCCGCGCACGCGGCATCGATATGATCTTCTTGCTTGCACCGACGTCCACCGAGACGCGCATCGAGCAGGTGGCAAGGCTTGCCAGCGGTTACATCTACTATGTGTCGCTGCGCGGCGTGACCGGGGCCAAGCACCTTGATTTGGACGATGTTGCCGCCAAGTTGCCGGCGATTCGCGGCAAGACGAGGCTTCCGGTAGGAGTGGGATTCGGCATCCGCGATGGACAGACCGCACGTGGCGTGGCCCAGATCGCCGACGCTGTCGTGATCGGCAGCCGAATAATCCAAGAAATGGAACAGGCCTCCCCCGGGACTTGCGTGGAGAAGGGCGCGACCTTCCTCAAGGAAATTCGCAGGGCGATCGACGCATGAGCTGGCTCCAAAAGCTGCTTCCCCCCAAGATCAACCGCACCGGAACCGGCGCGAAGAAAAACGTCCCGGAAGGTCTGTGGAGCAAGTGTCCCTCTTGCGCGGCGGTGCTGTATGCAACCGATCTGGAAAAGAACGCCAACGTCTGCCCCAAATGCGGCTATCACAACCGTATTTCGGCACGGGGACGGCTCGATCTCCTTCTCGACCCCGAAGGGCGCTTCGAGATCGGCGTCGAGGTCGCGTCGGTCGACAGCCTGAAATTCAAGGACGACAGGCGTTACCCGGAACGGCTCGAGGAAGCAGAGAAGGCCACCGGCGAAACCGAAGCGTTGGTCGTGATGCAGGGCGCCATAAAAAACGTGCCCCTCATTGTCGCCGCTTTCGAGTTCGAGTTCATGGGCGGATCGATGGGGTCGGCTGTGGGGGAACGCTTCGTGCGCGGGGTGCACGCGTGCCTCGACCAGCAATTGCCGCTCGTGTGCGTCACGGCGACCGGCGGTGCGCGTATGCAGGAAGGGCTTTTTTCGCTCATGCAGATGGCCAAGACCACGGCGGCATTGACACAACTCACGGCGCGCAAGCTCCCGTTCATCACGGTTCTCACCGACCCGACCATGGGTGGGGTGTCGGCAAGCTTCGCCATGATCGGTGATGTCGTGATTGCCGAACCGCGAGCGCTCATCGGTTTCGCCGGGCCGCGCGTTATCGAGCAGACCGTGCGCGAGAAGCTCCCCGAAGGCTTTCAGCGCGCTGAGTTCTTGCTCGAGAAGGGCGCAATCGATATGATCGTCGACCGGCGCCAGATGCGCGACAAGCTCGCGAATCTTCTTACGCTTCTGCAGCGGCAAGCTCCCTCGGTAAGCTGATCCCGATTCCCGCTTCATGCCCGGCCGCAGCCTCGCTGAGTGGCTCGACTACATCGAGCGCATCCATCCGAAATCCATCCAGCTCGGGCTGGAGCGCGTGGCGAAAGTGCGCGACGTGCTCGCAAGGTCGAGCCCGGCGTCGCTTTTCACCGTCGCCGGCACCAACGGCAAGGGCTCGACCTGCGCGATGCTGGAAGCGATTCTGCTCGCCGCCGGGTACAGGGTGGGTCTGTACACATCGCCGCACCTCCTTCGTTACAACGAGCGCGTTCGCCTCGACGGCGTGCCTCTGAGCGACGCGCGCCTGTGCGCGGCGTTCGAGACGGTCGAGCGCGCTCGCGGTGAGATCACTCTCACGTACTTCGAGTTCGGCACCCTGGCTGCGTGGGAGATTTTTGCGGCCGAGGCGCTCGACGCCGTGATCCTGGAGGTCGGCCTGGGGGGGCGCCTGGACGCGGTCAACGCCTTCGATGCAGACTGCGCATTGTTGACCTCCGTTGATCTGGACCACACCGATTACCTCGGCGACACGCGCGAGCGCATCGGGTCCGAAAAAGCGGGGATCTTCCGTGGGAGTAAACCCGCGGTGGTCGCAGATCCGGATCCGCCCCGCAGCGTTCTCGACCGTGCGGGTGCGGTGGGTGCGGACCTCCGGTTGATCGGCCGGGATTTTGGCTACCGGAGGGAGGGGCAGCAATGGATGTTTTGGGGACGGGGCGTGCGCCGCGGCGGGCTCGCGCCCCCTGCGCTCAGGGGCGAACGCCAGCTTGCGAATGCCAGCGCGGCACTTGCCGCGCTCGATGCCATGCGTGCGCGCCTTCCGGTCGGCATGCAGGACATCCGCAACGGTTTTGCGCACGTGCAGCTTCCGGCGCGATTCGAGGTACTTCCCGGTCGACCGACGGTCGTTCTGGACGTCGCGCACAATCCGCAGGCCGCGGGCGTGCTCGCGGAGAACCTCGCCGGGATGGGCTTTTATCCGGAGACCTATGCCGTGTTCGGCATGTTGCGGGACAAGGACATCGACGGGGTCTGCCGGGCGTTGAAAGACAGGATTTCAGCTTGGTTTGCGGCCGACCTTTCGGTGCCGCGCGGCGCTGGCGCGCGCATGCTGGCTGATGCCCTTGCAAGAGCAAGTGCGGCAGGCGATGTGCTTTGCTTCAGGAACCCTCTCGAAGCCTATGCCGCCGCACGGAAGCGGGCAACCGAAAATGATAGAATCGCGGTGTTTGGATCGTTCCACACCGTAGCCGACGTCATGCAGGGGATCGAGGCCGCCCGGACCGAGGTTCGGGGGGCGCGGCAGGGGTCTTGAGGAAAGTTCGAACGGGGCATTTCGGACGCAGTTCGCAGCTTATTTGGGGTCTTTTCCATTGGCAGACGACGCCAACCTGCTTAAGCGCCGCGCGCGCCGGCGGCTGGTCGGCGCCATCGCGCTGGTGGTGCTCATCGTCGTGGTCCTGCCCGTCATTCTGGACCAGCAACCCACGCCCGTGCCCCAGGCGCTGACCGTGCAAATCCCCAGTCAAGACGGGGGGCCGTTTAAGACGCGGGTTCTCCCGCCGCTGCAGTCGCCTCCTGTAGCGCCGCAGAAGGGAGATTCGACGCAAGCCGCGAAAGATCCGTCGAATAGAGCGACACAAGCCGAGCCCGGGTCTGCCTCGCGGTCTCGCGCTCCGAAGAAGGAGAGCGCGAGGACCCCGGACAAAGAGCGCGCGAAGACCCACGTGGCCGAGGCTCGCCGCGCTCAGGCGCTGTTGAACGACGAGGGGTTCGTCGTCCCGCTCGGCGCCTTCGCCAATCCCGACAACGCGAAGCAGGTACAGGACCGGGCGGCTTCCGCAGGCATCAAGAGCTATACCGAGAGCGTCAAAGGCCAGCAGGGCGAGCAAACGCGCGTGCGCGCCGGACCTTTCGAGAGCCGAGACGCCGCGGAAAAGGCGCGGGACAAACTTAAATCGCTCGGCTTTGAAGTCGGGCAGGTGGCACAGCGATGACTTGGTTCGATTCTGGCGTGCTGATCGTTCTGGTCGTATCGGTCGCGGTGAGCCTTTTCCGTGGCCTGATGCGTGAGATGATCTCTCTCGGGGTGTGGGTTGGGGGCTTCATACTGGCGACATCTTTTGGAGGCTACGCCGCCGGCTATCTGCCGCAAAGCCTGAGTCCGCTGCTGAGCGCGCTGCTCGGATTCATGCTTGTATTCGCAGCAGTGCTGTTAGTCGGCTGGCTTGCCGGGCTCGCGCTTTTATCCGCGGTGCGCGCGTCGGGACTAGCTCCTGCGGATCGAGCGCTCGGTTCGGTCTTCGGGTTGGTGAGGGGGTTGCTCATCGTGCTGATTGCAGTGATGCTCGCAGGTTTGACGCCAACCCCGCTTTCGCGCGAACCCTTCTGGCGCGATGCATTTCTCTCCGGGCCGTTCGAGACTGCGGTACTCGCGCTGCGGCCCTATCTGCCGGCGGGTCTGGCACAACGCTTGAAGTACCGCTAAAGGAAAAGCGCAGATGTGCGGCATTCTCGGAATCGTGGCGAAGACGCCGGTCAATCAGTTGCTGTACGACGGGCTGCTGCTGCTGCAGCACCGGGGCCAGGACGCAGCCGGGATCGTCACGTCGGAACACAAGGCGTTTCACATGCACAAGGGACCCGGGATGGTGCGCGACGTGTTTCGCACCCGGAATATGCGCTCGCTTTCCGGCGAAACCGGCATCGGGCACTGCCGCTATCCCACTGCGGGCTCGGCGTTCAACGCCGGGGAGGCACAACCTTTCTATGTCAATTCCCCGTTTGGGATTGTCCTCGGTCACAACGGCAACCTGACCAATTCGGAAACCCTCAAGCAGGAGATGTTCCGTCAGGATTTGCGCCACATCAATACCAACTCCGACTCGGAAGTGTTGCTCAATGTACTCGCGCACGAACTGGAGCTCGCCGCAAAGGGCCAGAAGCTCGACCCCGGGACCATCTTTACCGCGGTGGCGAATGTACATCGGCGTTGCCGCGGTGCCTATGCGGTGGTGGCCTTGATAGCGGGTTACGGATTGCTTGCATTCCGTGACCCGTTTGGAATCCGTCCGCTCGTATTCGGCCGCAATCACACCGACGAGGGACCCGAATATCTGGTCGCTTCCGAAAGCGTCGCGCTCACCGCGTTCGGCTTCGAGCTGATGCGTGACGTTCTGCCCGGCGAAGCCATCTTTATCGATGAAAGCGGAACGTTCAACAGCCGCCAGTGTGCGGCCAAACCGGTGCTCGCGCCCTGCATCTTCGAATACGTTTACCTTGCCCGGCCCGACTCGGTAATGGATGGGGTTTCGGTGTACGAGAGCCGACTGCACATGGGGCGGCAGCTTTCGGA
The DNA here is from genome assembly GCA_035637655.1 of Burkholderiales bacterium. Taxonomy (GTDB): domain Bacteria; phylum Pseudomonadota; class Gammaproteobacteria; order Burkholderiales; family SG8-39; genus VBDM01. The sequence continues at coordinate 48,674 of DASPWT010000222.1, read as the reverse complement.
AAAAATCAGGCGCACGATGCCCAATCTTGGAATCGACGTGGTGATCCCGGTTCCCGACACAAGCCGGCCGGCCGCGCTGGAGCTCGCCCACGGCCTGAACGTCACCTATCGCGAAGGCTTCATCCGCAATCGCTATATCGGCCGTACTTTCATAATGCCCGGTCAGACGATTCGAAAGAAATCGGTGCGCCAGAAGCTGAGCGTAGTCGGCCTCGAATTCAAGGACAAGAACGTCTTGATCGTCGACGACTCGATCGTGCGGGGAACGACGGGACGCGAAATCGTCCAGATGGCGCGCGAAGCCGGCGCGCGCAAGGTGTTTTTCGCCTCAGCGGCGCCGCCGGTGCGATTTCCCAACGTGTATGGCATCGACATGCCGACGCGTGCCGAGCTCATCGCCACCGGGCGTAATGAGGAGCAGGTCGCGCGCGAGATCGGGGCCGATGCGGTCATCTATCAGGATCTGGACGCGCTCAAGACCGCGGTGCGCGCGGTCAACCCGAAGCTCGCGCAGTTCGAGACCTCGTGTTTCGACGGGGTGTACATCACCGGAGACGTGACGAGCGAATATCTCGCCTCGATCGAACAGCAGCGCGACGCCAACCGTCAGGAAAGCATGGAGGACGCCGAGAACAACCAGCTCGACCTCAACGCGGCCTGAACGATCCTGCTCGAAGCCGGCAGGTTTGACATCGCCGCGCCGGGATAGTAAGGTGCGCTCTGCGCCGATTTGATCGACAGCTTGCGGGCGCCTAATAAATACGGCTAAAGCGTGGCCAAAACCCGTCTTAGCGAAAGCTGGACGGGTTTTTCTATTTTCAGGATCGACAAATGCAGGACTACGACATCGAAACGCTTGCGGTCCGCGCCGGAATCGCGCGCAGCCAGTTCAACGAGCACTCCGAGGCGCTCTATCTCACTTCGAGCTTCGTGTTTGAGAACGCCGCCCAGGCGGCGGACCGTTTCTGTAACAACGCGCCCGGGAACATCTACTCGCGCTTCACCAATCCCACGGTGACCGCGTTCCAGGAGCGGCTCGCGGCCCTCGAAGGCACGCAGGCGTGCGTCGCGACCGCTTCGGGAATGTCCGCGATCCTCGCGACCGCGATGGCCACCCTGAAAGCCGGAGACCATGTCGTGTGCTCCTCCGGGGTCTTCGGCGCAACGGTGCAATTGTTCAGCACCGTCCTTTCAAAGTTCGGAATCGAGACGGCCTACGCGGACGGCACTCAGCCCTCGACATGGCGGGCCGCGATGAAGCCGAACACGCGCCTGCTGTTCCTCGAGACGCCGTCCAACCCTCTGACCGAGGTGTTCGATATCGCGGCGCTGGCGCAGATCGCCCGCGAAAAAAGCGCGCTGCTCGTGGTCGACAACTGCTTCTGCACACCCGCCCTGCAGAAGCCCTTCGAGCTGGGCGCCGACCTCGTGATCCATTCGGCCACCAAGTACCTCGACGGTCAGGGCAGGGTGCTGGGCGGAGCGGTGCTGGGCGCGAACGGCCCCGTGATGGACGCGGTTTTCTCCTTCCTTCGGACCGCCGGACCCACTCTTTCCGCCTTCAATGCCTGGGTGCTGCTGAAAGGAATAGAGACGCTCAGGATCCGGATGGAAGCGCAATCGCAAGGCGCGCTCGAGCTCGCCCGGTGGCTCGAGTCCCACCCGCGCGTAGAGCGCGTGTACTACCCGGGACTCGCGTCCCACCCCCAGCACGCACTGGCGATGCGGCAGCAGCGCTCGGGCGGCGCCATCGTGTCGTTCGCAGTCAAAGGCGGACGCGAAGCGGCGTGGCACGTGATCGATTCCACGCGCATGATCTCGATCACGGCGAACCTGGGTGACACCAAGACCACGATCACGCATCCCGGCACCACCACGCACGGGAGGATAAGCGCCGAAGCCCGCGCGCGCGCCGGGATCACCGAAGGCCTGCTGCGCGTCGCCGTCGGGCTCGAGTCGGTGCGCGATCTGCAGAACGATCTCGCGCGGGGGTTGGGTTAGGGGGCGTTAAAAAAAAAGGGCTAAGGAAGGAAGGGCCCCGTCTTTCCCCGACAGACCGTGTCCGAACGTCAAATTCTGGAAACGACCCGAAACGGTCAGTCGCAAGTACGCGGCTAGCCTTTTTTCCTAGAGCCAGTCCGGCAAGCTGGCGAGCACTCAGGTCGAGCGCATCCGCTTCCAATCTGCTCCGGCCCTTGCATGTTGCGGCGCACTCTTGGCCTAATGGTCGCTCGATAAAGACTTCCCAAAGGGAGGCCCATGACGCTATTCAATCGCGCCGGCGCTACGTTTGCCGGTTTCGTGCTCGTCCTTTGCGCCTGGAGCCTCGGCGCGCAACCGCTGCCGGTGGCAAAGCCCGAGCAGGTGGGTATGTCGGCGCAGCGACTGGCGAAGATCGGCGAGGCGCTGAAGAAGGAAGCCGCCGACGGCAGTTTCCGCGGCGCGGTGGTGATGGTGGCAAGGAAGGGCAAGCTCGTCTACCAAGACGCGGTCGGGATGCAGACGGCCGCGGCGAAGATGACGCCGGATTCAATCTTCCGCATCTACTCGATGACCAAGCCCCTAGTGTCGGTGGCGGCGATGATGCTGGTCGAGGACGGCGTGATCCAGCTTACAGATCCGGTGAGCAAGTACCTGCCGGGCTTCGACAAGCTGCAGGTGAGTGTGCCCGGCAAGGACGCAGTAGGCAACACGACCTACGCGCTCGTGCCGCAGGAACGGCAGATGACGGTGCAGGACCTGCTACGCCACACCTCCGGCCTCGCGTACGGCGAGATCACGCAGAACGCGCCGGTGAAGGAGGGACTGGAGAAGGCAGGCGTCTACCGCAAGGAAATGGATTTCGACGCGCGCAATCTCGCACCCGACGAGCAGATTGCGAAGATGGCGACTGTGCCGCTCGCGTTCCAGCCGGGGACGACGTGGAACTACAGCCTGTCCACTGACATGCTCGGCCGCGTGGTGGAGAAAGCCTCGGGCAGGCGCCTCGCGGATTTCCTCGAGGAGCGTCTGTTCAAGCCGCTCGGGATGAAGGATTCGGGCTTCTGGGTGCCTGCGGGCAAGATGGCGCGCGTCGCGGAGACGCTGGAGAAGGACCGTTTCGCCGGCCGCGGCTTCCCGTTGATCGACGTGTCCTCGCAGCCGAAGAACGATTCGGGCGGCGCGGGCGGCGTGTCGACGGCGGCGGACTACCTGCGCTTTTCCCAGATGATGCTGAACGGCGGCGTGCTCGAAGGCAAGCGCGTCCTCTCCCGCACCACGGTGCGACTGATGACCTCGGACCACCTCGGCGGCGCGATAGGGCTGGCGATGGATCCCGGCCTGCTGCTGCTCGGCACCAAGGGCTACACCTTCGGCCTCGGCTTCTCGGTGCGCCAGGGCGATGGCATCGCGGGCGTGCCGGGCGCGGCGGGCGAGTTCATGTGGGCGGGCTACGGGGGCACCTACTTCTGGGTGGACCCGAAGGAGCAGGTGGTCGCGGTGCTGATGACGCAGGCGGCGAGCCCGCAGCGGGCCTACTTCCGCAAGCTGGTGAAACAGCTCGTCTACCAGGCGATTACGGACTAGACGTCTGCGCGGGCGAGGTCGGGCCGGTGCTGCGGGCCGATTCTTTTTTGCGGGTTTCCGTGCTCACCGTGTAATCGAGCGACCGCTTCTTGGCCGTTTGCAGCCATCCGCACATTAGGGTCGACTTTGTCCGAACATTCCCGCCCCTAGAGTTTTTCCGCCCGGCAGCCTTTCTCGTCGCACACCAGTACCCCTCCCGACTCGTACCAGTCGGGCAGCACCCAGCGCTCGCATACCCGGCCGTCGACACGGTGCTCGTGCCGGGCGGGGCGGTGGGTGTGGCCGTGGATCAGGCGCGGGTAGCCGTGCTCGCGCAGCAGCGACTCCACGGCCCCGACGTTGACGTCCATGATCTCGGCTGGCTTGCGTTTCTTCTCGATCTCGCTCCGCGCGCGCAGGGCCTCGATGCGCCGCTTGCGCTCGGGGAGCGGCTGTGCGAGGAAGGCCCGCTTCCAGGATTCCGAGCGCACTTCCGCGCGGAACGCCTGGTACTCGCGGTCGTCGGTGCACAGCGTGTCGCCGTGCGTGAGGACGGTTTTTTCGCCGAACAGGTCGAGCACGACCGGGTCGTCGACGAGTTGCGCGCCGCTCGCCTGCGCGAAGGCAGGCCCGAAAAGGAAGTCGCGGTTGCCGTGCATCACGAGGATGCGCGTGCCGCCGCGGGCGCATTCCGCAAGGGCCGCGACGACCTTCGCGTTGAAGGGATCCCCGACGTCGTCGTCGCCCGCCCAGTACTCGAACAGGTCGCCGAGGATGTAGAGATCCGGGGCCCGGACGGCGCGCTCGCGGAGAAACTGGAAAAAGACCTGATTGATCCCCGGCCGGCTGCTCGAGAGGTGGAGGTCGGAGATGAAAAGGACCGCCATTCCTCTCCCTACGCGACCTCCGCCTTCTCGATGACGACGTCCTCGACAGGAACGTCGCCGTGGGAGCCGCGCTTGCCGGTGCGCACGCCCTTGACCTTATCCACGACATCCCGGCCTTCGACGACTTTCCCGAAGACACAGTAGCCCCAACCCTGGGCGTTCTGGGCCGTGTGGTCGAGGAAGTCGTTGTCCTTGACGTTGATGAAAAACTGGCTCGAGGCCGAGTGCGGTTCGGAAGTCCGCGCCATGGCGACCGTATAGCGCTCGTTCTTGAGACCGTTGTCGGCTTCGTTCTTGATGGGACTTCGGGCCGGCTTCTGGCGCATTCCCGGTTCGAATCCACCGCCCTGGATCATGAAACCGTCGATGACGCGGTGAAACACGGTGTTGGAGTAGAAACCCGATTCGACATATTCGAGAAAATTCTTGACCGTCCCGGGTGCGCGTTCGGCATCGAGCTCGAGCGCGATGATGCCGAAGTTGGTCTTAAGCTTGACCATGGAGCCCCGCTATTTGGCCGGTTTCAGCGTGACCGATTCGATCATGACCGACCGCTGCGGAACGTTCTCAAAAGGCCCGGAAGTCGTCGTCGGCACTTTGGATATTCGAAGCACCGTATCCATTCCTTCGACCACGCGCCCGAACACGGCATATCCGTACCCTTGCGGTGATTCATCCCGGAAATCGAGAAAAGGATTGTTCTTGACGTTGATGAAAAACTGGGCGGACGCCGAGTGCGGGTTGGGCGTGCGCGCCATGGCAACGGAACCGGTTTCGTTTCTCAGGCCACCCTTGAGCGCGGCGCCGGCTTCGTTCTCGATCGGGGCTCGAGTAGTCTTCTGGCGCATTCCGGAATCGAAGCCGCCACCCTGTACCATGAACCCGTCGATGACGCGGTGGAATATCGTGCCGTTGTAGAAACCACTGTTGGCGTACTGGAGAAAATTTGCAACCGTCTTGGGAGCCTTATCGGCGTAGAGCTCGATCGTGAAGTTGCCCGCGGTGGTCTTGACTTCGACGCGCGGATTTTGCGCACGTACGTCGGCCGCGGTGAGAAGCAGAATTACGAATACCGCAACACTCTGCAAGAGGGATGTTCGAACAATGTAAGTCATAGGTCTAGACCGTTCCCTCGTAGACGATGCGCCAGCGTCCGTCCTCGTGCAGCCAGTATTGGCGCTTCTTCACGGTATTCGACAGATTATTCGACCTGTACTCCTGGTCGAAGCTCACCAGCACCAGGCCGTCCTTGCCGGGATCGCGGAACATGCTGAGATTGCTCACCTTGACCTTGATCCAGCTCTTGCCGCCGTTTACGAGGCGCTTGTGCCGGCTCCAGCTATCCAGGTCCTGGTTCGGCGCGGAGAAGTTTTTCGAATAATGCGTGAGGTAGCGTTCCGTGTCGAGGCTTTCCCAGTCGGATCGCCATTGTTCGAGCTGCTTTGCGAACGATGCTCGCTCGCTTGCCCAATCCTCGAGGCTCAGCCATTCAACGCTCTCGCTGATGACGACCGGCGTAACACCGATCTGAAGGTTGCGCGCCAGCACATCGAGATCGGAATTGGCGAGGACAACACAGCCGTTGCTCGAACGCGGGGGTCTGCTGTAGGTGTTCGAAGGCGTTCCGTGCAGCCAGATGCCGTGGCCGTTGCGCCCCTGAATGCGGTCCCACTCGTTCGGGTAGTTGATCGGGAAAGCGCCGCTGCCGTAGAAATCCGAGAGTTTTTGCCGGGGCAGGCTCTCCGTAACGTGATACACCCCGATAGGTGTCTTCTCGTCTCCCTCTCGGACTTTCGGCGGCCCGTTTTTTCCCGAGCTCACGTAATAGTCGGCGACGAAGCTCGGTTTCCCGCCGTCGTTCTGGTACAGATAAAGCCGCGAGCGGCGCGTGTCGACCACGACTGCGTACTTCTGATCCTCGCGCAGCTGCAGCAAATAGCGCGGTACACGGTCCGCCGGCGGGCGCTCTCGGTAGGCTCGCAGGCGGGCGAACGCTTCGGCCCGCAGCCCCTCCATGTGCGCCTCGGGTACGTTGGGGGCCGCGCCGATTGTATTGATAGGCCGGGCGCGCGCGAGCAGCAAGTCGCCCTTGATCAGGTGAGCAAGGCGAAAGTTGGGTCTTACGCGGATCAGTCCTTCGATATTCTGAAGGGCCACGTCGAGATGTCCCCGCACGACTTCTTCGTAGACGGCTGCGAGCAGGGCGTCTGTTGTCACGTCAATCCGGGCGCCCTTTGCGGGCGAAAGCGTGGAAGGGGCTCCGAAAGCGATAACCGCAAGGGCAACACAGGTGAGGATTCGCGTCGACATCAGCCTCCCGCCCGCTCCTCCTGGATCAGCCAGCGGCCCTCGCTCCTGACCATGTGCAGCGTTTTGCTGCCGTTGATCTTCAGGCTGTCCGAACGGTACGCCTGCCGAAAGCTGACCACCGCGCTATCTCCCTTGAGCGTGACCTTGGGCGATTCAACGGCGACCTCGATTTTTTTGGGCGTGGAAATGCGCTGCTTTCGCGCAGCCTCCCATTCGGCGCGTGTCTCGCCTTTCGGCGTCTTGAAATCCTTGGCGTAGAAGGCAAGATAGGTGTCCACGTCCTGTTTGGCCCATGCGCCAGCCCAAGCGCGCACGGCCTGGAGCACTTCCTCCGTATTACCCTCCCGAGCACGGGCTGGCTGTTTTGCCGGCTTCGCGGCGGCGAGCTTGGCCTGTCCGGGGGCGGGCTTGGCCTCGGTGGCGGACTTCTCCGGGGAAATCGCCACCGCGGGCGGCCGCGCCGGTTCCGCGGTCTTCCCGGCAGGGCCGATCGAGACGGCCGGAAGACGGGTTTCGCTTGTGATCAACAAGTCGCGAATCAGCGAGAGCTTGTTTTTTGCGGCGGAATTGGAGGAATCGAGCTGCAGCGCTTTGTCATATGCCTGGCTCGCGAGCTTGGTGTACACATCACCCAGGTTTTCATACGCAGTCGCAAAGCGCGGATCCGTGCGGATGGACATCTCCAGTTGCTGCCGCGCCTTTTCGTATTGACCCTCGGAGGCGTAGAGCACCGCGAGATTATTGTGAGGCTCCGGTAACTTGGGATAGTCCTGCGAAAGCTTGGTGAATACCTCGATCGCCTCCGCAACTTTATTTTGCTCGGCGAGGATCAGTCCCTTTTTGAAGCGACCCTGAGCGTCGCTCGGATTCTGCGCGAGATACTGATTGACCCGTTCAAGCGCCTGCGCGTGCTGGCCCTGCTTCAAAAGGCGGTTGACGTCCTCAAGCTCGTCGGCGCGGGCTTGCCATGTCGCGAGCGCGAGCGCGGAAAACAGGGCCGCGAGCGGCGCGCTGAACCGAATGAACTGAATCATTGTGCTATACTTTTTTCGGGCCGGAGAGCAACACGACATTCTATCAAGAAGCTCGCAAAGTCCACAATAATCAGCCCCTTGCGGGAATTTCCTCGATTTCGTCACTTTTCTCCCCGGCAGGCGCACCGCGCTCCGACTTGACGCCGCCGGAAATCTCGATCTGGTGCGCGATCATGACATCCGGGCCTTTGTCGCTCGCACGATGAGAGACGGGAACGCCCCGCTCAATGCCATGCTGAAAATCTACAACAGCCTCAGCCGCGCGGAGGAACCTTTCGTCCCTCTCGACCCCGCCCGGGTGAGGATCTATGTGTGCGGGATTACGGTGTATGACTACTGCCATCTCGGGCATGCACGGATGATGATCGCATTCGACGTGGTACAACGCTGGTTGCGCGCAAGCGGCTACCCGTTGATTTATGTGCGCAACATTACCGATGTTGACGACAGGATTATCCGCCGGGCGGCTGAGACCGGTGAATCCGTTGCTGCTTTGACCGAGCGCTTTATTCGCTACATGGACGAGGACGCCGCGGCTCTAGGGGTGCAGAAGCCCGACATCGAGCCGCGCGCAACCGATCACGTTACCGCGATGCTGGAGATGATCGGAAGATTGGAGGAGCGCGGCATCGCCTATCGGGCGGAAAGCGGCGACGTGAATTTCTCAGTCCGGAAGTTTCCAGGTTACGGGAAACTCTCGGGGAAGTCGCTCGAGGATCTGCGTGCCGGGGAGCGGGTCGAGGTCGACACGACCAAGCGCGATCCGCTCGATTTCGTCCTGTGGAAGCGCGCCAAGGAAGGCGAGCCCTTCTGGAGGTCGCCCTGGGGCGACGGACGTCCGGGCTGGCACATCGAGTGCTCGGCGATGAGCACGAAACTGCTGGGGACGCATTTCGACATTCATGGCGGCGGGCAGGACCTGCAGTTTCCGCATCACGAGAACGAAATCGCCCAGTCCGAAGGCGTCCTAGATCGAAATGACACGCAACCATTCGTAAAATACTGGATGCACAACGGCTTTGTTCAACTGCAGGACGAGAAGATGTCGAAATCGACGGGCAACTTCGCCACCATCCGCGAGCTGCTCAAACGCCACGATCCGGAGGTCGTGCGTTTCTTCGTCGTGCGTGCGCACTACCGAAGCCCTCTCAACTACTCCGACCAGCATCTGCAAGACGCGCGGCACGCGTTGGCGAGGCTCTACACCGCCCTGAAGGGGGCGCCGCCCGACGCAGCGTCGCCTGACTGGGACGAAATCCACGGCCGTCGCTTCCGGGAGGCAATGGACAACGACTTCAACACGCCCGAGGCCGTGGCGGTGCTTTTCGATCTCACCAACGAAGTCAACCGCGCGCACTCAACGGCGCTCGCGCGTCAGTTGCGCGCGCTCGGCGGTCTGCTAGGTTTGCTGGGACGCGAAAGCGAGCAATTCCTGCGTGCAGAGGTGGGACCGGGCGACGGGATCTCAGACCCGCAGATTGCGGGGCTGATCGCCGAACGCAACGAGGCGCGCCGGGAGAAAGATTTTCGGCGCGCCGACGAGATCCGCGACGAATTGCTTCAAAAGGGAATCGGACTCGAGGACGGCCCTCAAGGCACTACCTGGCGGCGAAACTAATCCACAGTGAAGCTAGCTAGTAAGCAAACCTTCCCGCTTTGCTGATGGCGGTCAACTCCACGAACTTGGAACCATTGTGATTCGACGGGCTGAAATCGACCTGATATCCGCCGACATTGAAGTTCTGCATCGAATCGAGCGTCTTGAGAAGGCCTTCGCGCGTCGGGTTCGCGCCGGCGCGGCGAATCGCTTCGACAAGCACTTTTGCTCCGATGTACGACTCGAGCGAAGTGAAGGAATAATCCTTCTTGCCGAGCGATTTCTCAATTGCCGCCTGGTATTCCCTCACGATGGGGATCGAGTTCCTGGCGTAGGGTGGCACCACCTGCGAAACGACGACGCCCATGCCTTGGTCGCCGAGCTCGCTGGCCAGCGCGCTCGCGCCGACGAATGAGATGCTGGCGAACTGGGCGCCCGATCCAGCCTTTTTCGCCGATTTGATGAAATCGCCGGTCGTCTTGTAGAGCGTAGTCGCTATGACGACGTCCGGTGCCGCCTTGACGACGTCGGAAACGGCGGCACCCAAGTCCGTCTGATTGCGCTTCAAGGTCCCGATCGACGCCGGTTTCAGTCCGCGCCGGTTCAGCGCGACCTCAACGGCGGCGAGATTTTCCTTCCCTACCGCGTCGTCGTAGTGGATAACGGAAAATCTCCTCATTCCGGTCGTCGTGTAGAAATCGACGATCTTCTCAAGCTCGTCGGCGTAGCTTGCGCGAATGTTGTACACGTTGCGGCGAAATGTGCGCATCGGCTCCGCACCGGTAAACGGCCCGACGAATGCGACCTTGTTCTTTTCGGCGAATGGGAGCGCGGGGAGGCTTAGCGTGGCGCTGGCATAGCCGATCAGCGCGAGCACGCCTCTTTGCTCTATCAAGATCCTTGCGTTCTCGCCAGAGCGCTTTGCATCGTTGCCGTCGTCCAGCGCTATGAGCTCGAGAGTGCGTCCGTTGACCCCGCCCGCCTGATTGACCTGCTTGAAGTAGGCTTGCAGACCTTCGCGGATGTCTTCACCGAGCTCCTTGTTGCTGCCGGAAAACGGAGATGATTGGCCGATCAGGATGTTTGTCTTGGTCACGCCCTGGGCGTGGGCGACGCCGCCCGCGAACAAGCAGGCCAAGGCCCCAACCGCCGCAGTCAATGTCACACGAATCATGCGACCTCCTTGCGAGGATGCGCTCGTACCGCCGATTCTATACCCGCTGCGTTGAATATGTGCTTGATCTGCTACTGAGCGAAGAATTCTTTGACCTTCTCCATCCAGGATTTGGCACGCGGGTTGTGTCTATCGCTGTCTATTTGGCTGATCGCCTCGAACTCGCGCAGCAGCTCCCTTTGTCGGTCGGTCAGGTTTACCGGCGTTTCGACAACGACGTGACAGAGCAGATCGCCGTGTTCCCGACTGCGCACACCGCGAATACCTTTGCCACGCAACCGAAATACCTTTCCCGATTGAGTCTCGGAGGGGATTCTGATCTTCGCCGAACCGTCCAACGTGGGGATTTCAATCTCTCCGCCGAGCGCCGCCGTCGCGAAACTGACCGGCATTTCGCAGTGCAAGTCGTCGTGGTCGCGCTGAAAAACCGGATGGGACTTGACCTGGATCTGCACGTAAAGATCGCCTGCCGGCCCGCCATTTACCCCGGGCTCGCCTTCGCCTGAAAGACGGATACGATCGCCATTGTCTACGCCGGCGGGAATCTTGACCGAGAGCGTTTTTTGTCTTTTCACCCGCGCGGCACCGTGGCAGCTCGGGCAGGGCTCGGTGATGAGCTTTCCGGTTCCGTGGCATTTCGGGCACGCCTGCTGGATGGAGAAAAACCCCTGCTGCATGCGTACCTGGCCGTGCCCTTCACAGGTCGAGCAGGTTCGCGGCTTGGTCCCGGGTTTCGCCCCGGAACCCTTGCAGGTCTCGCAATCCTCGTAGGTCGGAATGCGAATGCGGGTTTCGGTGCCGCGCGCTGCCTGCTCCAGCGCGACCTCGAGGTTGTAGCGCAGGTCGGCTCCCCGGTACACCGAGGAGCGGCCGCCGCGCGCCTGGTTGAAGATGTCGCCGAAGATATCGCCGAACGCGTCGGCGAAGCCCGAGAAACCGGCGGCCCCGCCGCCGGCCATGCCTGCGCGCGGATCGACTCCGGCGTGGCCGTAACGGTCATAGGCGGCACGCTTGTTGGCGTCGGTCAGGACCTCGTACGCCTCTTTGGCCTCCTTGAACAGCTCTTCGGCTTTGGGGTTATCCGGATTGCGATCCGGATGATGCTTCATGGCGAGGCGCCGATACGCTTTCTTGATGGCCTCCTCGTCGGCGTCGCGGTTGACGCCGAGCACTTCGTAGTAATCCCGCTTCGCCATTGCTTGGCTCTTCCCTTGCTAGACACGCAAAGGCCGAGTTGAGCTGCGCGCTTGCGCGTCAGCTCGAACTCGGCCAGTTAAGGCCGCGCGATTTGCGCGCGGCGCTTAACCTTTCTTGTCCTTCACCTCGGTAAACTCGGCGTCGACGACGTTAGCCTCATCTTCCGGCTTCGATGCTTTTGCGTCGCCGCCGCCCTGATCGCCCTGAGCCTTTTGCGCGTCGGCGTACATCTTCTCGCCGAGTTTCTGCGCCGCCTGCGAAAGCGCCTGGGCCTTGGCGTCGATTTTCTCCTTGTCGTCGGACTTCATCGCCTCTTCGGCATCCTTGAGCGCGGCCTCGATCTTCGCTTTTTCATCCGCTGCGAGTTTGTCGCCGTATTCCTTCAGCGACTTCTGAACCGAGTGCACCAGCGAATCCAACTGGTTGCGCGACGTCACAATCTCGAGCTGCTTCTTGTCTTCGGCCGCGTGCGCTTCTGCGTCCTTTACCATGCGCTGAATCTCGGATTCATTGAGCCCGGAGTTTGCCTTGATGGTGATCTTGTTTTCCTTGCCCGTCGCCTTGTCCTTCGCCGACACGTGCAAGATGCCGTTGGCGTCGATGTCGAAGGTGACCTCGATCTGCGGCATCCCGCGCGGCGCGGGTGGAATGCCCTCGAGATTAAACTGGCCGAGGCTCTTGTTGCCCGAGGCCACGTCGCGCTCGCCCTGGAGCACATGGATGGTCACCGCCGACTGATTATCGTCTGCAGTGGAGAAGACCTGCTGCGCCTTGGTCGGGATGGTGGTGTTTTTCTGAATGAGCTTGGTGAAAACACCCCCCAGCGTCTCGATTCCGAGCGACAACGGCGTGACATCCAAGAGCAGGACGTCCTTGACGTCGCCCTTCAACACGCCGCCCTGGATCCCGGCGCCGACCGCGACTGCCTCGTCCGGGTTGACGTCCTTACGCGGCTCCTTGCCGAAGAAGTCCTTCACCGTCTCCTGGACCTTGGGCATGCGCGTCATTCCGCCGACCAAGATCACGTCCTCGATGTCGGAAACTTTGAGCCCCGCGTCCTTCAACGCGATACGGCAGGGCTCGACCGTCTTTTCGATCAGATCCTCGACCAGGCTCTCGAATTTGGCGCGCGTGACCTTGATGGCGAGATGCTTGGGCCCGCTCTTGTCGGCGGTGATGTAGGGCAGGTTGATCTCGGTCTGCGCGCTCGAAGACAGCTCGATCTTCGCTTTTTCCGCGGCTTCCTTCAGCCGCTGCAGCGCGAGCACGTCATTTCGCAGGTCGATTCCCTGGTCCTTCTTGAATTCGTCGCAGAGGTAGTCGATCAGGCGCTGGTCGAAGTCCTCGCCGCCGAGGAACGTGTCGCCGTTGGTGGAGAGCACCTCGAACTGGTGCTCGCCTTCGACTTCCGCGATTTCGATGATCGAGATGTCGAACGTGCCGCCACCGAGGTCATAGACCGCGATCTTGCGATCGCCTTCCTTCTTGTCCAGTCCGAACGCGAGTGCAGCCGCCGTGGGTTCGTTGATGATGCGCTTGACTTCAAGTCCCGCGATGCGGCCGGCGTCCTTGGTCGCCTGGCGCTGGGAATCGTTGAAGTACGCCGGGACGGTGATGACCGCTTCGGTGACTTCCTCGCCGAGGTAGTCCTCGGCGGTCTTTTTCATTTTGCGCAGGATCTGGGCAGAGACTTCCTGAGGAGCGATCTTCTTGCCGCGGACCTCGACCCAGGCGTCGCCGTTGTCGGCCTTGACGATCTTGTAGGGCATCAGGGCGATATCCTTCTGCACCTCCTTCTCCTCGAACTTGCGGCCGATGAGGCGCTTGATCGCGTAGAGAGTGTTCTTGGGATTGGTCACCGCCTGCCGCTTGGCCGGCGCGCCGACGAGGATCTCCCCGTCCTCCATGTAGGCGACGATGGAGGGCGTGGTGCGGGCGCCTTCCGAGTTCTCGATTACCTTGGGCTTGCCGCCCTCCATGATCGCGACGCAGGAGTTGGTCGTCCCGAGGTCGATTCCGATGATCTTTCCCATGGCCTTTCCTTTTGAATTTTCTGATAAATAACCTTGAAGCCGATATGGGGATCAATCCCTTAACTTCAAGCTTGATTCGTCTTTGGGTTTGGCCACGGTGACCAGTGCCGGCCGGATCACCCGGTCGTGCAGGCGGTAGCCCTTTTGCAGCACGTTGATGACCGTGTTCGGTTCCTTCTCCGAGGGGAGCATGCTGATCGCCTGGTGCTGGTGGGGATCGAACTTCTCCCCGATGGGATTGATCTCCCTGAGGTTGGCTCTAGCGAACACGGCATTCAGCTGCTTCAATGTCAGCTCGACTCCACTCCTCAGCGTTTCAAGCGCAGCGGAGTCGGCCGCGAGCGTCGCTTCCAGACTGTCCTTGACGGGAAGCAATTCCGCGGCGACGGCCTCGATCGCGTACTTGTAAGCGCTTGCAAGTTCGATCGCCGTCCGTTTGCGGATATTTTCCGCCTCCGCCTTGGCGCGGAGCCAGGCGTCGTGGTGTTCCTGGGCCTTCAACTCCGCGCGTCGCAACAGCTCCTCGGTATCCGGTACGGGCGCGACATCCGCCGGTTTGGCGAGCGGCGCGGCCGCATCGACTGACGCTTCGCCCGAAGAAACCTGCGGGTTCGGTTGGTCCGGTTCAGGCATAGATTCTCCGCAAGATGTGCCGCGACGTTTAGAGGGCACGGGTGTGCCCCTTTTCGCTAACGATTCTAGCTGGGGTTCTCCGGGGAGATTTCAAGAGCTGTCGGCCCGGCTTGGGCTGTCTTCGGCGCGGTTCCTTCAAGCCGCGGATTCCAGGATTCCACCACCCAGCCGGCAAGATGCTGCCGCGCAATGTCGGCCAAGGCACGAATCCAGTCGTCGCGCTCGTTGAGGCATGGCAACAGGTGAAATTCCCTGCCTCCCGCGCCGAGGAAGATCTTTCGGCCCTCGATGCCGATTTCTTCGAGCGTCTCGAGGCAATCCGCGACGAAACCCGGACAGATCACATCCACGCGGCGCACGCCGCGCCGGCCGTAGTCGGCCAGGGTGGACGCGGTATCGGGCTCTATCCATTCCGCGCGCCCAAAGCGGGACTGGAAGGCGATTTGCCAGTGGCTCTCGGCAAGCTCGAGGTCCCCGGCAAGCAGGCGCGCAGTCTTCTGGCACTCGAAATGGTAGGGATCTCCTCGGGCGAGCGTGTAACGTGGCAAGCCATGGAAACTCATGAACAGCATGTCTGGGCGTCCCGACCGCCGCCAGTGCTCGCGGACGATATTTGCCAGTGCTGCGATGTACAAAGGGTGGTCGTGAAAGTGCCTCACCAGCCGGATTTCCGGGACGTTGCGGACTCGCCGCAGAAACCCTCCTACCTCATCCAGCGTGCTTGCGGTCGTGCTGGCCGCGTATTGGGGATACATCGGCACCACGAGGACGCGCTCATAGCCCTCCGACTTCAGGCGAGCCAGCGTGCCCTGGATCGAGGGCTCGCCGTAGCGCATGGCGAAATCGACCGAGAGCGGCATACGGACCTGCGAACCGAAATAGCCGCGCAGCAATCGCGCCTGCTTCTCGGTATGCACCTTCAGGGGGGAGCCTTCCGAGGACCAGATGCTGGCGTATTTCCGTGCTGATTTCCTCGGTCTCGTGTTGAGCACGAAGCCGTGCAGCATCGGCAGCCAAAGCGCCCGAGGAATTTCGATCACGCGCGGATCGGACAGAAACTGCTTCAGATACCGGCGCACCGCCTGCGGTGTCGGCGCATCGGGCGTGCCGAGGTTGACGAGCAACACCGCCGTCTGGGCGATGGCGCCGTGCTCCTGTTTCGGCTCGGGGAGATAGTGCATGCCGAGAGCGGGGAGTCAGAGTCTGGAACAAGGGCCGCTGATCCTGCTTGGCTCCCGGACGCTCGACTCCCGATCTAGTGGCTCGACAGCGCGCTCGACAATAGCTTCGCTGTGATGTCGACGATCGGTATCACGCGCTCGTAGGCCATGCGCGTCGGCCCGATTACCCCGACCGTACCGATGATCTGCCCGTCGGACTCGTACGGCGCCGTGACCACGCTGCATTCGTCGAGCGGCGCGATGCCGGACTCGCCGCCGATGTAGATCTGCACCCCTTGCGCGCGGGTGCTCAGCTCGAGGATCTGCATGAGCAACGTCTTCTTTTCGAAGAGCTCGAACAACTCCCGTAGCCGCGACATGTTCGAGGCGAGATCATGCGAGTCGAGCAGATTCCTCTCGCCGGATATGACATAGTTCTCCGTCGAAGCGGACAATGCCTCGCTGCCGGCTTCGAGTGCCGCGGTCATGAGAAGCGTCATGTCTTCCCGGAGTTGCTTCAACTCGTCGTGGACGCGACGTCGGATGTCATCGAACGTGAGGCCGGCGTAGTTCTGGTTGAGGAAATTCGCCGCCATGGTCAGCTCGGAAGGCGTATAGGTCTTCTCCGTGAACAGTATTCGGTTTTGCACGTCACCGTCTGGGGTTACGATGATCAGCAGGACGCGCTTGTCCGAAAGTGCCAGAAACTCGATGTGACGGAAGGCCGGAGTCTTGCGTTTGCTGGCAACCACGACGCCCGCGAAATGCGTGAGCTCGGAGAGAAGCTGCGAGGCCGCGCTGATGAGGCGCTGCGGATGGTCGGGGTGAAGGTTGACTTCGAGCTGGCTGATTTCGACGCGGTCGAGCTGCTTTACCGTAAGCAGGGTATCGACGAAGAAACGATAGCCGCGGGAGGTGGGAATCCGTCCCGCGGAGGTATGGGGGCTCGCGACAAAGCCGAGTTCCTCCAGGTCGGCCACCACGTTTCGGATCGTGGCCGGGCTCAGATCCAGACCAGAGTAGCGCGACAGCGCGCGCGAGCCGACCGGCTCGCCCTCGGCGATATAGCGCTCCACCAAGGTCTTGAGCAGAATCTGCGCGCGACGGTCCAGCATAGCTCGCGATTCTACAGAATCGGCTTGATTTGCGGTTTTGTTCACGCGCCTGCAGCCCAGCTTTTTGTCACCGCCACATGTTCATGATTTAATGGCGGTATGCCCGCTTTCAAGACGATAGCGCTGATCGGCCGCTATGACTCCCCCGATGTCGCGAGCGCGCTCGCCACGTTGGGCGACTACCTGCGCAAGCAGGGACGCGAAGTGCTGATCGAGAGGGAAACCGCGGCTTCCAACCACGTCAGCGGCTTTCCCATAGCCGATTACGACGAAATCGGCGCCCGCGCCGGTCTGGTCGTGGTGCAGGGAGGCGATGGAAGCATGCTCAACGCCGCACGAAACCTGGCGGCTCACCATGTGCCCCTGGTCGGCGTCAACCAGGGCCGCCTCGGATTCATGACCGACATCGCTTCGTCCAACATGCTCCACGCTATGGCCGAGATTCTCGCCGGCCGCCACACGATCGAAGAGCGCACCATGCTCGCCGCCGAAGTGCGCCGCGATGGCGTGGTCACGCTCGCGACGCTCGCGCTCAACGACGCAGTCGTGAACAAGGGATCTGTCGGTCGGCTGATCGAATTCGTGGTGAACATCGACGGCGAGTTCGTCTACGACTTGCGGGCCGACGGCCTGATTGTGGCGACGCCCACGGGGTCGACCGCTTACGCGCTTTCATCGGACGGGCCGATACTGCAACCGAGCGTGCCCGGGTTCGCGTTGGTGCCGATCTGCCCGCACACGCTGTCCAACCGGCCCATCATGGTCAGCGACCGCACCGTGATCGAAATCTCCCTGAAGCGCTCGATCGATGCCCGGCTTCACTTCGACGGGCAGCTGCAGTGCGACCTTCAGGAGGGCGACCGCGTCGTTATCCGGCGCGCGGAGCATACCGTCAAGTTCGTCCACCCCCCGGGTTACAGCTACTTCGCGATGTTGCGCCAGAAGCTGCACTGGAGCGAAGTGCTCTAGCTGCGAATGCTTTTGCATCTATCCATTCGGGACTTTGCGATCGTCGATCGTATGGAACTCGAGTTTCGGCCGGGTTTTACCGCTCTCACCGGTGAGACCGGTGCCGGCAAATCCATCTTGATCGACGCATTGTCTTTGGCCCTGGGCGATCGCACGGGAAGCGAGCAGGTGCGCTCCGGGGCCGAACGAGCGGACGTGACCGCCGAATTCGCCATCGATTCGCTGCCCGGGATCGGGGATTGGCTGCGCGAGCAGGCGCTCGAGGGCGATGCGAACCGGTTGTTGTTGCGCCGCGTAGTGGACGTAAACGGGCGCTCGCGCGCATTCATCAACGGCCACGCTGCGACCATCAGCCAGTTGCGTGAGGCGGGAGAGCGGCTCGTCGACATCCACGGCCAGCACGCGCACCAGTCGCTTCTCAGGCCCGAGGCCCAGCGCCTGGTACTCGACGCACACGCCGGCCTCGCTGCGCTCGCACAAGAAACGGGTGGCGCTCATCGCGAATGGCAAAGACTTTGCCGCGCGAGACTCGACCACGAGAACAATACGGCGGCACGCGATGCGGAACGGGAGCAGCTCAGCTGGCAGCTCGAAGAGCTGTCGCGGCTTGCCCTTGCACCCGGCGAATGGGAAACGATCCAGTCGGAGCACGGCCGGCTTGCCCATGCAGCGACCCTTATGGAGGGCGTGCGGGACGCGACCGACTTGCTTTCCGAGTCGGAGAACGCCGCGCTCGGTGCGCTGTCGGGAGTACTGTCACGGCTGCGCCCGCTCACCGAATACGATGGATTGCTGCGCGATACTATTGCCGTGCTCGAATCGGGGGAAGCGCAATTGCGCGAAGCCGCTTATGCACTGAGACATTACGCCGATCGCATCGAGCTCGATCCGAAACGTCTCCACGAGGTCGAGCAGCGTCTCGAAGCGGTGCACAATGCGGCGCGCAAGTTTCGTGCGCGGCCGGAGGCGCTGCCTGAGCTTCTGGCTTCGCTTCGGGTACGGCTGAAAGAGCTGGAAATTACCGCGGACCTCGAAGCCCTCGCCATGCAGGAGCAGGCTGCGCGTTCACGCTACGACGGGCTTGCGACACGGCTTTCGGCCGAGCGCACTAGGGCCGCGACGAAACTCGGCCGCGAGGTGAACGCCGCAATGAAGGAACTCGCCATGTCCGGCGGACGGTTCGAGGTGGAGCTGCGCTCGCTTTTACCTGACGGCAGCGTCGCGGGAAACGAACAGGTCGAGTTTCTGGTGACGACTAACCCGGGCACCGAGCCGCGCCCCCTCGCCAAGGTGGCTTCCGGAGGAGAATTGTCCCGTATCAGCCTCGCGATTCAGGTGATCACGAGCCGGGCTGCCGCGGTGCCTACGTTGATTTTCGACGAAGTCGACGCGGGGATCGGTGGAGCAGTGGCCGAAGTCGTGGGCAAGAAGCTAAGGACCTTGGGTGAGGAGCGTCAGGTGTTGTGCGTCACCCATCTTCCGCAGGTGGCCGCCCAGGCCCGCGAGCAGTGGTCCGTGGCAAAGGGCACCGAAAGCGGCAGCGCGCGGAGTCGGGTCGCCGTGCTCGACCAGAAATCGCGCATCGAGGAAATCGCGCGCATGCTGGGCGGGGTCGCGATCACTGCGACGACGCGCAAGCACGCGGCGGAGATGCTCGGCTTGCGGTAGTATTCACGGGTCAGTTGATTTCAATCGACCCGGGAGGACAGGGGATGAACGCGGCAAATCGTCAGAGGGGCGTAAGCCAAATCGTTCTGCTCGTCCTGATTGTGGTGGCTCTAGCGGCAGCGTATGTTGCGATCCACCTCTACACCGGGAGCGACAAAGACATGCTGACCGTCGAAACCCGCGGCGTGCGGATGATCTCCGCGCTTTCGGCGTACAAGCGCGACAGCGGCGCCTATCCGGAGGCTCTCGACAAGCTCGTACCCGAGTACGTCCCGGAGGTGAGCAAATGCCCGGGCGGCGCGCCGATGGGCTACCTTGTTTCGGGCGGTGAGTACGCGCTTTCCTGTCCGAACGTGGTCCTCAAGTCCATGCCGTACGGCTACGATTCGCGATCGAAGCGTTGGCGCGGTTGATTTTCATCCGGATTGCTTCATGGGTTTGTGTGGGTGGGACCGTTCGGCTAGAATCCGGCACTTCTCAGGCGCGTAGCTCAGTTGGCTAGAGCGCATCCTTGACATGGATGAGGTCGTTGGTTCGATTCCAATCGCGCCTACCAACTGTTAAAACGGCAGCCTCGATGGCTGCCGTTTTAACTCTGCGCGTCGGAACGGACGCGATGCGCCGTTCAACGCGCGGACGGATTTAGAAAACACGCCGATGCCCAAGTTTCGTCTGCCAGATGGCGCCGTCAAATCATTCGACGGCCCGGTCACCGTCGCCGAAGTCGCCCAGGCGATCGGACCAGGACTGGCGCGTGCCGCGCTCGCAGGCAAAGTGGATGGCAAGCTCGTCGACACTTCGCATCGAATCGACCGTGACGCTGAAGTTTCGATCATCACCGAGCGCGACCGGGAGGGCGTCGAGATCCTGCGGCACTCCACTGCGCACCTGCTCGCCTACGCCGTGAAGGAGCTGTTCCCCGAGGCGCAAGTGACCATCGGGCCGGTCGTCGAAAACGGCTTCTACTACGATTTTTCGTTCAAGCGGCCGTTCACGCCGGACGATCTCGACGCCATCGAAAAGCGCATGGCGGAACTGGCGAAAAAGGACTTCCCGGTGAAGCGAGAGGTCTGGCCGCGCGACAAGGCGGTTCAATACTTCAAGTCCATCGGCGAGCACTACAAGGCGGAGATCGTCGCCTCGATTCCCGCAAACGAGGAGGTCTCGCTGTACCGGGAAGGGGATTTCATCGATTTGTGCCGCGGCCCGCACGTCCCCTCCACCGGCAAGCTCAAAGTGTTCAAGCTGATGAAGGTCGCCGGCGCCTACTGGCGCGGAGATTCCAAGAACGAGATGCTGCAGCGGATCTACGGGACGGCCTGGGCCAAAAAGGAAGAGCAGGACGCGTACCTCCGCATGCTCGAGGAAGCAGAGAAACGCGATCATCGGCGGCTGGGTACGCAACTCGATCTTTTCCACGTGCAGGAAGAGGCGCCCGGCATGGTGTTCTGGCATCCGAAGGGCTGGGTGATCTGGCAGCAGGTCGAGCAGTACATGCGTCGTGTCTACCGGGACAACGGCTACCTCGAAGTGCATTGCCCACAGATCCTCGACCGCAGCCTGTGGGAGAAATCCGGCCACTGGAAAAATTACAAGGAGCTGATGTTCACCACCGAGTCGGAGAAGCATGACTACGCGATCAAGCCGATGAACTGCCCCGGCCACGTGCTGATCTACAATAGAGGCCTGCGCAGCTACCGCGAGCTGCCGCTGCGTTACGGCGAGTTCGGCGTGTGCACGCGCAACGAACCCTCGGGCGCTCTGCACGGCATCATGCGCGTCCGCGCTTTCACCCAGGACGACGGCCACATATTTTGCACCGAGGAGCAGATCCAGCCGGAGGTCACGGCGTTTACGACATTGCTGCAAAAGGTCTACGCAGACTTCGGCTTCACCGAGGCCGTCTACAAACTCGCGACGCGC
This sequence comes from Burkholderiales bacterium, assembly GCA_035637655.1. Taxonomy (GTDB): domain Bacteria; phylum Pseudomonadota; class Gammaproteobacteria; order Burkholderiales; family SG8-39; genus VBDM01. The sequence continues at coordinate 27,428 of DASPWT010000222.1, read as the reverse complement.
CCTCCGAAAAGGGTCGGCGCCGACGAGCTTTGGGACAAAGCCGAACGCGCGCTGCAGGCATCCCTGGATTCGAGCGGCCTCGGCTACGACGTGCTCCCGGGAGAGGGCGCGTTCTACGGCCCCAAGATCGAATACCATCTGAAAGACAGCATCGGTCGCTCTTGGCAGTGCGGCACCATGCAGGTCGATTTCTCCATGCCTGGACTGCTCGGTGCGGAGTACGCGGCCGAGGACAATTCGCGCAAGGTGCCGGTCATGCTGCACCGGGCCATCGTCGGATCCATGGAGCGGTTCATCGGGATTCTCATCGAGCACTACGCGGGCGCCATGCCGCCGTGGCTTGCGCCGGTGCAGGTGATGGTGCTCAATATTTCGGAGGGGCAGGCCGATTACGCCACGCGGGTCGCGACCGCCTTGAGGCAGGCTGGCTACCGTTGCGAAGCCGACTTGAGGAACGAGAAAATAACCTATAAAATTCGGGAACATAGCTTGCAGAAGCTGCCTTACCAACTGATCGTCGGCGAAAAAGAGAAGGCAGCCGAAAAGGTGGCCGTGCGTACCCGCAGCGGTGAAGACCTCGGGCAGATGTCCCTGTCGGACTTCATCGCCCGCCTCCGCAGCGAGGCCAAAGCGGGGAGTACGGCTTAATTTTTAATTTTCTGGAGGAAGCAACATCGCCACGGAGAGAACGCAGCGCATCAACACCGAGATCAATGCGCCCGAAGTGCGCTTGATCGGAGCCGCCGGCGAGCAAGTCGGCATCGTGCCGATCGCCCAAGCCCTGAAAATGGCCGAGGAAGCCGAAGTCGATCTGGTCGAAATTGCCCCGCTTGCCAAGCCGCCGGTCTGCAAGCTGATGGACTACGGCAAGTTCAAGTACCGCGAGGCGAAAAAGGCCCACGAAGCCAAGCTCAAGCAGAAGCAGATCCACGTCAAAGAGGTAAAGTTCCGTCCCGGAACCGACGAAGGCGACTACAAGATCAAGCTGCGCAACTTGATCAAGTTCCTCGACGAAGGCGACAAGACCAAGGTTACTTTGCGCTACCGCGGCCGGGAGATGGCGCATCAGGAATTTGGCGTGCGGTTGATCGAACGGGTGAAGCAGGATCTCGAGCCGCACGCGGTGGTGGAGCAGTATCCGAAGATGGAAGGGCGACAGCTGATCATGGTGTTGGCCCCGAAGAAGGGCAAGAAAGAAATGAAGAAGCCGGTAAAAAAGGAAGCCAAGAAGGAACCCAAGAAAGAACTCAAGAAAGAACCGAAACCTGAGGTTTCGCCTTAGCGCTGCGGCAGGTTTTAGAAGAAGTGGTGCCGAGGTCGGAAAGCGCTCCGTTGGAGCCACCCGTCGCCATGCCAAAACAGGAGTCACGTAATGCCCAAAATGAAGACCAAGCGCAGCGCCGCCAAGCGCTTCAAGATTCGCTCCGGTGGCAGTATCAAGCGCTCGCAGGCGTTCAAGCGCCACATCCTCACCAAGAAAACCACCAAGAACAAACGCCATTTGCGCGGAACCGCGGAAGTGCACGCTACGGACAGGCAGCATGTCCGCGCGATGCTCCCGTACGCGTAAGGGAGAGCCGCCATGCCACGAGTCAAGCGCGGCGTAGCCGCGCACGCCAAGCACAAGAAGGTCCTCCGTCAGGCCAAAGGGTTCCGCGGTCGCCGCGGCAACGTTTTCAACATTGCCAAAGAAGCGGTGATGAAGGCGGGGCAGTATGCCTACCGTGACCGCAAGCAACGCAAGCGACAGTTTCGCGTCCTCTGGATCGCGCGCATCAACGCGGCGGTGCGCGAGCACGGCATGACCTACTCGGCTTTCATGCACGGCCTGAAGAAGGCTTCGATCGAGGTCGATCGCAAGGTGCTCGCCGACCTGGCCGTGGTTGACAAGGCCGCTTTCGCGCAGCTCGCGAGCCAGGCGAAAGCGAAACTCGGCGCGTAGTACTGAAAATCCCCTCCTTCCCGAGGAAGGGTGGCGCACGGCGCCGAGGTAGTCGACTCAGATGATCGATCTGGATAAAGTTGTTTCGAGGGCGATCGCCGAGTTCAGCGGCACGAACGACGTGAACGATCTCGATCACATCAAGGCACGCTACCTCGGAAGCTCGGGCGTACTGAGCGAGGCGCGGAAGGAGCTTGCCAGGCTCGCGCCGGGCGAGCGCCGTGACGCCGGTGCGCGTTTCAACGAAGCGAAAGACAAGATCGAGGCGGCGCTCGCCGCCCGCCGCGAGACGCTGGGCGCCGCCGAGCTCGATTCGCGGCTCGCGCAAGAGGCCCTGGATGTGACTTTGCCGGGGCGCGGCCTTGCCCGCGGCGGACTGCATCCCGCGACACGCACGCTCGAGCGCATCGAGCAGCTTTTTCGCTCGATCGCGTTCGAGGTGGCGGACGGCCCCGAGATCGAGACCGACTTCCACAATTTCACTGCGCTCAATCAGCCGCAGGACCACCCCGCGCGCTCGATGCACGACACGTTTTATCTGAAAGGCGCCGGGCAAAACTTGCTGCTGCGCACGCACACCTCGCCGATCCAGATACGCTATATGCAACATCACGAGCCTCCGATCAAGATCATCGCGCCTGGCCGGGTGTACCGCGTCGATTCGGACGCGACGCATACGCCGATGTTCCACCAGGTGGAGGGCCTCTGGATCGACGAGGGGGTGAGCTTCGCCGATCTCAAAGGCGTTCTCACCGATTTCCTGCGCAAGTTCTTCGAAGACGAGAAGCTGCGAACGCGCTTTCGGCCGTCTTTTTTTCCTTTCACCGAACCGTCGGCCGAAGTCGACATGAGCTGCGTTTTTTGCGGCGGCGCCGGGTGTCGCGTATGTGGACAAACCGGCTGGCTCGAGGTAGCTGGCAGCGGTCAAGTGCATCCCAACGTGCTCAAGGCCTGCGGAGTGGACCCCGAGAAGTACATGGGCTTCGCTTTCGGCATGGGTCCCGATCGGTTGACGATGCTGCGTTACGGGATAGACGACTTGCGACTCTTCTACGACGGCGATCTGCGCTTTCTCGCCCAGTTCACGTGAAATTTTCAGAAAACTGGTTGCGCTCCTTCGTCGATCCGAAGATACCGACGCAAGAGCTCGCGCGCGTGCTGACCATGGGCGGGCTCGACGTCGAATCGGTCGAGCCCGTTGCGCCCATTTTCGACAAGGTCGTGGTCGGGCGAGTCCTCGAGGCCGCAAAGCACCCCAACGCCGACCGGCTTACGCTCTGCAAGGTCGACGTCGGCGGCGGTACGACGCTTGCGATCGTCTGCGGAGCTCCAAACGTCGTCGCCGGAATGAAAGCGCCGGTAGCGATGTCGGGGGCGCGGCTGCCGGGCATGGAAATCAAGCGAGCGAAAGTCCGCGGCGTCGAGTCGAGCGGCATGCTGTGCTCGGCGAAGGACCTGGGTCTTTCGCAAGATCATTCCGGGTTGCTCGTCTTGCCGGCCGAGGCGCAGCCCGGGGCGGACGTGCGCCGGGTGCTCGATCTGGACGATCAGCTCATCACGCTCAAGCTTACGCCGAACCGCGGGGACTGCCTGAGCCTGAGGGGCATCGCGCGTGAAGTCTCGATTCTGACCGGTACACCGCTTACCGTGCCCGCCGTGGCCCCAGTGGAGGCTGCACTGGACGAAATACGCAAGATCCTGCTCCAGGATACGGCAGCGTGCCCGCGCTACTGCGGCCGCATCATACGCGGTGTCAACACAAAAGCACGAACGCCTGACTGGATGGTGCGCCGGTTGGAGCGTTGCGGGCTGCGCTCGATTTCGGCAATCGTCGACATCACCAACTTCGTGATGCTCGAGCTGGGGCAGCCCCTGCACGCTTTCGACAACCGCACGATCGAAGGCGAAGTGATCGTGCGGCGCGCCCGCAACGGCGAGCGCCTTAAGCTGCTCAACGGACAGGAGGTCGAATTGGCCCCCGATGTGCTGTTGATCGCCGACCGGAAGAAGGCGCTTGCGCTCGGCGGGGTCATGGGCGGAGAGGCGAGCGCGGTTTCCGGTTCGACCGTCGAGGTGTTTCTTGAGGCGGCGTGGTTCAATCCCTCCGCGGTCGCGGGCCGTACTCGACGCTTCGCGCTGTCCAGCGACGCGGCTTTCCGCTTCGAACGCGGCGTGGATTTTGCCGCCACAGCCGAGGCAATCGAGCGCGCCACGCAGCTGATATTCGACGTCTGCGGCGGTGCGGCAGGACCGATAAGCGAAGCTACAGCAACGCTGCCGCAGCGCAAGCCGGTCCGGCTGCGCTCGAGCCGCGCGAGCAAGATCATCGGCGTGCAGTTCTCGGACGAGCAGATCGCGGCGTTGCTCAAGCGCCTGCAGCTCCCGCATGCGCGCTCAGGCGGGGAGTTCACCGTGACCGCGCCTTCGTACCGTTTCGACCTCGAGATCGAAGAGGACATGGTCGAAGAAATCGCGCGGCTGCATGGCTATGACAATATTCCATCCCGGCCACCGCAAGCGGCGCTCGCCATGCTCGCCGCTCCGGAGGGCCGCAGAACCCTCCCCGAGCTCAAGCGGATTCTGGTGGGACGCGAGTACTTCGAGGTCGTGAATTTCAGCTTCGTGGACGCGCAGTGGGAGCGCGATTTCTGCGGCAACGCCGAGCCGATCGCGCTGGAAAATCCGATTGCAGCCCAGCTCGACGTGATGCGCTCCAGTCTCATGGGAAGCCTGGTGGCGAACCTGCGCTTCAACCTGGCGCGCAAGCTCGACCGCGTGCGCGTTTTTGAGGCTGCCCGCTGCTTTTTGCGCTCCGCCGCCGACGAGGATCCTCGCGATCCGGCCAGAGCGCTCGCCGGCTACTACCAGCCGCTCCGTATCGGCGGTCTTGCCTACGGGCCTGCTGCAGCCGAGCAATGGGGTGTTCCCACGCGCGCGGTAGATTTCTACGACGTTAAAGGCGACGTCGAAGCACTCCTCGCTCCGCGTGAGGCGCGCTTCGCCCCGCTCGTTCATCCGGGGCTGCACCCGGGCCGGGCGGCTAGCGTCAGCCTGGGTGCCGCCGTCATCGGATGGCTGGGTGAGCTGCACCCGCGCTGGCAGCAGAAATACGACCTGCCCCAGGCGCCGGCCCTCTTTGAACTGGATGTCGCCGGGCTGGTTGCGGTGGACATGCCGAAATACCGGGAAATCTCCAAATTTCCCCCAGTGATCCGGGATCGTTCCATGGAGTTTGATGAAGGGATACCGGTTTCGAGCATCCTCGAGGAACTTGCCCGGAATCGACCCCCTTTGGTTCAGAATATCCGGCTGTTTGACTTCTACCGGGGGAAAGGTGTACAAGGAGGTAGAAAAAGCCTTGCGTTTCGGGTAGTTATGCAAGATACTGCCAGGACGTTGACCGATTCGGAGGCGGACGCCGCAATGGCGCAACTGACAGAGCTTCTCGCCGCAAAATTCGGTGCTAAATTACGTACTTAAGTAATGAAGTGGAGGGGGATTCTCCTCTCCAAGGGGGCACAAATGACACTTACAAAAGCCGAGCTGGCGGACATGCTTTTTGAGAAAGTAGGGCTGAACAAGCGCGAGGCGAAGGACATGGTGGAGACCTTCTTCGAGGAGATCCGCCTGGCGCTCGAAAACGGGGAGAGCGTCAAGCTATCCGGGTTCGGCAACTTTCAGCTGCGCAACAAACCCCAGCGGCCGGGCCGCAACCCCAAGACCGGCGAAGAAATTCCCATCACGGCGCGGCGCGTGGTCACGTTCCACGCAAGCCAGAAGTTGAAGGCGCTGGTCGAGCAGACCCATGGAAAGCAAGGCGACCAAGGATAGCCTGCCGCCGATCCCGGCGAAGCGCTACTTCACCATTGGGGAGGTGAGCGAGTTGTGCGGGGTCAAGCCGCACGTTCTGCGCTACTGGGAACAGGAATTCACCCAGCTTCGCCCGGTCAAGCGGCGCGGCAACCGTCGCTACTACCAGCACCACGAGGTGCTGCTGATCCGCCGAATCCGCGAGCTCCTTTACGAACAGGGATTCACCATCAGCGGTGCGCGCAACCGCCTCGACGAAAACCTGAGCGCGGCCTCAACGCGCTCCGTGGCTTCGTCGGTCTCTGCACCGCGCGGCCACGAGACGCGGAGCGTCAATCTTACAGTACTGAAACAGGAGCTGAAGAACGTCATCGAACTGTTGCGCTGAAACGAGACGAATTGTCTCACCCGCTCTGATATACTTTTCACGCGTCGGGGCGTAGCGCAGCCTGGTAGCGTACCTGCATGGGGTGCAGGTGGTCGCGAGTTCGAATCTCGCCGCCCCGACCAACTTGAAACAACCTCCTCTTCGGCGCGTGAAAGCGATCGTTTCTCCCTTGACATTGATTTGCGCCGTTGCGCTGGCGGGTACGGCGGCGTCCGTATCCGCGCAAGGCTATCCGACGCGTCCCATAAGAGTCATGGTGCCGTTTGCCGCGGGTGGTGTGGCCGACATTACGGCGCGGGTGCTCGCACAGAAGATGAGTGAAACCATCGGCCAGCAGGTGCTGGTGGAAAACCGTCCGAGCGCCGGGGGCATCGTCGCTTCGGAAGCCGTCGCAAAATCCGAGCCCGATGGGTATACGCTGCTTTTCATCACCAACGGCAACGCGGTGAGCGCTTCGCTGTTCAAGTCGCTTCCCTACGACACGGTAAACGATTTTGCGCCGATCTCAACCGTCGGATTCTTCGATCTGGTGCTGGTCGTGGATTCAATTTCCAATATCGGCTCTGTCCGCGACTTGATCGCGGCCGCCCGGGCAAACCCCAACAAGTTCAACATCGGCACGATCAATATCGGGAGCACGCAGAACCTCGCAGCGGAACTGTTCAAGTCGATGTCTGGAATCGACGCGCAGGTCGTGCCGTTCAAGGCGACACCTGCAGTCATCCTGGCGCTGAAGGGCGGCGAAGTACAGGTCGCGTTCGAGATCCTCGCGCCGGTGATGGCGCAGATCAAGGGCGGGGCCCTGAAGCCGCTTGCCGTGACCTCGGCCAAGCGGTTTCCCGGCTTGTCGGAGGTGCCGACCGTCGCCGAGAGCGGCGTTCCCGGCTATCAGGCATCCTCGTGGAACGGTGTTGCAGCGCCTGCGAGAACGCCCAAACCTGTGATCGACCGGCTCAACCGCGAGGTTAACGCCGCAGTCGCCGCACCCGAAGTGCGCAATCGGTTGCAGGAGCTCGGCGTGGACGCACGCTCAGGAACCCCCGAGGCACTCGGTGCGCTGCTTGCGGCGGAGATCGCCAAGTGGCGCGCGGTGATCGAACGCGCCCGAATCGAAAAACAGTGACGCGGCACGGATGACCAAGGCGATCGCCGGTCCCGATCCGAATCCGGTCAAGCCGAAGTACGCACCACCTCCCGGCGCTTGCGACGCCCATTGCCACATCTTCGGCCCGGCCACGAAGTTCCCCTACGCACCCGAGCGCCGCTACACGCCGCCCGACTCCCCGAAGGAGAAATTGCGCGCGTTGCACGAGCGCCTGGGTCTTGCGCGCGCGGTGCTGATCCAGGCGAGCTGCCACGGCGCGGACAATCGCGCAATGCTCGATGCGATCGCCTGGTCCAGGAAGTTCGAGCCGGGCGGCGCCTGGCGCGGCGTGGCGATGGTCGGGGACGGGGCGACCGAGCGCGGGCTCGAGGCGCTGCACGCGGGCGGCGTGCGCGGTGTGCGCTTCAATTTCGTGCGGCACCTGGGCGGCGCGCCCGATCTGCGCGTGTTCGAGCGCACGCTCGCGATGATAGCGCCGCTCGCCTGGCACGTGGTGCTGCATTTCGACGCCGAAGACATCGAGACTCACGCGGAAATGTTCCGTCGCCTGCGCGTGCCGTTCGTTATCGACCACATGGGGCGCGTTCAGGCGCAGCACGGGATCGATCAGAAGCCCTTTCGCATGCTGCTCGATCTGATGAAAAACGAGCTTGCCTGGGTGAAACTAAGCGGGCCGGAGCGCGTGTCCGCTGCCGGAAAGCCGTTTCACGACGCGATGCCGTTCGCGGCGGCGCTGCTCGGGGCGGCGCCGGAGCGCGTGCTGTGGGGAACCGACTTTCCCCATCCCAACGTGAAGATCATGCCGAACGACGGCGAGCTGGTCGACCTCTTCGCGAAAGTGGTCCCGGAGGAGAAGCTCAGAAAACGGATCCTTGTGGATAACCCGGCGCGGCTCTATTGGGCGGGCACGCGGAGGTGACGTGTGGCGGTCGTTGCGGTGTCTGTGCTAGATTTCCGCGTACTTGGCAACGTCGATCGGAGCCGGCTCCATGCGGGTGGAACCCGTCGATTCGGACCTGAAAATCGGCCTGGTGGGCTACGGGGAGGTCGGGAAGATCCTTGCCCGCGCCCTGCGGGATCAAGGACTCCCCTGGGTCGGCGCTTGGGACGTTCTTTTTCGCGATCCCTCGCAGGGTGCCGCGATGAAGGGGCGCGCCAGGGAAGATCGTGTCGAAGCATGTGCATCGCTTGCGGCACTGCTTGCCTGCGCCGACATTGTCATCTCGGCGGTCACTGCGGCGAAAGCACTCGAAGTCGCAAGCGAAGCCGCCCAGTCCGTGCGCTCCGGCACATTTTTCCTCGACCTCAATTCCGCCTCTCCCATGACCAAGGCAAAGGCGGCGAGGCTCATCGACGGCGCTGGCGCGCACTATGTCGAGGCGGGCGTGATGACCTCTGTTCCGCCTCACGGAATTCACGTGCCGATGCTCCTGGGGGGCATGCGCGCCCGGGCGCTTGCCGAGAAGCTCGTGCCGCTCGGGTTCGACCTGACGGTAGTCTCGGAAGAAATCGGCGTCGCCTCGGCAATGAAGCTGTGCCGCAGCGTGTTCATCAAGGGGCTGGAAGCGATCATCGTGGAAAGCTACACGCTCGCCCGCTGCCACGGCGTCGAGCACCAGCTGCTCGCCTCGCTTGCGGAGACTTTTCCGGAGATCGATTGGGAAAAGCAGGGCACCTACCTTTTCAGCCGGGTGGCGAAGCACGGCAAGCGCCGGGCGGAAGAAATGCGCGAAGCAGCAAACACCGTGCGGGAAGCCGGGATTGATCCCTGGATGTCAGCAGCAAGCGCCGAAACGCAGGATTGGGTCGCCGCGCTTTCGAAAGGCGGCCTGTTTCGCGACCTGGGCGCACAACCAGGCTGGCGCGACTACGCCGATAAGATCATTGCGGTGCTCGAGAATCCCGGCGCGATTGCGACGAAACGTTCCGGTCGCGCCTGATCAACCCGCCTAAGGGCCCGCGGCGATCAACTTGAGTGAGAAGGCCTTCGCGACGGCGTGGCGCGAGTTGGCGGCACCCAGCTTGCGCCTCACGTTGGAGAGGTGGAACACGACGGTGCGTTCGGATATCTGCAGCGCCTGGCCGATCTCCAAAGTTGTCTTTCCGCGTGCCGATTGGATCAAACATTGGCGCTCGCGGTCGCTCAAGATCTTGCCGTTGGCCCTTTGTAACCGGAGTGGTGGTTCAAGCGAATCGAGGTCGCGCCGCGCGATGCGCGCCGCCGTGTAGTGAACGGCGCATGCCACGAGTTGACAATCCGAAAGAACCGCGAGGATATGGCGCTCCGCCGAGGAGCCGGTGCGTGCCAGAGCGAAGCTGGTGAGGCTCCACTGACCGTGCGGCCCGTGCACGGAACACGAAACCCCGGTCCCCAGCCCGAATTTGCCGGCCTTCGCGAAAGGCCTGCTCTGCCGAGCCGCGATTTTCTTCCAATGCAAAGGGGTGACTTCCTGCAGGGCGAGACGGCGCAGCGTACCGGGCAGGAGATCTTTGCCTCGATCGGCGCAATACCGGCGCCAGCCAACGGGAAAATTATCGAACCGGAAGTCGTGAGATGAACCACGCGATGGAGCAAGGCAGCCGCGGAACATGAAGTACTGAAAGCCCAGTTGTCCGGCGATGAGGAGAACTGCCTCCTCGAGGTCCGTCTTCGAGCGGTTGGCAAGAATCCGCTTGAGGCGCACGGCGCCCTTGTCGCCCATGTGGTCCCTCTCCCGTAGGGTCAAGTCCCTTATTCTGGTTGACACTTTACGCTTTCGCCGCTGCGCGAGTGCTGATTTCGAAGTCCGGACAGGCAGTTAGCTCAGAATCTTTCGTGTCGCGTAGTCCCTGCCTTGACTTCGTCGATTGTGCGGCGCAATATCCCGTCGCCTTCTCAAATATTTCAGGGTTTTAGCTACGTGACGGTCCCCACCCCCTCTCCGGAGCCATTCACAGTCGCCGCCCAGGCGCTCCTGCGGAATTTCCTCGGCTCGCTGGGTGTCCCGCCCGATTCCGAATTTGCCCGCTCGCTGCAGTCTGTAGGCGTTGACTCCGCCAAATTCGCGGCCCTTCAAGCGCGCTACTTCCAGCTGCACGCTGCGCTGTGGCAGTCTGCGCTTGCGCGCGAGGCCGGGCGCGACGCCCCACCCATCGCACCGCCCGATCGTGGCGACCGGCGCTTTTCGTCCGCGGAATGGCAGCGGATCCCCTGGTTCGATTATCTGCGCCAGAGCTACCTCATCAATTCGCGCTTTCTCTCGGATTGGATCGAAGCGCTCGAAGCGGAACCGCGCGCCAAGGAGCGACTGCGCTTCATCGCGCGCCAGTTTTCCGACGCAATGAGCCCGGCGAATTTCGCCGCGACCAATCCGGAAGCGCTCAAGCTCGCCCTTGAGACCAAGGGCGAGAGCCTTACCCAGGGAATTCGCCAGCTCATCGAGGACGTGCACAAGGGGCGCATTTCGACCACGGATGAGTCCGTGTTCGAGGTCGGCAAGAATCTGGCGGTCACTGAGGGCGCGGTGGTTTTCGAGAATGAGCTGATCCAGCTTATCCAGTACAAGCCGGTCACGCCGACTGTATCCAAGCGCCCGCTCGTGATGATCCCGCCCTGTATCAACAAGTACTACATCCTGGATCTTCAGCCGGAAAATTCCCTGGTGCGCTATGCGGTGGAGCAGGGCCATCCCGTGTTCATGGTGTCCTGGCGCAACATCACCGAGGAGCTCGGCCATCTCACCTGGGACGACTACATCGAAAAAGGCGTGCTCAAAGCGCTCGAAGTGGCGCGCGCGATCTGCGCCGCCGAAAAGGTCAACGCGCTCGGCTTCTGCGTCGGCGGCACCATGCTCGGCGCGGCGCTCGCCGTGATGGGCCAGAAGGCGGCGAAGCGCGTGGAGAGCGTGACTTTCCTCGCCTCGATGCTCGATTTCGCCGATACGGGCGACATCGGGCTTTTCATCGACGAGGCGAGCGTGGCGCTGCGCGAGGCGGCGATCGGCAAGGGCGGCATCATGCCCGGCCGCGATCTCGCGCTCGTGTTCTCGGCACTTCGCGCGAACGACCTCGTTTGGTCGTACGTGGTCAATAACTATCTGAAGGGTAAATCGCTCGAGGCCTTCGACCTGCTCTACTGGAACGCAGATTCAACCAACCTGCCCGGGCCGATGTACTGCTGGTACGTACGCAACGCCTATCTCGAGAACCGCTTGCGCGAGCCAGGAAAGACGGTAGTTCTGGGAGTGCCGGTCGGTCTCGGGAAGATCACGGTTCCGACCTATGTCCTCGCCACGCGCGAGGACCACATCGTGCCTTGGCGCACGGCCTACCGCACTACCCGGTTGCTTGGGGGCGACATGCGCTTCGTGCTCGGTGCGAGCGGCCACATCGCGGGGATCGTCAACCCGCCGTCCAAAAACAAGCGGAGCCACTGGTCCAACGGGAAGCTCCCCGAGGACGCGGACGCGTGGCTCGCCGAAGCAACGGAAAAACCCGGAAGCTGGTGGCCCGACTGGGGTGCCTGGCTCGAGGGTTTCGGCGGTGGGCGCGTCAAGGCAAGCACGCGGCTGGGCAATACGAAATTCAAACCCCTAGAGCCGGCGCCAGGGCGCTATGTCAAGCACCGCATCGTATGAGCGCCGCAGAGCAAGATTTTTCAGGGAGAGATCGAACCATGACCACCGCGGCAGCGCTAAGACGCGCAGGCACGAGCTCAGGCACGCAGCCGGTGCAGGAAGTTGCGAGCCCCCTCAAACAGCGCATTGCGTTCGTGAGCGGTGGTATGGGCGGAATCGGCACGGCAGTGTGCCGGCGCCTGGCGCGGAACGGCGTGAAGGTTGTTGCGGGCTGCCTGCCCGGCTACGAAAAGAAGGATGACTGGATCGCGAGGATGCACGGCGAAGGCCTCCAAGTCCACGCCGCCGAGGGCGACGTCGACGACTACGACTCCTGCGCCGACATGTTCTATCAGATCGGCTCGGTGATCGGCCCGGTGGACATTCTCGTCAACAATGCCGGCATCACGCGCGACGGCGTTTTCAAACGCATGTCGCCCGCCGACTGGTACGCGGTGATCAATACCAATCTCAACAGCGTCTTCAACGTCACGCGTCAGGTGATCGAGGGCATGATGGACCGTGGCTGGGGTCGCATCGTCAACATCTCTTCGGTGAATGCGCTCAAGGGCCAGTTCGGCCAGACCAACTATTCGGCAGCGAAGGCGGGAATGCACGGATTCTCCAAGGCATTGGCGCAAGAGGTCGTGAAAAAAGGTGTAACCGTCAATACCATCTCGCCGGGCTACGTCCAGACGGACATGGTCAGGGCGATGAAGCCGGAAATCCTGAACTCGATCGTCGAACAGATCCCGATGGGCCGCCTCGCTCAGCCCGAGGAGGTCGCAGGCCTCGTCTGGTATCTCGCCTCCGAGGAAGCGGGGTACATCACCGGCGCGAACATCTCGATCAACGGCGGGCTACACATGGTTTGACTCCGATCCGAACGGTGCAATAATCCCGAAGCATAATCGGGACGGCACCGAATCGAGGACGCAAGGAGGAGTCATGGCAACGCGGCTGGCGCTGATCACGGGAGGCATGGGCGGGCTGGGGGAGACGATCAGCACGAAAATGGCGGATGCGGGATACCGCGTAGCCGTGACCTATTCGCCCTCGAACAAGACGGTCAACCAGTGGACCGCTGAGATGAAGTCGCGCGGTTACGAATTCCGCGCTTATGCCTGCAACGTCGCCGACTTCGAGTCGTGTAAGGCGTGCGTCGAGAGCGTGACCAAGGACTTCGGCCCGGTAGACATCCTCGTCAACAACGCCGGAATTACGCGTGACATGACCTTCAGGAAGATGACCAAGGACGACTGGGACGCAGTCCTGCACACCAACCTCGATTCCGTCTTCAACATGACCAAGCAGGTCTGCGACGGAATGCTGGACCGCACCTGGGGCCGCGTCATCAACGTGTCCTCGGTGAATGGCTCGAAGGGCGCGTTCGGCCAGACCAACTACGCTGCGGCGAAGGCCGGCATGCACGGCTTCACCAAGTCCCTCGCTCTGGAAGTGGCGAAGAAGGGCGTGACCGTCAATACCATCTCGCCAGGCTACATCGGGACCAGGATGGTGACGGCGATTCCGAAGGAGATTCTCGACTCGAAAATCCTTCCGCAGATTCCCATCGGACGGCTCGGCAAGCCCGAAGAGATCGCCGGGCTGATCATTTACCTCTGCTCGGAGGAGGCCGCGTTCGTCAACGGCGCCAACATTGCCATCAACGGCGGGCAGCACATGGCGTAAGCGGGCTGGAGGGCCGACTGGATGGAACCGAGCGGGAAAGTCCAGTATCATGTGGCACCGCAGCACGACACGATGAGGCAAGGGTCCCCATGTCCGAACCCACCCGACTGATCAAGAAATACCCGAATCGCCGGCTCTACGATACCAAGACGAGCGTGTACATCACGCTCGCCGATGTAAAGAAGCTCGTCGTGCAGGGCGAGGAATTCCAGGTGGTGGACGACAAGACCAAGGAAGACCTGACGCGTTCGATCCTGCTGCAGATCATTCTGGAAGAAGAAACCGCCGGCGCGCCGATGTTCTCCTCGGACATTCTCACGCAGTTCATCCGCTCCTACGGCAACGCGATGCAGGGGATGCTCGGCGCCTATCTCGAGCGCAACATGCAGCTGTTCGGGGAAATCCAAAAGAGCATGCAGGAGCAGTCGCAAAAGCTCTACGGGGAACCCACCAAATCGAACGAGGACCAATGGAAACAGTTCATGAGCTTCCAGGGCCCGGCGATGCAGAGCCTGATCTCGGCGTACATGGAACAGAGCCGCAACGTGTTCCTGCAGATGCAGGAACAGCTCCAGAACCAGACGCGCAACATGTTCTCCGGCTTCACCTTCCCTGGATTCCCGGGAGTGCCGGGATTCGGCGCTCCGCCGAACAGCGCGCAGCCTCCCAGCGAAAAGAAGGCGCCCGGCGAGGAAAAAAAAACCTGAAATCTTCTCCAAAGGTCGGGTTCGTCTCGCTCGGCTGTCCCAAAGCTCTGGTCGATTCCGAAGGCATCCTCACGCGGCTGCGCGCGGAGGGCTACGCGATTTCGCCTTCGTACGACGGGGCCGATCTCGTCGTCGTCAACACCTGCGGGTTCATCGAGTCGGCGGTACAGGAGTCGCTCGGCGCCATCGGTGAGGCGCTCGCCGAGAACGGCCGGGTGATCGTCACGGGTTGCCTCGGTGCAAAGGGCGACATGGTTCGCGAGACCCATCCGAAAGTCCTCGCCGTCACGGGGCCGCACGCGCTGGAAGAGGTGATGGCGGCGGTGCACGAGCATCTGCCCAGGCCTCATGATCCCTTCACCGACCTGGTGCCTCCCCAGGGCATCAAGCTCACTCCGCGGCACTACGCCTACCTGAAGATCTCCGAAGGCTGCAATCACCGCTGCACGTTCTGCATCATCCCGTCCCTGCGAGGCGATCTGGTGAGCCGGCCGATCGGCGAGGTGATGCGGGAGGCGGAAAACCTGGTGAAAGCAGGCGTGAAGGAGCTGCTGGTGATTTCTCAGGACACGAGCGCGTACGGTGTGGACCTCAAGTACCGCACCGGTTTCTGGGGCGGGCGACCCCTCAAGGCGCGCATGGGCGATCTGGCGGCGGCTCTCGGAGAATTGGGGGTGTGGGTGCGGCTCCACTACGTTTATCCCTATCCCCACGTGGACGAGGTGATCCCGCTCATGGCCGAAGGCAGGGTCCTTCCCTACATCGACGTTCCGTTTCAGCACGCGAGCCGGCGGATCTTGAAACTCATGAAGCGCCCTGCAAGCGGCGAGGACAATCTTGAGCGCATCCGCGCCTGGCGCAGGATCTGCCCGGACATCACGATCCGCAGCACCTTCATCGCCGGGTTCCCGGGCGAGACCGAAGGCGAATTCCGGGAGCTGCTCGATTTTCTCGAGGAGGCCGAGCTCGACCGCGTCGGCTGTTTTGCGTATTCGCCGGTGCATGGCGCGAAAGCCAACGAACTGCCCGGCGCGCTTCCGAACGAAGCGCGCGAAAACCGCCGTGAGCGGCTCATGCAGCTGCAGGAGAAAATCAGCGCTCGGCGTCTGAAGCGCAAGCTGGGAAAGACCCTCGAAGTATTGGTGGATGAAGTGAAGGCGGGACGGGCTGTGGGACGCTCCGCCGCCGACGCCCCGGAAATCGATGGCGTGGTGCACATCGAGGACGGCTCGACGCTCAAGCCGGGCGCTCGGGTGCAGGTGAAGGTGCTGCGCTCCGACGCCCACGATCTATGGGGTGAGCTGGGAATTCGGCAGATGCGCCTGCGCGCGTCTGCCGCCAGCGAACGCCGGCCGTGATGCAACACGGCCGGCCGGGGTCCGGTTGGCAAGGAGGTATTTATGGCACAACGTGAAGTGGTCGTGACGAGCGGCGTTCGCACCGCGATCGGCGACTACGGCGGCTCGCTCAAGGACATTCCGCCGACGAAGCTCGGCGCGATTGCGATCAAGGAAGCGGTCGCGCGGGCGAGGATCGACCCGGCGACGGTCGGTCACGTCGTACTCGGCAGCGTGATCCACGGCGAGGCGCGCGACATGTACATCTCGCGCGTCGCAGCGATCGAGGGAGGGCTGCCGGCCGGCACGCCCTGCCTGACGGTCAATCGCCTGTGCGGCAGCGGGCTGCAGGCGATCGTCTCGGCGTCGCAGCATATCCTGCTCGGCGACACCGACGTCGCGATCGGCGCGGGCGGCGAGAGCATGAGCCGTGCCGCCTACTTCATACCCGCCGCGCGCTGGGGCCAGCGCATGGGCGACGCGCAACTCATCGATGCCATGACCGGGGCGCTGCACGATCCGTTCGGCAACGGCCACATGGGCGTGACGGCGGAAAATATCGCGGCGAAATACGGCGTGACTCGTGACGAACAGGATGCGTTCTCGCTCGAGAGCCACAAGCGCGCGGCGAAAGCGATCGAGACCGGCTTCTTCAAGAGCCAGATCGTGCCGGTGGAAGTGAAATCGAAGAAAGGACCCGCTCAGTTCGACACCGACGAGCATGTGCGCAAGGACCTGAAGATCGAGGACCTGCAGAAGCTGAAGACGGTGTTCAAGAAGGACGGCACCGTTACCGCGGGCAATGCCTCGGGCATCAACGACGCCGCCGCCGCGGTGGTGCTGATGGAGAAATCTGCGGCGCAGAAGCAGGGCGCCAAGCCGCTTGCGCGTCTGGTCGCCTACGCGCACGCCGGCGTCGATCCGCAGCTGATGGGCCTCGGACCGATCCCAGCGGTGAAGCGCGTGTTCGAAAAGTCCGGGCTCAAGCCCGCCGACATGGACGTGATCGAGTCGAACGAGGCCTTCGCGGTCCAGGCGATGGCGGTGACGCGCGATCTCGGGCTCGATCCGGCGAAGGTCAATCCCAACGGCGGGGCCGTCGCGCTGGGCCACCCCATCGGCGCAACCGGGTGCATCCTCACCGTGAAGGCGATTTACGAACTGCACCGCACGGGCAAGCGCTACGCGCTGGTCACGATGTGCATCGGCGGCGGGCAGGGGATCGCGGCGATTTTCGAGCGGATGTGATGCCGTATGTTCCATCAGTAAAGCCATGGCGCGCCGGCCCAAAATCGGATTCGCGCTCGGCGCAGGCTCCGCGCGCGGCTGGGCGCACATCGGCGTGCTGCGTGCGCTTCAGAGCGAGGGCGTCAAGCCGGATCTGATCGCCGGGTGCTCGGTCGGCGCGCTGGTCGGCGCGGCATTCGCGGCCAGCCGTCTCGACCAACTGGAGGCCTGGGCGCTTGCCTTCGACTGGAGGAGCATGCTGCGGATGATCGACATCCGCTTGCGCGGCGGCCTCATCAAGGGGGAGCGCGTCACCGACTTCTTTCGCCAGGAGCTCGTCGAGAGCGAATTTTCCGAGCTCGCCATCCCGTTTGCCGCGGTGGCGACCGATCTCCACTCCGGACAGGAGATCTGGCTGCGCGAGGGGAGGGTGTCGGATGCGGTCCGTGCTTCGATCGCTGTGCCGGGACTGTTCCGTGCCGTGCTGCGCGAGGGCCGATACCTGATCGATGGCGGGGTGGTGAATCCGGTGCCCGTGTCGCTCGCCCGCGCGATGGGCGCGGACATCGTCATCGCGGTGGACGTCGGCTCCGACATCGTCGGGCGCCACGCCCGCAGGAAGCGCGAGGATTCGAACACGCAGACGGGGCGGCACCGGCTCCTCGGCAAGCTGTTTCCGCGCCGCGACGGTGCCCCGGCCGAAGGCGAAACCGGCGACCCGCCCTCGATGCTGGAAGCGCTGATGGGTTCGATCGACGTGATGCAGGTCCGGATCGCGCGCAGCCGTCTCGCCGGCGAGCCGCCCGACGTGCTGCTCACGCCGCGGCTCGCGCACCTGGGCTCGCTCGACTATCACCGCGCGGCGATCGCGATCGCCGAAGGCCGCGAAGCGGTCGCGCGCATGCTTCCTGCGATACGCGACGCGATTCCTGCTTGAGTCGAGGCCCGGCCCTAGCCGGATTGCAGGTGACGAACGAACCCCTCGATCCCGCGCAATAACATCTCCACCGCGATCGCCGTCAACAGCAGTCCCATCAGCCGCTCGAAGGCCGCGAGCACCCCTTCGCCCACCCACCTGCTGATGCGCTCGGCGAATACCAGAGCCACCAAACACGCCGCTACGGCCACGGTCACTGCGAGAAGCCATTCCGGCAGGCGCTGCGGCTCGCGCGACACGAGCAGCACCACGGTGGCGATTGCCGCGGGCCCGGCTATGGAGGGAATCGCAAGCGGCACGACGAACGGCTCACCCGAAGCCGTTTCTCCGAAAATGCCCTCGGGGCCGTGAAAGATCATGCGCAGCGCGATCAGGAACAGGATGACGCCGCCGGCGAGGTTGAGCGAGCGCTCCGACAATCCGAAGAGCTCGAGGAGGGAGCTGCCGAAAGGCACGCATATCAGCAGCACGGCAAGCGCGATCGCGCACTCGCGCACGATCACCCGGACGCGGCGTTCCGGATCGACGTGTCGCAGCAGAGAGACGAACAAGGGGATGTTGCCGATCGGATCGGTCACGAGCAGCAGGATCACGACGGCGGAAGCGAAGGAGACTTCCATGGCGCGAGCTTACACTAGCCTATAGCGAGTGCGACAACACCCAACGCCATCGCAGCGGCGGCGGCAACGCGGCGCGGCACGTCGCCTTCCTGGAGCCAGTGGGCCCCCATCAGCGCGGCAAACAGGATACTGATCTCGCGCGCCGGCGCGACATAGCTGACCGGCGTGAAGACCATGGCGGTCAGCACGAGGATATAGGAAAGCGGGCAGAGCAGGGCAACCAGGATCACGGCCTTCCTCTGCCGGGTCCAGGCGGCCTTCACCTCTTCGCGGCGCCTGAGGGCGAGCGGAGCCATCACGATCACCCGGCCGAGGTTGGCGCCCCAGTCCTGCAGGATGGGCGGGATCAGCACGGCGCTCACCGCCTGTTTGTCGACGACTGTATACGACGCGATCATGCAGCCGGTGAGCAGCGCGAACGCGATTCCGCGCGAGGCGCCCGCCTCGCGCAGCCTGGCAGGGTTCCCCGCGAGGAAGAAAGCTCCCCCGACCACGAGCGCCGCACCGCACAGGGCGACGATGCCGGGCCGCTCGCCGAGCATGGCGATCGCGACCAGAACCGTGAGGAAAGGGCCCGTCGCTCGCGCGAGCGGATAGACGACCGAGAGATCGCCGTGCCGGTAGCCTCGGTCGAGCAGCAGGTAGTAGGCCGTGTGGAGCACCGCGCTCGCGAAAAGAAAGGCGAGCGCCTCGATCGTGAACTCGAAATGCTGCACGATGACCGCGCCGACGGCGAGCGGCGCGTAGAGCAGCGAGGACAGCGCGGCGAACGCCCAGACGAAGCCGATCCCGCCGCCGCTTTTCTTGAGTAGATAGTTCCAGCTCGCGTGGACGAGCGCGGCGCCCAGCACCAGGGCGATGGCGAGTCCGGTCATGCCGCGATTTTATTCCGCGGCCCGCCTTTTGCGAAACGCTCCCTCAAAAAAACGCGGGCATTCGCCCGCGTTCTCGCTGTGACTTCGTTAGCCGCGTGCCTGGATCACCCCGTCGATGATCTTCACCTTGTCGCCGGGACGCCAGCTCGGCGGCGTGGCCTGGGTGAACAGGCCCTTGGTGCCGTCCTCGTAGCGGATGATGATCTGGTATTCCACGGTCTTTTTCGCGTTCTTCTCGATCTGGTTTCCGGCAAGGCCGCCGCCGAGCGCGCCAAGGACGGTTGCGATGTCCTTGCCTCGGCCGCCGCCCATCTGGTGACCGAGCACTCCGCCCACTACCGCGCCTCCGACCGCTCCGGCGCCCGACCCGGTGCCGGCTTTCTCAACCTCGCGCACTTCCTCGACCACGGCGCACTCGCGGCAGATCGCGGCGACGACGACAGGGGGAGGAGGCGGAACGGCCGCGCGGGCGGCCACGTGTGGCGGCTCCGATCTCACGACCGGTCTCGGCTTTGGCTTGGCCGCCGGCTTGGGCTCGGCGGGCTTTGCCTCTTCGGGCTGCGCTGCGGGCTGCTCGGGCGCCTGGGCAAGGGGCGTGCTTGCGGCGCCCGGGTTCCCGACCGAGGTCGGGATCCAGCCGAGAACGGCTCCGATTCCAACGAGGCTGAACAGCGTGATCGCGATCGCGGCGACGATGAGGAGAGGATGGGTCTGACGTACTGCTTGTGTTTCCATGGAAGCCTCCTGTTGCAGGGTGTCAAGCTTAACCGCATTAACGCGCGAGGCGCCAGACGGTTGATGTAACAGAGTGTTTCGGCCGTTGCAGAAGCTTCAGGTTTCCTGACGCAGATGGGGAAACAGCAGCACGTCGCGAATGCTGGGGCTGTTCGTCAAAAGCATCACCAATCGGTCTATGCCCACGCCCTCGCCCGCGGTGGGCGGCAGGCCGTACTCCAGGGCCCGGATGTAATCGGCGTCGTAGTACATGGACGCCTCGTCGCCCGCAGCCTTCGCCCTGGCCTGCTCGTCGAAACGCGCCGCCTGGTCCTCGGGGTCGTTCAGCTCGGAGAAGCCGTTCGCGATCTCGCGCCCGGCGATGTAGAGCTCGAAGCGATCGGCGACCTCGCGATTCCTGTCATTGCGCCGCGCAAGCGGCGACACCTCGGCGGGGTAGTCCACGATGAAGGTGGGCTGGATCAGCCGCGCTTCGGTGGTCGCTTCGAAAAGCGCGAGCTGCAGCGCACCGACGCCGGCCTTCGCCGGCGGCTCGACGCCGCGCTTCTTCAACACCGCAATCAAGGCTTCGCGGCTCCCGAGATCCGCCGCGGTAATCTCGGGGTGGAACTTTCGAATAGCGTGGAGGAGTGTGAGCCTCTCGAACGGGCCGGCGAGGTCGATCGCGTGCTCGCCGTAGCTCAGCTGCAAGGTGCCGAGCACCTTCCGAGCGAGGTCACGCAGCATTTCCTCGGTGAAGTCCATGAGGTAGCAGTAATCCCGGTAAGCCTCGTAGAACTCGAGCATGGTGAACTCGGGGTTGTGCCGCGTCGAGATGCCTTCGTTCCTGAAGTTCCGGTTGATCTCGAACACCTTTTCGAATCCGCCCACCACCAGGCGCTTGAGATAGAGCTCGGGCGCGACGCGCAGGAAAAGCTCCATGTCGAGCGCGTTGTGATGCGTCTTGAACGGCTTCGCGTTCGCGCCGCCCGGGATCGGTTGCATCATCGGCGTCTCGACCTCTAGAAAACCCTTGCCTGTCATGAATTCCCGGATCACGTGCACGATGCGGCTGCGCGTCTGGAACACGCCGCGCGTTTCCTCGTTCATGATGAGGTCCACGTAGCGCTGGCGGTACTTCTGCTCCTGGTCGGCGAGCCCGTGGAATTTCTCCGGCAGCGGCCGCAGCGCCTTCACGAGCAGGCGCAGGTCCGTCACTTTCACCGAAAGCTCGCCGGTCTTGGTCTTGAACAGGGTTCCTTTCGCACCGAGGATGTCGCCGAGGTCGTAGTGCTTGAAGGCCTCGTAGGCGGCTTCGCCGACCCCGTCGCGCGTCGCATAGAGCTGGATGCGGCCGCTCATGTCCTGGAGCGTGGCGAAGCTCGCCTTTCCCATGACGCGCTTGAGCATCATGCGGCCGGCGACCGTCGCCTTGACGGCCTTGGGCTCGATCTCCTCGTTGGATTTCCCGTCCCAGGCGCTGTGGAGGTCGCCGGCGAGATGCTCGCGGCGAAAGTCGTTCGGAAACGCGGTGCCGCGCTTTCGCAGCTCGGCGAGCTTGGCGCGCCGATCCTCAATTAACTGGTTCTCTGTGGGAAGCTGATCTGGTTGGCGGATCTCAATGGGGAATTTGTGAATGTAATAGCCCTGTGTGTCTATGGAAGTGAATACTTCGGCTGGTTCAGAGCCGAGCAAGTTATCTCCCGGTGTAATGTCTCGCTGTTTCCAGTAAACCAACTCGCGGAGTTGTAGTGGGAGTTTCGGAAGAATTGAATCTATAGACGTGCCGGCCCGTACCAGAACACTTGTCGCGCTACTTTTTCGAGATTGATAGATGTCACAGAGCACGGAACCCTCGTAGCGTGTATGCGTTATACGCCCTTCTTCAGGCTAGCGGAGATAAAGTCGTCGAGATCGCCGTCGAGCACTCTCTGCGTATTGCCGATCTCCACGCCGGTGCGCAGGTCCTTGATGCGCGACTGGTCGAGGACGTAACTGCGGATCTGGTGTCCCCACTCGATGTCGGTCTTGGCGGACGCGAGCTTGTCGCGCTCGGCCTGGAGCTTGCGCAGCTCCAGCTCGTACAGCTTCGATTTCAGCATCGCCATGGCTTCCGCGCGGTTGCGGTGCTGCGAGCGGTCATTTTGGCACTGTACCACGATGCCGCTCGGCAAATGGGTGATGCGCACGGCCGAATCGGTCTTGTTGACGTGCTGTCCGCCGGCGCCGGAAGCGCGGTAGGTGTCGATGCGCAGATCGGCGGGATTCACCGCGACCTGGATGTCCTCGTCGACCTCGGGATAGACGAACACGCTCGCGAACGAGGTGTGGCGCCGGGCGTTCGAATCGAACGGCGACTTGCGCACCAGGCGATGCACGCCGCTTTCGGTGCGCAGGTGCCCGTAGGCGTAGCTCCCCGTGATCTTGAGCGAAGCGCTCTTGATGCCGGCGACTTCGCCCGGCGACTCCTCGAGCACCTCCATGCGATAGCCCTTGCGGTCGCAGTACCTGGCGTACATGCGCTCGAGCATCTGCGCCCAGTCTTGGGCTTCGGTGCCCCCCGATCCCGACTGGATATCCATGAAGCAGTTGTTGGGGTCGAGCGGATTGGAGAACATGCGCCGGAATTCGAGGTCCGCGATGGTCTTCCCGGCCTGCGCGACGTCGGTCTCGATCGCCGCGAGCGTCGCATCGTCGTTCTCGGAGCGCGCGAGCTGGAACAGCTCCCGGGCGTCGCGCAGCTGGCCATCGAGGCCGGCGAAGACGCGGACGGTGTTCTCGAGCTGTTTCTTTTCGCGCCCCAGCTCCTGGGCGCGCTTGGGATCGGACCAGACGTCCGGCTTTTCGAGCTCCCTCGCTACTTCGGCGAGGCGCGCCTGCTTGCCCTCGAAGTCAAAGATACCTCCGCAGCTCTTCCGACCGCGTGTTCAGGCCGGAGAGCGTCGAGGCGATCTGATTGATGCGTTCGGCTTCCATGATGGCTTCTCTGGGAAACGCGCATTATAGGGGAGGTATCGAACAAGGGGGCTATGCCCTCTTGTAGATCCCCCACACATCCTGCGTGCGCGCTACTTCAGGCGCGTTGAGGCGCGTAGCGTTGCCGGATGAAATGCAATTACATGTAGGAGTTGTTTGCCGATGCTAGGCCGTCTGCAGCAGACTCAAAATGTTCACTGATTCGGTCCACACTTTCTGTAATAAGCCTCAGAAGGCGGAGATAGTCAGTACGGTGCCAGTTTTCCCTGGGAAGGCCGAGTTTTGTCGCTGCAGCGGCAGCCTCCTCTTTGTTCGGGGGGTGAGCTAAGCCACCGTGGGTGCGCAGATCGTACAGAAAGGCCAATGGAGCAAACTCATCTCGGACTCGCTTGTGCAATTGTTCCAGTTCTTTCTGAAGGTCAGACTCTGCAGCGCTCTTGGCTTTTGCTTCTGCCTGTTTCACTAACATTGGGAGTCTGGCCTTCTTGGGCTGAATGCCCTCGACCATTAGGGCAATGAGAGTTGCTCGTTGTAGCAGGTTGCGTGACCCAAGAGGCTTGGGTGACTTTTCGAGGGTCTCGTGGAGTTTCTTACCGACCGCATTGAGCAGCTTGCGCAACGATGCGGGCTGCAGACCATCCAAGAAAAGAGTTGAAGCGAGCGTGGCTCTCTTGATGAACTCATCGTCATCGGCGGTAGCAGGATAGACCCATTTCAGCTGACGCCCCGCCAGACTGTCGAGGGAACCACGCCAGAGCGGTTCCGTAATCGTCACACCGAGCGAAGCGGCCATCTCCGCAAACGCGGCGTTAAGTCTATTCAGTGCATTCACCAAGGAATTCACGGTCTCTGGGATAGTCGTTTCTTGGGCAAGCGATTTTGCGGTCTCCGGGCTCGGTGGTTCAACGGCATATTGTTTCCAGTGTGGCCACTCCTCGAAGGGGGCACCTTCGGCGAAATCACCGATGGCGGTAGAAAGCAGCTCGTTGCCAAGGCGGCTCGTGCTACGGACAAGCCCCCAATAATGGCAGCAGGACACGGAACCGTCATCCTTTACGTCGAAACCAGCAGTTCCCTCGTATTTCGTTAACACTTCCTGGCGGAAGAAGACGCGATCCATGAAATCGCAAGTGGTGCCTTCAAATTTTTTTTCGTCGCTGCGTCGGAGATGCTTCCAACGCGCGGGGGCAACAAGACCCGCGCGCGTCGGCAGAGTGAATGCGTATGGATCAAAAGACGGCGCGTCGGCCCAGGGGTCGTCAACGTCGATTGCAGGCGGTTTGATTTCAAACCACAAATGTAACCGGCGTTGCAGAAATTCCGCCCCGCCTGTAAGGCCCTGTCGTAGCCCACAGTTCTGTAAGATCGCCTTGGCACCCTGGTCCGGGGAGCCCAGTGTCAGGTCTCCCGCCACAAATGCTCCAATCGCGCTCTGCGAAGGATTAAAGAGGTGGAGATGGCGATAATGACCGACAAGCAATGGCATCTGGCGGGCTTGGAGGTATTTGAGTAGGTAGTCCGTTCGGATTTCAACAGTCTCTAGGTGACCTTCGTCCATCACACGCCGGAGTAGAACGTCGGCTCCCCGCCGTGGGTCCCACCAGATGCCACTTCCAGGGGTTTTCTCCTCCAGGTCAAAGAACATCCATAGATCGGGATTGATAAAGAGTCGGACGCCAGATGTGTCAGACCAGACGAACACCAGCGGCTCGCAGACGTCCGAAGTGAACGGAAATTCAAACTGATGGAATGGAAAATAAATGTACTCTTTCTCGCCATTCCTATTGTGGACTGAACCGCCTGGCTTCCCAAGGTTATGAAGGGCGTTGCCGACAGACTCCAGCTTGTCGAAGAACGATGCAAAGCCCTCGGGAGCGAGTAGGAGGCTTTGTCGCATGACTTCATCCTCAACGCCTCGCTCATCGCGGGTCGATGTGATCGTCCACGCTCCGAGCCGAAACCGAGGACCAGCCAGGCGCTCAGCGAAGAGATCAGCGGAGAAATCCAACTCGGAAATGCTAGACAAATGGCTGGGCGCATCATCGCGGTTCAGGATTGCAGTCACACACGCGCCTCACGGTTCAATTGAGGGCTTTATATCGTTTATCATCTCTGCGAAGGCGTTTATCCGCATCATAGAAAGAGCGCGGAATTTCATCTCTGAGCATCCGGATCATCTGCCCAATCACGAGGTCATCAAACTTACCCGGTAAGCGCACAAGAGCTGCAATTTGCGTCAGAGTATGTGCGGCATTTTGCCCCGGTTCCATCAGGCCAGCGTTGCTACGTCCGGCAAGCAGTCCACTATAATCGTCGAGTAGCCCCAATCTTACGAACATGCTTTTTACCCCAGCATGTACGTTATCGTTGCCCATTTGATAGTACGAGCGCATTTCTGCACGTCCGGCTTCCGCTTCAAGATCAGAAAAAGTCACCCTTTTCTTTTTCAGATGCAACGTGGCCCATCCATAGTCTGCATCAAAGTCTTTACCGTACTTCGCAATAGCTGCGTCGTATGCCTTGATAATTTTCTTTACTTCCCGAGCTGATAACGGCTTATACTCAAGTGGCGCACAGCAACTCAAATACTTATTCATTGCACGCTTCGATTCAACGGCTTGGTGTGCAACATAACGTTCAGCAATACTCTCGCCGTGATGCGAGATGACAGTGGCCACGACCCCGATCTCGTGAAGCGTTATCCAGCGAGCCATCGCGCCATCAGCAAACCCATTTTCCAGGAGACAGATGATTTCATCTGTCACCTGACAAGCCCGGACGAGCAATCGAATCAAAATCTCTCGAACCTGTTTCTTCTTGCTTGTTTTCAAAGAATTCACGTGGTTATGGGCCTCCTGACACCATTCGCGGGTCATTGTTATGAGCATTCGCAGCTGACCAAGCGGTTTGCCCCATCTATCCTCCAGCCGCTTGCGAAACTCTGACAATTCTGTCTCCTGCAGAGCCTGTTCATGGACCCAACGAGACTTCAGGTCTTTGAGTACCGTTTTGGAGATTCGTCCAGCAACGTCAGGAAGTAATTTGGGCAGTTGCGTCTTGCAGAAGCGATCAAGCGCATGCGTCATTTCATCTAGATCAGTTTCTTTTAGGTCGAGGGTTACATCCCTTGCATATGTGCCTCGCTTGTATACAAACGGCTCGCTGTTGCCGCTCAAAATGTGCTTTGCAATCTTGCCCGAAAGCGTTTTCGGTGCCGTAATTCCCTGATCTCGCAGTTTCTTTGAAATCAGGTTTTCGAGAAAAAGCTCTGGCAATGATGCCATTACTTGGTTCAACGATTGTTGGAGAGTATCCATGCTTGGCCCGTCTATGCGAACAGTTTTTCCTGCCGCTCGATGCGCACGTGTCCGTCAATGCTCTCTAGCACGGCGCGGGTTGGAATCTGCGCCAGCTCTTTCGGCTCCACCTTGTGCAGGCCTCCGCCGTAATCCCGGCCCTCGGAGATGAACTGGCCAAGCGTGACACGCTGGAGCGCCTCAAATACTTTCGCGGCAAGTTCCGGGTGGCTGTTGAGTGCTTCCTGCAAGCGGCTCTTTGGGTAGAGCATGAGGTAAACGCGTGTTCAGGTCGGAGAGCGTCGAGGCGATTTGATTGATGCGTTCGGCTTCCATGATGGCTTTCGCTCGAAAAACGCGCATTATAGGGGAGGTATCGAACAAGGGGGCAATGCCCCTTGTATATCCCCCACATCGGTGGCTTTCCTGTATACGCGCTACCTTATGCGGCTCGACGGAAAACTCTCATCGATCTTGTCCTCGAAGAAACTCGTCGGCGAGGGCGCGGCCATGAACTGGCGGTACACTTCGGGCGAGACCCCGTGGTACTGATTGACCCTGCCGTCGCTGAACTCGATCTCCAGGATCTGCGACTTGGGGTCGTAGCCGACCGCGCGGATCTTGCTCGAATTGACGCGTTTTCTCTCCACGGCTACTCCAGGGTGATCGTCATGGTGTCGCCGCTGCGCACCGAAGCGAGCTCCTTCGCGTCGCCGTCGATCTTGCCCAAGACGTTGCAGCGGGTCACCAGGCGCGATTCGCTTCCTTCGGATATCGGCGTGCGTCCCCAGGGCAGTGCGAGCGAGCGGCCCTCGACCCAGAAGCAGACGGTGCCGGGCGCGACGACCTGCCTCGCGTCGCCTTCGAGTTTTGCCGTGACCGGAATCTCGAAATAGACTTCCTGGCCCCAGGTCTGAGCTCTCGCCTTGATCGGCAATGCGGTGACGAGCGCTCGCGCAGTCGGCGTGCCTTCCAGCACAGCGACCGCCGCGCCCTTCGGCCAGGAGATTTTGATGCGCGAGAAGCTCATCGCGTGGGCTCCCAGTGCTCGATCACCAATTGCAGATTCTGCATCCCGTTGAACTCGTTGACCGAGAGCCGGTACGCCGCGCGCACGGTCGAGGGCAGGGGATCGAGCGCGTTGAAGCGCATGGCTTCGACGGTGCGCCCGGCGCGCGCGAGCTTGAGCTTCAGGTGTTTCTCGCCG
>DASPWT010000221.1:0-2772 GCA_035637655.1 Burkholderiales bacterium | reverse complement strand
TTCTGCATCCCGTTGAACTCGTTGACCGAGAGCCGGTACGCCGCGCGCACGGTCGAGGGCAGGGGATCGAGCGCGTTGAAGCGCATGGCTTCGACGGTGCGCCCGGCGCGCGCGAGCTTGAGCTTCAGGTGTTTCTCGCCGACCACGCGCTGGCCGAGCACCTCGAACTCGTCGCAGAACATCGGCTGCGGAAAACCCTGTCCCCAGACCTGATGATCGAATAGTTGCGCGAGGCCGAGATCGAGGTACGCGGGCTCCAGCGAACCGTCGGTCTCGACCGCCCGCGCAAGCTGCGCGGGCGAGAGCAGCTCGCGCGCCACGGCTTCGAAGCCCTCGGCGAAGCGGGCGAAATCTTGAGCGCGCAGCGTGAGCCCCGCCGCGGCGGCGTGCCCGCCGAAGCGCAGCAGCAGGTCCGGTTCGCGCTTCGCGACGAGATCCAGCGCGTCGCGCAGATGCAGGCCCGCGATGGAGCGGCCCGAGCCGCGGATCTCGCGGGCACCGGCCGGGGCGAAGGCGAAGGTCGGGCGGTGGTAGCGATCCTTGACGCGCCCGGCGAGGATGCCCACTACGCCCTGGTGCCAGCTCGGATCATACAGGCTGATGCTGGAGGTCTCGCCCACCGAGAGCTTCGCCATCAGCTCATCGGCCTGCGCCTGCATGTCGGCTTCGATGGTGCGTCGCGCGCGGTTGAGATCGTCCAACTGCCGGGCGATTTCGAGGGCGCGCCCGCGATCATCGGTCGTCAGGCACTCGATCCCCACGCTCATGTCGGACAAACGTCCGGCCGCGTTCAACCGCGGCCCGAGAAGAAACCCGAGATCGAATCCGCTCGAGCGCGAAGGATCGCGGCCGGCGACGGCGAGGAGCGCGCGCACGCCTTCCTGCATGCGGCCCGCGCGGATGCGCCTCAAGCCCTGCGCAACCAGCACGCGGTTGTTGAAATCGAGCGGCACGACGTCGGCGACCGTGCCGAGCGCCACTAGATCGAGCACATCGCCGAGATTCGGCTCCTCCTTGCCGGAGAACGCTCCACGCTTGCGAAGCTCGGCCCGCAGGGCCAGCATCACGTAGAACATCACGCCGACCCCCGCGAGGCTCTTGCTCGGAAACGCGCAGCCGGGCTGGTTGGGATTGACGATGGCCGCGGCGCGCGGAAGCTCCGGACCGGGCAGATGATGGTCGGTGACGATCACCCCGATGCCGAGCCGGCTCGCCGCTTCGACGCCCTCGACGCTGGCGATTCCGTTGTCCACCGTGATGATGAGCTCGGGTTTCGATTGCGCCGCGAGCGCGACGATCTCCGGGGTCAGCCCGTAGCCGAACTCGAAGCGGTTGGGGACGAGATAGCCGACGTTCGCGCCCAAGGCGGTGAGCGCGCGCATGCCAACGGCGCAGGCAGTCGCCCCGTCGCAGTCGTAGTCGGCGACGATCAGCATGCGCCTGCCAGACGCGATCGCATCGGCGAGCAGCGCCGCCGCGCGGTCCGCGTTCAGCAGCTCGGAAGGCGGAATGAGGCCGGAGAGCGCGTCCTCGAGCTCGCCGCGCCGGCTGATTCCCCGCGCTGCGCAGACGCGAGCAAGTACCGGATGCAGGCCTTCGCGCACGAGCTGGTCGTGCACGCGCAACGGAACCCGGCGGGTGATGATCTGGGACATCAGCTATGCATAGGCCGAAAGCGGCTTGCGCAGCCGCCAGAAATAGCGGAGGTCGGAACGCACCGTCTCGACCTGAAGGAGCCGATTCTCTCCGGCAAGGTGCAGCGTGAGCATGCCGATCCGGCTGGACTTCAGGGCGGCGAGCAGCGGGAGAAACCAGTCGCGCTCGAGCGCCGTGCGGCGCTCGCGAAGCTGCGCCTCCCGCAGGGCGTCCAGGACGACCAGCGCCACTCCCTCATCCGCGAGGCTGGCGAGCATGGATCCGGCATCTCTCGGCAACGCCCGGGCCGGGATTCCTGCCGCGAGCGCGAGGCCGCGGGCAAGCGGATCGTCGCCGACCACCGCCGAGAAGGGCCGGGCTTTCGCGGTCTCGATGACGCCCCCGCCCCAGAACCATATGCTGTTCAGCGACAGATCCCCGCGCGCCTCGCGCACGGCGTTGACGGGGTGCTCGTGCAGCAGCATCTGCGCTTCGTTCATGAGCGCGTGAAAACGCATTGCGTCGGGTCCGGATGGAAGCTTTTCATCGATCGCGAGCCCGCGCGCCGCGGCAGCGGGCGTAGTCTGCATATCCGGTGCCTTCTCCAGGCGCACGTACCAGCGCGCCGGCCGCACGGGGTAGAAGAGCATCGTCTGGCCGAAATGGCGGTTGAGCGTCTCGACGAGCGCTTCGGACTCGGCGCGCGAAACGTCGAAAGCGGCGCTGTCGGCCAGGCCCAGGCTGTCGCGGCCCACCTGCAGGTGCACGGGATCGGCGCGCATCCAGTAGCGCCGTTCGGGCGCTCCGCCGTCCGCGAGCAGCGTGTAGGGGGCGACCGGCCAGTCGCGCTGCTTCGGTACGCCGAAGCGCTCGAACAGCCAGGCTTCGCGCGAAACGGGCGCCATCCGCTTGCGGCGTCCTCTCGCGATCAGCGTCTCCGCGGCCGCGAGGCTGTCAGCGGGTGGGAGTCCCTGGGCAGAGAAGAAATCGGGAATGTACAGGTTGCAGTGCATTCGATTTCGAGTTTATCACCGCTTATGGCACACTTCGCGCGTGCAATACGAACTCCTCGTCGGGCTGCGCTACACGCGCGCCAAGCGCCGCAATCACTTCATCTCGTTCATCTCGCTCACTTCG
>DASPWT010000220.1:0-11969 GCA_035637655.1 Burkholderiales bacterium | reverse complement strand
CCCTTCCGGTCGGCCACACCCTGATGCTGGCCTCTCCGCAGATCGCGCGCCAGACCGCCGCGTTCCTCAGGAACGGCGAATTCCAGCGATGAGGCGGCTCGCGGCGCTCGGCGCCCTTCTTCTCGTCTCGGGGTGCGCGTCGCTCGAATACTACGCGCAGGCGGTGGGCGGGCACATGGAAGTGATGCGGCTAGCGGTTCCGATCGAGGAGCGCCTGCGCGAACCGGACACGCCCGAGCCGCTCCGCGCAAAACTGGCGAAGGTGCTCGCGATTCGGGAATTCGCCAGCCGCGGGCTCGGGCTTCCGGACAACGACAGCTACCGCCGCTACGCCGACATCGGCCGGCCCTTCGTGGTCTGGAACGTGTTTGCCGCGCCCGAATTCTCGGTGAAGCCGGTCGAGTCGTGCTTTCTATTCGCCGGGTGCGCGAGCTATCGGGGCTTCTACTCCGAGGAGGCGGCGGAGCGGCACGCTGCCGCGCTTGCCGGCGAAGGCTACGATGTCCACGTCGGAGGCGTCGCTGCGTATTCGACGCTGGGCTGGTTCAGCGACCCGGTGCTCTCGACTTTCGTTCAGTATCCGGAACCCGAAGTCGCGCGCATCGTGTTTCACGAGCTCGCTCACCAGGCGGTGTACCTGAAGGGCGACACGGTGTTCAACGAATCCTTCGCCTCTGCCGTGGAGGACGAGGGCATGCAGCGCTGGCTCGAGCGCGAGGGAACGTCCGCGCAGCGGGCGGCCTACGCGGACTCCCGGCGCGGGCGCTCGGAATTCGTCGCACTCGTGATCAAGTACCGCGCGGAACTTGCCGCATTTTACGATCGGCCGGCCGAGCCGGAAGAAAAGCGCGCCGGAAAACAACGCATGTTCGCGCAGATGCAGGACGAATACCGCGCGCTGAAAGTTTCCTGGGGCGGCTTCGCAGCCTACGACCGGTTGTTCGCGCACGGAGCGAACAATGCGCTCCTCGCATCGGTCGCGAGTTACTCCGAGCTCGTGCCTGCATTTCGTGCTCTGCTCGCCCAGAAGAACGGCGATTTGCCGGTTTTTTACGCCGCCGTGCGCGAGCTGGCCAAGCTGGACAAATCGGAGCGCGATTCGCGCCTGGCCGTCCTGGGCCGCTAGCTGAGCGGCAGCATGACGTGTTTCCTGTACGACCCGCGCTGCTGCAGCCGCTGGTAATAGGCTTCGACTCCGGGCAGCTTCGGGCGCTTCACGGCGAGCGCGTACCAGCGATGGACAAACGTCCCCAGCGGAATGTCGCCCATGGTGAACGACTTGCCGGCGACATGATCGCGCCCCTCCAGGCTCTGCTCGAGCACCTGGAAGGCCTGGCCGACTTTTTCCGCGTCGGCCTCGATCGCCGCCATGTTGCGTTTTTCAGCAGGCGTGCGGATGAGGCCCCAGAAGACGGGCGTGAGCGCCGGCGCGACGGTGCTCGTCGCCCAATCCATCCAGCGGTCGGCGTCGGCGCGCTGACGAAGATCGTTCGGCCAGAGCGTGCCCACGCCGTGCTTCGCCGCGAGATAGCGCACGATCGCGTTCGATTCCCACAGCACCAACCCGTCGTCCTCGATCGTCGGCACGCGGCCGTTCGGATTCATCCTGCGGTAGAAGGGCTCGTTCACGACGCCGAACTGCAGGCCCGCTTCGGTGCGCTCGTAAGGGACTTTCAGCTCGGCCAGCGCCCAAAGCACCTTCTGCACGTTGATCGAGTTGATCCTGCCCCAAAGCTTCAGCATGACCGGATTGCCTCTTCGGTGGGGAAAGTGTCAGCGCCTGGCGTGCCGCTTCCCCTTGCCCGTCCGGCGCGCGGAAGGACGTCGTGCAGGTCTATTCGGTGCCGGCGCCTTCGCCGCGATCGCTTCCACCTCGACGAGGAACTCCGGCCTCGCGAGCGAGGAGATCACGAGCAGCGTCGAGGCCGGGCGGTGGCTGCCGAGGAATTTCGCGCGAACCTGGGCGAACCTCGGGAAATTCTCGTGACGGGTCAGAAACGAGGTGATTTTCACCACGTCGCCGATTCCCATGCCGGCGTCGGCCAGCACCGCGAGAATGTTCTGCCATACCACTTCGGTCTGCTCTTCGATGGAGGCGGGAACCGACCCGTCGGGCCGCACCCCGATCTGGCCCGCCACGTGGAGCCAGCGCGCGCCGGGCGGTACCTCGATGCCGTGGGAATACGTACCGATCGGCGCCGCGATGGATCGTGGGTTGTGCAGCTTCAGCATGTTCGTCTCCCTGCGATTGCGACCGGCTCATTCTACTCGCGGTGCGCGGTGCCGCACTTCCTGCGTTACCATACGCCTTCCGGCTTCGAATGACCCGGGTTCCTGGGAATGGACACGCGTACTCCGGCCGCTGTTCTCGTGCTTTCGCTGTGCGGCTGCGCGATATTCAGCGAGACCTACGCCATCCAGGAGGTCGACAACTGGGCGAGGAGCAACGAGCCCCTCGCCGAATCGGGAAAGATGAAGTGGTCGGATTTCTACGCGCGCTACCTTGAAAAAGTCTCCGCCACTCCGGCGCTCAGCCAGAGTCCCGTCGTGGAACGGCTCGGCATCATGATCACCGCCGCGCTCTTCTACGAACGGGGTCGCATCGACAGGGCCAGGTTCGATTCGGTGCAGGGCATAGTGCGGAAATATCAGACGCTCGACGACCCCGCGGCGAACCTGCTCGCGCGAAGCGCGCTGGTGCGGGCGCTAGCGTCAGAACCCGACCGGTAGGCTGTCGCGCCTCGGATCCGACGCGGCGAGATAACCGTCCTCGAGCCGGTACGCGATCTGGGCGCAGCCGAAGGCGTTGTAATCCTCGGGGAGCTTCATCACCCGGTGGCCCCGCCCGGCGAGGTCTGCAACGGTCGCCTCGGGCCACTCGTCCTCGAAGCTGACATCCAGACCCTGTACGAAGCGAAAGCGCGGCCCGTCGATCGCGCCCTGCGGTCCCTGGCCGTAGTCGGCCATGCGCACCATCATCTGCGTGTGCCCCTGCGGCTGCATGCTGCCGCCCATCAAGCCGAAGCTCATCACGGGCGCGCCGTTTCGCGCGACGAACCCGGGGATGATGGTGTGGAAGGGACGCTTCCCCGGCGCTACCTGGTTGGGGTGGCCTGGGGTGAGAACGAAACCCGAGCCGCGGTTCTGCAGGCTCACCCCGGTGCCGGGCACGACCACGCCCGAGCCGAAGCCCATGAAGTTCGACTGGATCATCGACACCATCATGCCGCTTGCGTCCGCCGCGGTGAGGTAGACGGTCCCGCCCCTGGGCGGGGAGCCCGCTCCGAAGTCCCGGGCGCGCTTCATGTCGATCAACTTGGCGCGCGAAGCGAGGTAGCCCGGATCGAGAAGCTCCTCCGGCGCGACCGGCATCGCCTTGGCGTCGCCGACGAAACGGTAGGCGTCGGCAAAAGCGAGCTTCACCGCCTCGATCTGAAGGTGCACGCTGTCGGCCGAATCGACCGGGTGATCGGCGACGTCGAAATTGGAGAGGAGTCCGAGGGCCATCAGGCACACGATGCCCTGGCCGTTCGGAGGGATCTCGTGCACGGTGAGCCCGCGGTAGTCCTGGCTGATCGTGCCTACCCAGTCGTTCGTGTGCGCGGCGAGATCGGCGCGCGTCATCGAGCCGCCCGTCGCCTTGGCGTGCGCCTCGATTTTCTCCGCGAGCTCGCCGCGGTAGAACGCTTCGCCCTTCGTGGCGGCGATTTTCTCAAGCGTCTTCGCCTGGTCCGGGAAGCGGAAGACTTCGCCCGCGCGCGGCGCGCGTCCTCCCGGCAGGAACGCTTCGGCGAAGCCGGGCTGGCCGCGCAGCTCGGGCACCTGCGGGCTCCAGCGCTCGGCGACGAAGGGTGAAACCGGGAATCCGTTGGCCGCGTATTCGATCGCGGGCTCGAAGAGCTTTTCGAACGGGAGCTTGCCGAAGCGCTTGGAGAGATCCACCCATGCCGAGACGCAACCCGGGACCGAGACGCTGTTCCAGCCGCGCACGGGCATTGCCTTCTGCCCCTTGAAGTATTCCGGCGTCCACGCGGCGGGCGCGCGGCCCGAGGCGTTCAAGCCGTGCAATCGCACCCCGTCCCAGATGATGGCGAACGCGTCGCTGCCGATGCCGTTCGAGATCGGTTCGACCACCGTGAGCGTGATCGCGGTCGCGAGCGCCGCATCGACCGCGTTGCCGCCTGCAAGCAGCATGCGCAGGCCGGCTTGAGCGGCGAGCGGCTGCGAGGTGGAAACGACGTTCCGCGCTAGGGTCGGACGGCGGTGCGTCGGATAGGGCGTGTCGAATACGACAGGTCTTGCTGCCCGCTGCAGCATCAGGGATTCCCTAGACTAGGCTTTCGCTACGGCCGAAAGCGCATTGTCCACATCCCAGAGAATGTCGTCCAGCGTTTCGAGCCCGACCGAAACGCGGATCATGTCGGGAGTAACGCCGGCCTTGGCCTGCTCCGCCTCGGACATCTGCCGATGCGTGGTCGAGGCCGGATGGATGATCAGCGTCTTGGCGTCGCCGATGTTGGCGAGATGGCTCATGAAGGTCGCCGCCTCGATGAATTTCACGCCGGCTTTTGCACCTCCCTTTACGCCGAAATTCAGCAGCCCGCTTGCGCCCTTCGGCAGGTATTTTTGCGCGAGCTTGTGATACTTGTTGTCGGGGAGCCCCGGATAGTTGACCCACGAAACCATCGGGTGCCCCTGAAGGAACTCCGCCACCGAGAGCGTGTTCTCGCAGTGACGCTCCATCCTGACGGGGAGCGTCTCCAGTCCCTGCAGCAGCAGCCACGCGTTGAAGGGCGAGAGCGCCGCGCCGAAGGTGCGCAGCGTCTCCATCCTCGCCCTCATCGTGTAGCCGAAGTCGCCGAAGGTCTCGAAGAAGCGCACGCCGTGATAACCGCGCGAGGGCTCGGTCATCCCCGGAAACTTGCCGTTGTCCCAGGGAAACTTCCCCGATTCCACGATCAGCCCGCCCATGGTCGTGCCGTGGCCGCCGATGTATTTCGTCGCCGAATGCACCACGATATCGGCGCCCCACTCGAACGGGCGGCACAGATACGGCGAGGGCACGGTGTTGTCCACCATGAAAGGCACGCCCGCCTCTCGGGCGATCTTGCCGACCGCCTCGATGTCGACGATGTTGATGAGGGGATTGCCGAGCGTCTCGGCGTATAGGATCTTCGTGTTCTCCTTTATCGCTCGGCGGAAATTCTCCGGATCGTCAGGGTTGACGAAAGTCGTTTCGATCCCGAGCTTGCGCAGGTTGACCTCGAGCAGCGTGTAGGTGCCGCCGTAAAGCGTCGAGGCGGACACGATGTGATCGCCCGCCTCGGCGAGCGTGAGGATCGCGGTCATCTCCGCCGCCTGCCCGGTGGCCGTGGCGACCGCGGCCCGCCCGCCTTCGAGCGCCGCGACGCGTTCCTCGAGCACCGCGGTGGTCGGATTGGAAATGCGCGTGTAGACGTTGCCGAAGGTCTGCAGGTTGAAGAGGCTCGCCGCGTGATCGGCCGAATCGAACACGTAGGAGGTGGTCTGGTAGAGCGGCACGGCGCGCGAGCCAGTCGCCGCATCGGGGATCTGCCCCGCGTGCAGGGCGAGCGTCTCGATACCGAACTTGCGGTCAGCCATCCGGGGCGTGGCGGGTCGTTGCGCGAAGGAAACGCGGGCGTTACCGCGCCGCGCGAACTATAACACGCGGGTTCGGTTCAATGCGCCGGCTCGGGCTATCGCCTAAAGCTTTGATCCGAGCAAAACGGTCATTTCCTCGAAGCTCACGGGTTTGCTGAAGAGGTATCCCTGCAGCTGGTCGCATCCGAGGCGATCCAATGCCTCGGCCTGTTCTTCCGCGTCGACGCCCTCGGCGACGACTTTGAGCCGCAGCGAATGAGCCATTGAGATGATGGTCGAGACGAGCGTCATGATGGCCGGGTCTTTCAGCATGGTGATGATGAACGAGCGGTCGATCTTGAGCGAGTGTACCGGGAGCTTGGCGAGATAACCGAGCGAGGAATAGCCGGTGCCGAAGTCGTCGATCGCGATGCTCACTCCGAGCACCCGCACCGCTTCCAGCTTTTTCATGTTCGCTTCGATGTCCTCCATGACGAGGCTCTCCGTGATCTCGAGATCGATGCCGGGCGGGACCGCCCCGGACCTCATCGCTTCCTCGACCGAGGCGACAAAATCGCGTTTGCGCAGCTGGATCGGCGACACGTTTACCGCGATGCGCGGCGCATGCCCGTCCTGTTCTGTCCAGGTGTGGTGATCCAGCACGGCTCGCCGCAACGCCCAGGCGCCGACCTCCAGGATCAGCCCCGTTTCCTCGAGCAAGGGAATGAATTGCATGGGGGGCACGAGACCCAGCTCGGGGCTTTGCCAGCGGATCAGGGCCTCCACGCTGTCGATGCGCCGGGTGGCCGTATCCACCTTGGGCTGGTAGTGCAGCACGAATTCCTCTTTTTCCAGCGCCTGCCGCAGCTTGTTCTCCAGCGCGAGCTTTTCACCGATCCTTTCGGTCATCTGCTGCGTATGGAACAGATACCGTTCCCCCGTCGCCTTGGCCTTCTTCAAGGCTGCTTCGGCGTTCTGGAACAAGGCGTCAGCGTCGGCGCCGTCGTTGGGAAACAGCGCGATGCCGGCCTTGGCGGAGACCCTGAGCTCGGTGCCGCTCACCGCGTAAGGCGGACCGAAGCATTCCGCGAGCCATTGCTCGACGAGCCGGGCAACCTCGCTCTCGGAGCTCACGCCCGTGCGCACGATCGCGAAGCGGTCGGCGCTGATCCGCGCCATCCGGATCGGGCCCGCGTGGCTCTCGATGCGCTCCGCGATCTGCCTGAGCAGCTCGTCGCCCGCCTGCCTGCCAAGCGAGTCATTGATGATCTTGAAGCGGTCGACGTCCACCACGGCAACGGCAAGCCTGCTTTTTTCGGTTTGGGCTGCGCTCAGGTATTGAACGAGACGCTCGTGGAACAGGCTGCGGTTGGCCAGGCCCGTGAGCGAGTCGTAGTAGGCGAGGTAATCGAGCTTCTCGGCTTTCGCGATGTGGTCGAGCGCGAACGAGATGTCACCCGAGAGTTCGATGAGGAGCTTCATTTCCTCCTCATCGAAAAACCCGACCTCCGTCGCGTACAGGGCCAGCACGCCGACCGCCTCGTCCGACACCAGCAAAGGCAGCACGACCAGGGAATGAAAGCCGCGCTCCGAGGCTTCCTTGCGGAGCAAGACCCGCGGATCCTTCGCCATGTCCTCGACGACCATCGCTCTTCGCTCTCTGATCGCGCGTCCCGCCAGCCCGTATCGTTCGGGGTCGGACTCGTTCAGCGCCAGGGGCATCAACTGGAAGTAATCCTCCTCGCCGCCGTGCCAAGCGACCGGCTTCACGCGCGCCGCATCGCGATCGACGACGCCGAGCCAGGCGAGTTTGAATTTTCCGGCCTCTACCGCGATCCGGCATGCGTCGCGGAAAAGCTCGTCCCGGTCGCGCACGCGGACGATGAGGCCGTTGATACCGCTCAGCACCGCATAGACGCGCGTGAGGCGGAGGATTTTTTCCTCAGCGAGCCTGTGCTCGGTCACGTCCTGCAGCGTGCTGAACCATCGCGTTCCGCCTTCGGCATCGGTCTGGCTCTGGAGCGGTTCGATCACTTGACGTACCTGAATCCATGCGCCGTCGGCACGCCGCAGCCGGTACTCGACGTCCTTGTGCGCACCCGCACGGCCGGCCTCGATGGCCGTCGCGCGAAACCTTTCGCGATCGTCCGGATGCAGGAGGTCCAGCCACTCGCGCGTGCTCCGCGGCATTTGAGCGGGTTCCACCCCGATCAGCTGCGGCAGGGTATCGGACCAGCGCTCGAAC
This sequence comes from Burkholderiales bacterium, assembly GCA_035637655.1. Classification (GTDB taxonomy): domain Bacteria; phylum Pseudomonadota; class Gammaproteobacteria; order Burkholderiales; family SG8-39; genus VBDM01. The sequence goes on along the minus strand of DASPWT010000220.1, from coordinate 4,123 downwards.
GACCCGTCGGGTCCCGTGACGACGTGCGCGATCTTCGCCATGACCTGAGCGCGGCGCAGCCCCGCCTCGCTTTCGGCCAGCGCCTGCTGTGCCTGTTTGCGCTCCGTGATGTCGCGCACGATCCCCTGAACATTGTCGTCGCCGAGAAGTTTGATACTGACTTCGGCCGGGAAACAGGTGCCGTCCCTGCGCCGGATCATCCGCTCGTACAGGCTCGTTTTTCTCTCGTGGACTTCTGCGCGGTGTTGCGCCCGTTTCTCCCTTTCTCCCTCGGGGTAGGTCACCTCGCTGTGAAGCCGCAGAAGCTCTGCTCCGCTGTAGCCCAGCATCTCGCAATACCGGGAGTTCACGAGGATGAAATTTCCCTCCTTGTCGGTGACGAAGATGCCGTCCGAGGCTTGCTCGATGAGCTGTCGAAACCTGGATTCGCTCTCATGCAATCCCTCTTCGGCGAGCCTGCGTCCGCGCCGCACTTCGGCCTCGCGCAGCTCGCGCTTGAGCGCAGGCAGGAGCCGGGCGAGATTGTTCTTCATGACATAGTCGTCCGCGCCGGCCTTCATCATCTCGATGGCGACGTTCTCGCCGATCGTGCCTGAAATGAAAATGAACGGAATGTCGCCCCGGGACTCGCGCGCGATCGCGAGCGCTTCCCGCCCGTTGAATTGCGGCATGGAGAAATCAGAGATGACGAGATGGGGCTGGAACTCGTCCAGCTCGCGACGAAAGTCCGATTCGGTCTGCACCCGGCGGCTCTGGAAATCCAGGCCTCCGCGTTTCAGCTCGCGCTGCACCAGCTCGGCGTCGGATTCGCTGTCCTCCGCAAGCAGTATCCTGAGCGGTTCAGTCATGTCACCCTGATGGCATAGACTCCCGCAGGATACACGCTCGCTTCAATGCGGTCTGTAGGGAGAACTGGACAAACCGGGTGCCTGTGCGTGTTGGCCGACAATCCTCTAGTACGGCAGCCACTGCGGCCGCTTGGCCGAAATCACCCGGGTATTGACCCCGCACCAGTTGAGGCCGCCGAAGAGCCGCCCGTGCTCGATTTTCACGCAGCGATCCATCACCGCCTCGAGCCCCGCGGCCTCCGCCTTCTTTGCCGCTTCGGCGTTCGTCACGCCCAGTTGCTGCCACAGCACTTTCGCGCCGATGGCGATCGCGTCCTCGGCGATCGGCATGATCTCCTCGGTTTTCCTGAAGCAGTCCACGATATCCACCTTGATCGGGATGTCGCGCAGCGACTTGCAGCATTTCTGGCCGAGGATCGCGTCGTACCCCGGATTGACCGGGATCACGGTGTAGCCGTGCTCGAGCATGTATTTCGCCGCGAAGTAGCTCGGCCGGAACCAGTCGCCCGAAAGGCCGACGACGGCGATGACCTTGCTCGTCTTCAAGATGCGGCGCAAGCCGGGAATGTCGTCGACCATGGATTTCGATGCGGTGTCCGATGCGATTCTATCCAATCGGCACCTGGGCCGCATCGCTGCGGTATAGTTGCGGCTTTTCACGCACCGTCCAGCCGATGGCCAACACGGGCACAACGAGGACCGCGGCGCAGATTCTCGTCGACGCGCTGAAAATCCACGGCGTCGATACCGCGTTCTGCGTTCCCGGCGAAAGCTATCTCGCGGTGCTCGACGCGCTCTTCGACGCGCGCGAGGCGATCAAGCTGATCGTCTGCCGCCAGGACGGCGGCGCCGCGTACATGGCCGAGGCCTGGGCCAAGGTCACGGGCCGGCCGGGCATCTGCTTCGTCACCCGCGGGCCCGGCGCGACCAATGCCTCGATCGGCGTGCACACCGCCCAGCAGGACTCGACACCGATGATCCTCTTCATCGGCCAGGTTCCCGGAGAGTTCGCCGACCGCGAATCGTTCCAGGAAGTGGACTATCGCCAGATGTTCGGGCCGATGGCGAAGTGGGTCGCGCAGATCGAGCGCGCCGACCGCATGCACGAGTACGTGAGCCACGCCTTTCACCTGGCGATGTCGGGACGGCCCGGGCCGGTGGTGCTCGCGTTGCCTGAAGACATGCTCACCCGGACCGCGAGCGTCGCCGACGTGGCGCCCTACCAGGTGGTGCAGGCGAGCCCCTCCGCCGGCGACCTGGAAAAACTCCGCGCGCTGCTCGCGCAAGCCCAGCGCCCGCTCGTCATCCTCGGCGGCACGGTTTGGACCCGCGATGCTTGCCGCGACCTGCGGGCTTTCGCGGAAAACTCCGACCTCCCGATCGCCTGCTCGTTCCGCTTCCAGGACCTGTTCGACAACCGTCACGACCATTACGTCGGCGACGTCGGCATCGGCATCAACCCGAAGCTCGCCGAGCGCGTGCGCAGCGCGGACCTGCTGCTCGTGATCGGCGCGCGACTGGGCGAGATGACCACCGGCGCGTACACGCTCGTCGAGCCGCCGCGGCCGAAGCAGAAACTCGTGCACGTGCACGCGGGCGCCGAGGAGCTCGGCCGGGTGTACCAGGGCGAGCTGCTCGTCAACTCGGGCATGCCGCAGATCGCAGCGGCTCTCAAGGCGATGAAGCTGGACGGTTCCGCATGGCGAGTCTGGCGCGAGCAGGCGCGAGCCGACTATCTCGAATGGACGAAGCCCGCCCCGAACCCCGGCAAGGTTCAGCTCGCCGAAATCGTCGCCTGGCTGCGCGAGCGCCTCCCGGAGGATGCGATCATCGCCAACGGCGCGGGGAATTTCGCAGGCTGGATCTCGCGCTTCTACCGCTATCCGGGGCTGCGCACGCAGGTCGCGCCCACCAACGGCTCGATGGGCTACGGCGTTCCGGCAGGCGTCGCGGCGAAAGTCGCGCATCCGCAGCGCGTCGTCGTCTCGATCAACGGCGACGGCGACTTCCTCATGAACGGGCAGGAGCTCGCCACCGCGGTGCAGTACGGGCTGGCGGTGATTTTCGTCGTGGTCAACAACGGAATGTACGGCACGATCCGCATGCACCAGGAGCGAGACTATCCGGCGCGCGTTTACGGAACGACGCTCGTGAACCCGGATTTCGCCGCGCTTGCGCGCGCCTACGGCGCACACGGCGAGATGGTCGATGAGACCGCGCTGTTCGCGCCGGCTTTCGAGCGCGCGGTGAAATCCGCCGAGGCGTCGGGGAAGCCCGCGCTGATCGAGCTTCGCATCGACCCGCAGGCCATCACCACCAGCACCACCCTCGACGCGCTCCGCGCCCGTTCGCTGAAGGGTTGAAAATAGGCCGGCGCGACTCAGCTCAGGTTGGCGAGGTAGACCACGTACGGAGGAATGTCCCCGCCCGGATACAGTTTGCTTCCGTAGCTTTCCCAAAGCCGCCGCGCTTCCTCGCGTTCGCCGGTGGCGAGCGCGCCGAGCATGGCCGTGATGAGCAGGTAACGACCCCAATTGTCCCCTTCCCTTGCCGGTCGCGAGAGGAGCGCCCGGGCGCGCGCGAGCATCGCCCGCTTGTCGCGCGCGGCAATGGCCGCGTACACCTCGAGTTTTTCTCGAACCTCCGGCGACCGAGGCGCGCAGCCAAGCCACCTGCGTTCGATCCACAGCGCGCGACGTCGCTCCGGAGCGAGGTTGGCAAGCGTAATTTCCGCGGCATTATGCAGCTGATCGAGCGCCGTTTTCGACGGCTCGGCCCCGCACAACGCGCCGGGGCGCTTCAACGCGAGCAAAACCGCGATCGCCGCAGGTTCCCTTGAATCCAGAGGGTCCGCGGCGCGCCCGGTGAGCCCTCGTGCGATCTCCAGGGCCGCGGACTGAACCCGAATGCGCGGCGAAGGCACGTATTCCGCGACCGGCTCGGGAAGATACGTCGTCGCCGCCCCGGCGGCCATTTCGAGTATTGGCAGGGGAGCTCCGGCAAGACTCAGCACCGCCCGAGCACTGCTTCCCTGGAAACGCGCCCGGGGAGCCTCAAGCTGCACGAAAGGACGGAAGTCCGAATTGACGGGCGGCGCAAGCGCGCTGAACAACGGTCCCATCTGCTTTTTGTCCGCGAGGCTGCGCGCGGAAAGTTCCTCGATGCGGGTGATGCCGAGCCGGCCGAGCTGCTCCATGAATCCGGTTTCCTTCTCGGGCAGGGCGCCCGGACGCGGCACGCGGCCTTCAGCGACCGCAATGACCACGAGGTCCCCG
>DASPWT010000219.1:0-27603 GCA_035637655.1 Burkholderiales bacterium | reverse complement strand
TATTCCAGCCGCGTCACCGTGATGATGGGCAACGCCGCTATCCAGGCGGCCGAGCGCTTGCGCGAGCTCATCGCGCGCGCGGCCGCCGAGCATATGGAGACCCTCCCCGACAACGTCGTCTTCGCGCGCGGGCGCGTGTTCCGCGCCGACGACCCCGGCAAGCTCATGAGCTTTCGCGAGGCGATCGTCCTCGCCGAGGAAAAATTCGGCACGCTCGGCTCGGTGGGCTCGTATTCGCCGCCGCGCTCACCCGGCCGCTACAAGGGGGCGGGCGTCGGGCCGTCTCCCGCGTACTCCTATACGGCGTGCGTGGTCGAAGCCGAAGTGGACCGCAACACCGGCTGGATCACCGTGCCGAGAGTCTGGATCGCGCACGACATCGGCCGCGCCATCAACCCGGTGAGCGCGCGCGGGCAGGTGGAAGGCAGCGTCTACATGGGCCTGGGCGAGGCGCTCATGGAAGAGCAGGTGTTCCGGCGACTGCCGCCCAAGCTCTCCAACGCGCTGGTGCACAAGATTCCGTCGCTCCTCGAATACAAGAGCCTGACCTCCCTGGACATGCCCGAAGTGTTTACCGAGCTGGTCGAGGACCCGGACCCGAATTGTCCGTTCGGGGCGAAGGAAGTGGGGCAGGGGCCGCTGCTTCCGGTGATGCCGGCGGTCGCGAACGCCGTCTACGACGCGGTCGGGGTGCGCATCGACGAGCTGCCGATCACGCCCGACAAGGTGCTCGCCGCGCTGGAAAAAAAGGCCAGGGGCGAAACGCCGCGAGTCGGGCCGGAGAGCTTTCCCGACGTACCGTATCCCGAACCGATGCTCGTACCGCCGCCCTGGGAAGGCGGCGACGGCAATTCCGTCAACACGCCGCGGCGCACGCCCGTGAAGAAGGAAGCCGTCGCATGATGCGGCTGCCCTGGTTCGGCTTTCACTCGCCGAAAACCCTGGTCGAGGCGGCGAAGATCCTCGCCGCCGAAGGCCCGCAGGCGATGCCGATCGCTGGCGGGACGGATCTCTTGCCCAACATGAAGCGGCGCCACCAGACGCCGGCGACGCTCGTTTCGCTGCGCCGGATCGAAGCGCTGAAGAAAATATCCAATGGCTCGGACAGCACGCTCGGCGCGGGACTGACGCTGAATGAAATCGTCGCGAACGCCGCGGTGCGCGAAAAATACGCCGCGTTGTGGCAGGCGGCGGCGCAGGTCGCGACCGTGCACCTGCGCAACATGGGCACGCTCGGCGGCAACCTTTGTCTGGACACACGCTGCAACTACTACAACCAGAACTACGAGTGGCGCAAGGCGATCGACTTCTGCATGAAGAAAGACGGCGAAATCTGCTGGGTCGCCACCGCGAGCAAGCGCTGCGTCGCGGCTTCCTCGACCGACACTGCGCCAGCCTTGATATCCCTGGGCGCGACCGTGCGGCTCGTCTCCATCCAAGGCGAGCGCGACGTGGCGCTCGCCGACCTGTACCGGAACGACGGCATCGATTACCTGACGCGCCAGCCCGACGAGATCCTCACCGAAGTGAAGTTGCCCGCCCCAGAAGGCTGGAAGAGCAGCTACTGGAAGCTGCGCCGCCGCGGCTCGTTCGATTTCCCCGTGCTCGGCGTCGCCGCGGCGGTGAAGACGGCGCGCGACGGCACCGTCGAGGAGGCGCGCGTCGCGCTCGGCGCGGTCTCCTCGCGCCCGCTCCTCACCAAGGCGGGCGAGCTGCTCGTCGGTCGTAAGCTGACCGACGAAGCGATCGCCGAAGTCGGCCGGAAGGTCGCCTCGGTCGCCAAGCCGATGGACAATACCGACCTCGACCTCTACTGGCGCAAGGACGTCGTGTCCGAGTTCGTCGGCTACGCGCTGCGCGAAATCCGCGGCGACGACATGCGCGCGACGCGCGTTCGCATCGCGCGGCACGCGCTCTAAGACGGCTGCACTCCGAGCAGCTTCTGAATCACCGGCCGCGAGCCTTCCAGCGCCACGCGCTGCATGTAGAAGGCGAGACCGCGAACGCCGCCCAGCTCCTCACCTCCGCCCGCGCGCCCGGGGCCGCCATGCACGAGCTGCGGGAGCACGGTTCCCGGGCCCGGCGACATCTCGATCTTCGGATGGCCGAGGAAAAGCCGGCCGTGATACGGCGCGACGCCTGCGACGATCTCTTCCAGAAACGCCGCGTCTTCCGAATACACCGAGGACACGAGGCCCCCGTTGCCGCGCGCGACGATCGCCGCGGCATCGGCGCCTTTGCCCGAGTAGGGCAGAAGCGAGGCCACCGGACCGAACACTTCGCGCGCGTGCACCGATCCGGCGAGCGCGCCTTTGGCAAATTCCACCAGCACGGGCGAGATGAAGAAGCCTTTGCTACCGAGCGGCGCGGCGCTGCCGAACGCGGCCTTTCCTTCGGCACCTAGCCTGGCTACGCCTTCGCGCACCTCGGCGAGCTGGCTGCCTGACGCGAGCGGCCCCATGCGCGTTTCCTCCAGCGCGGGATTGCCGACGCGCACTGCTTTCAAGCTCTCGGCGAGGTCGCCGCGCACCGTGGCGGCGTGCTCCGCGGGCACGAGCACGCGCCGGATCGCGGTGCACTTCTGGCCCGCCTTCTGAGTCATGTCGCGCAGCACGTCTTTCAGGAAGGTCTCGTACATGTCGCCGCCCGGCTCGGCGTCGGGTCCGAGCACCGCGGCGTTCAGGCTGTCTGCCTCGACATTCACGCGCACCGACTCGCGGATGAGGTTCGGCAGCGCGCGGATGCGCATGCCCGTGTCGCCTGAGCCCGTGAACGCGAGCACGTCCTGCGCGCCGAGCAAGGCGGGCAGGTCGCGCGGGGGGCCCACGAGGAGCGAGAGCGTCCCTTCGGGCAGGACCTTCTTCTCGACCAGGATCTCCATCACGCGGTACGCGACCATCGCCGAGCTGGTCGCGGGCTTGGAGAGCACGGGCATTCCCGCGAGGAGCGCCGAGGCCGCTTTCTCCGCCAATCCCCACGCCGGAAAGTTGAACGCGTTGATCTGCACCGCGACTCCGTGGCGCGGCACGCTCACATGCTGGCCATGAAAGCGCGGCGAACGGCCGAGCTGCACGCCTTCCCCGTCGATCAAGAATTTCGCAGCGCCGAGCGCAGCGCCCAGCTCGGCGTAGGTCTGGAGCGTGAAGATCGCGCCATCGACGTCGAACTTCGCATCCGAGCGGGTATTGCCGCCGTTCGCGACCGCGAGATCGAGCAATTCGTCGCGGTGCGCTTGGATCGCCTTTGCCATCTCCTTGAGGAGCATCCCGCGCTCGGCAAAGCTCAACGCGCGCAGCGCGGGTCCCCCTTTGCGGCGCGCATGCTCGAGCGCCGCGGCGAGGTGGAGGCCGTTGCTCGAAACCTGCGCAAGCGGTTCTTCGGTGGCGGGGTTGACGAGCGTCTGCGGCGCGCCCGATCCCTCGACCCACTTGTCGCCGAGGTAGCTTCGCAGGGTTTTCATGCAGCGGCTCCTTTTCGAGTGGGCAAGGATAGCGTATTCCAGCGCGCACCCGCGTAAAATCCGGGCATGTTTCCCATCACCACAGGCCGGCCCGCGACGATTGCGCCAACCGGCATGGTCGCCTCGCCGCATTCCCTCGCTTCCGCGGCGGGTATCGACGCCCTTCGCGCAGGGGGCTCGGCGGTGGACGCCGCGATTGCGGCGGGCGCCGCGCTTTCGGTGCTCTACCCGCACATGACCGGCGTCGGGGGCGACGCGTTCTGGCTGATCTACGACGCAGAAGCGCGCCGCGTGCGCACCCTGAATGGCGGCGGGTGTGCCGCGAAGGACGCGAGCATCGACTGGTTCCGCTCGCGCGGCATGGACGAAATCCCGCTGCGCGGCTTTCTTCCCGCGACCCTGACCGTTCCGGGCGGAGTCGCAAGCTGGTGCGCCGCGCACGAACGATATGGCCGGCTGTCCCTGGCGCGCGATCTCGCCGCGGCTATCGGCTACGCGCGCGAAGGCTTTCCCGTCACCGGGCGGCTCGCGCGCGCGATCGAGCTGCACGCCGCCGACAACGCGCTGAACGCCCACGCTCTCGCGGTCTTCACACCCGGCGGCGCAACGCCGCGCGCGGGCGGCAAGCTCGTCAACCGCGGGCTCGCGCGGGTGCTGGAGCGGATCGCAGCCGGCGGACGCGAGGGCTTCTACGCCGGCGAGACGGCGCGCGCGCTCGCAAACTTCTCCCGCGCGGGAGGCGGATTTTTCGACGAGGCGGACTTTCGCGCGCAGAGTGCAAGCTGGGGCGAGCCGCTCTCGGCGGCCTACCGCGGCGTCGAGATTTTCCAAACACCGCCCCCGACTCAAGGCTTCGCCGTGCTCGAGATGCTCAACCTCGTCGAGTCCTACGAGATCGGCAGGATGGATCCGCTCGGTCCCGAACTCGTGCACCTGCTGGTGCAGGCGAAACAGATCGCCTACCACGACCGCGACAGGCTGCTCGCCGACCCCGAGTTCCAGCCGATTCCGGTCGAGCGGCTGATCTCGAAGCCCTACGCCGATGAGCGCCGGCGCCTCGTCCGCGCCGATCGCGCGCTGCCCTGGGACCTGGTTCTCTCCTACGGCACGCTCGCGGGCGACACCGTGTTCGTCTGCGCGGTGGACGGCGAAGGCAATGCCGCCGCGCTGATCCAGAGCCTTTATTTCACGTTTGGTTCAGGGGTGGTCGCGGGCGACACCGGCGTCATGCTGCAGAACCGCTCGGCCTACTTCTCGCTCGATCCGCTGCATCCGAACCGCCTCGAGCCGGGCAAGCGCCCGATGCATACGCTGATCGCGTCGATCGCGCTCAAGGAAGGCCGGCCCTGGCAGGTTCTCGGCTGCATGGGCGCCGACGGCCAGCCGCAGATCCATCTGCAGAGCTACGTGGGCCTCGTCGATTTCGGCTTCGACATCCAGCAGGCGCTCGAGATGCCGCGCTGGCTGTCGGGGCGCTTCAACCTCGGCGATCCGCGCGACCTGCTCAACATCGAAGGGCGTTTTCCCGAGGCGACCGTGAAGGAGCTCGAGCGGCGGGGACACACGGCAAATCGCTGGCCGGACTTTTGCGAGCTCGCCGGCCATGCGCACGGCATCACGATCGATCCGGTGTCGGGAGTGCGCGCAGGCGGCGCCGATCCGAGGAGCGACGGCGCCGCGATCGGCTATTGATCGACGCCCGCCAGACGCCAGGGCATGGTTTTTGCTGGGGTAATGGCATGGCGGCCCGTTACCTTGAAGCTATGCAGTGTCTCAATCTCATTGCGCCCGAGCGTTTGGCGGAGGCACTTAGGATCGCCGATGCCCGGGTAGGGCTGCAATCCTTCCAGGAAGGGTGTGATTCGCGCCTTAAGGAAGTCGTTTTTTCAGTTCCGGATGACCAATTTCGGTGGTTCCGATTGGTGCTGCGCAAAATGGCAGAGAAATACGAGCGTCACAAAAATGGCGCTGCTGTCTTGCCGCAACTTGAATTTGCCGCGTCTCGTGATACGTTGAACCGCTGACGGATCCGTCGAAAGGTCGCCTTCGGGCGGCCTTTTCTTTTCACCATTAGTTAGCGCTAGATCTTGTCCGGAAAACGGATGATGAATCCGTCGCGGCGGCCTCCTTGTATGCGTCCCTCGGGACTGATATTTTGCTCCCAAACGTCCGCCGCGTGCGAGGCTCCCGTGCTGAGCATAAAATGGCCGCGCAAGGCTCCCCTCCACGCCGAAGGCCAGGGAAGCGGGCGTCAAATCCATTGGGAGAAACTGTGCCCTCGCGCAGCACCGCCGATCATTCGGTCAGCCCGCCCAGCGTCGGAATTCCCCGCGAATACAACGCCGCCCACGACCTGATCGAGCGCAACCTCGCCGCGGGCCGCGCGGCCAAACTCGCCTACATCGACGACGGCGGACAATACAGCTTCGGCCAGCTCGCCGAGCGCGTCAACCGCTTCGGCTCGGGGCTGCAGGCGATGGGCCTCGAGATGGAGCATCGCGTCCTGCTCGCGCTCACCGACACGATCGACTTTCCCACGGCGTTTCTCGGCTCGATCAAGGCGGGCATCATCCCGGTCGCGGTGAATACCTTGCTCACCCCGAAGGATTACGAGTACATGCTCTCCGACAGCCGTGCCAAGGCGCTCATCGTGTCGGAGCAGCTGCTGCCGCAATTCGCACCGGCGATCGGCAAGCCCCCGTTCCTGAAACAGGTCATCGTTTCCGGCGGGAGCGCTCACGGCCACACCGCATTCAAAGACGTGCTGGCAAAGGGGAAGACCGAGCTTGCACCCGCTCCGACGACTTCCGACGACGCTTGCTTTTGGCTCTACTCGTCGGGTTCGACTGGCATGCCGAAGGGCACGGTCCATGTCCATTCCAGCATGATCCTCACCGCCGAGCTCTACGCGAATGCCGTGCTGGGGCACAAGGAAAGCGACGTCGCCTTCTCCGCGGCAAAGCTCTTTTTCGCGTACGGTCTCGGCAACTCGCTCTCCTTTACGCTTGCGGCCGGCGCCACCGCGATTCTGATGGCCGAGCGTCCGACGCCGGCGTCCGTGTTCAAGCGGCTCACCGAAAGGAAGCCGACGATTTTCTATGGAGTGCCGACGCTCTACGCGGCGATGCTTGCGAGCCCCGATTTCCCGAAACGGGAGAACTTGGCACTGCGCTTGTGCGTCTCGGCCGGGGAAGCGCTCCCGCCGCAGATCGCGAAGAGCTGGAAGGAAAGGACCGGCGTAGAGATCCTCGACGGAATCGGCTCGACCGAGATGCTGCACATCTTTCTCTCCAACCGGCCGAACGACCTGCGCTACGGCACCACGGGCAAACCGGTGCCGGGGTACGAGCTGCGCCTGGTGGACGAGCGCGGCAACCCGGTGAAGCAGGGCGAGATGGGAGAACTGCAGATCAGCGGGCCGACGAACGCCGCCTGCTACTGGAATAACCACGACAAGAGCCGCAACACCTTCATCGGCGCCTGGACGAAGAGCGGCGACAAGTACAGCCTCGACAAGGACGGCTACTACGTATACGGCGGGCGCTCGGACGACATGCTGAAGGTCTCGGGCATCTACGTCTCGCCCGCTGAAGTCGAAGCAGCTCTCGTCACGCATGAAGCAGTGCTCGAAGCGGCGGTGGTCGGCGCCGAAGACGAGAACAAACTCATCAAGCCGAAGGCCTACGTCGTTCTCAAGCAGCGCAACTCGGGGAACGACTCGCTGAAGGCCGCGCTCCAGCAGCACGTCAAGGACAAGCTTGCACCCTACAAGTATCCGCGCTGGATCGAGTTCCTCCCAGAGCTGCCTAAGACTGCGACGGGAAAGATCCAGCGGTTCAAATTGCGGAGTTAGAAGGAAAGGGAGGAGTGTGGCCGAAAAAAGTCCGTCGCTGGGCAAGCGCGTTGCGATCGGTCTCGCGGTGTGTGCAGTGGGCCTGGGCGTTGTCGCCCTCGGCGTCTATCAGCTCGGGCCCAAGGCGAACAGGTTCGCCGCCTGGGAATTAGCGGCATTGCCGGTGGGGATGGCCTTCGCCCTCGGTGGAGCGTTCTTCGCGCTGCCCGGGAGCTTCGTCAGGACGCGCGCGCTGATCGCGGCCCTGATGATCACCGCGCTCGCGCTGACGGCGGACTGGATCGCCTTCGGGCCGGGTGACTCGGGCGTCAGGAGGGGTTTTTCCCTCAACAATGTCCGCGGGCCACTGCAAACCAGTCAAATGCTTGGGCGCGCATTGTTCGGCGTGGGAGCCGTGCTCGCGGACCTCCTCGCCCTCTGGGCGTGGGTGCGGTTTATTCGGGCGCCGCGTGGCGGTGCCGCGGCCCGGGCGAGATCGAGTCGGTGACAATCGCCTCCATCCGGAAGTGGGTTGAGGACGCCAAGCGCATAGTGATCCTCACCGGCGCCGGCATCTCCACCGAGTCCGGGATTCAGGATTTTCGCGGCCCGCAAGGACTGTGGACGAAGGACCCGCAGGCGGAGAAGCTCTCCAACATCCATTACTACGTCGCCGATCCCGAGATTCGAAGGAAATCCTGGCAGGCGCGCCTCTCGCACCCGGCATGGACGGCGCGTCCGAACGCGGGCCACGCTGCGATCGTGGAGCTCGAGCGGCACGGCAAGCTCCACGCGCTCATCACCCAGAACATCGACGGATTGCACCAGAAGGCGGGCAACTCGCCCGAGCGCGTGATCGAGGTGCACGGCACGGTGCACAAGGTAGTGTGCCTCTCGTGCGGCTGGAAGGGACCGATGCAGGCGACGCTCGATCGCGTGCGCTCAGGAGAATCCGATCCGCCATGCGGGCATTGCGGCGGTCTGCTGAAGAGCGACACGATCTCGTTCGGCCAGGCGCTGGTCCCGGAAGTGATCGATCGCGCGATGCAGTCGGCGGCCGAAGCAGACCTGCTTCTCGCCATCGGCACGAGCCTGCAGGTCTATCCGATCGCCGGCGCGGTGCCGGCCGCGAAGCACGCGGGTGCGCGCGTGGTGATCGTGAACGCCGAGCCGACGCCGTTCGACGGTATCGCCGACGCGGTGCTCCGGGACTCGATCGGCGAAACGCTGCCCCGCATCGTCGGCCTGGCGCTCGGCGTTACTTGAGTCGCTTCAGAGGACGCTCGAGGCGATGGCGAGTTCCCCGGTAAATTCACGTCCGATCGTTCCCCCCGCGCGCATCGGTTTCATCGGCCTCGGCCGGATGGGCCATCCCATGGCGCGCAATCTCGCCCGGGCGGGCTACGCGATCGTCGCGCACGACGTAGACCGCGACGCGCTCAGACGCGCCCGCGATGCGATCGGAGCCGAGGCGCCGGGGTCGCTCAAGGCTACGGCCGAGCGCTGCGAGGCGGTGATCACGATGCTTCCCGACGGGGAAGCCGTGCGCGCGGTCTCGCTCGGGCCGGGCGGGGCCGGAGATTGCCTGCTCGCGGGGCTTTCGCGCGGCAGCGTCCTGATCGACATGAGCTCGTCTTCTCCGCTGGGCACGCGCGAGCTCGGCGCGCGGCTCGCCGAGCGCGGCGTTGCGATGCTCGACGCGCCGGTATCGGGCGGCGTCAGGAAAGCAGTCGACGCGACGCTCTCGATCATGGTCGGCGGCGGTGCGCAGAGCATCGCGCGCTGCCGGCCGACCCTCGAGGCGATGGGCAGGCAGATCTTCCTGACCGGCCCGCTCGGTTCCGGGCACACGATGAAAGCTCTCAACAATTATGTCTCGGCGGCGGGTCTCGTCGCGGCGGCAGAAGGCGTGCTTGCCGCGCAGCGCTTCGGGCTCGATCCGGGAAACGTCGTGGACATTCTCAACGCGTCGACCGGGATGAACAATTCGACCCTCAACAAGTTTCACCAATTCATCCTGTCGCGCGCGTTCGACTCGGGGTTTTCGCTCGACCTGATGGTGAAGGACTTGAAGACCGCGCTCGAGGTCGCGCGTTCGACCGGATCACCGGCCCCGCTCGCCGAGGCCTGCCTCGAGGCTTGGACCGACGCACAGAGCGCGCTCGGTCCCGGGCTGGATCACACCGCCGTGGTGCGCTACTGGGAGAAGCTCGCAGGAACGGAGCTCGGGAAGAAGACCTGATGGAGGAGGGCATTTGCTTTAGTGAAGCAACCGTGGGCACAATGATGAAGCGACTGTTTACCACCTGGAAAAAGGAAGACTAGCCATGACTCACCTGAACCTTCCGCTTCTGGCGATGGCGCTCGGGTCAGCCTGTCTGCTGGTGGGCTGCAAGACGGCACCGAAATCCGAAAGCTCCACGACAAGCTCCACAAAGGCGCAGGCTCCTGCGACGGCAAAAGCGCCGGCTGCCAAGAGCGGCGACGCCACAGAGGGAGAAATAGTTGGTACCCCTGCGAAGAACAGCAAATTCACCAAGGTAAAAATAGGCATGAGTATGAAGGAGGTCACCGACCTGATTGGTCAGCCCACGGACCAGGGCGCTTACGTGACGGGCAAGGCGTTCATTCCGTTCTACTTCGGCGGTGATCGTTACCGGCACGAGCTGGCGTACAAGGGCCAGGGGCGCCTGGTATTCGCGGGTGGCAGCGTCGGCAACCCGTCAGCAGGCCGCTTGATCCGGATCGTCCACAACGCGAAAGAGTCTGGCTATCGCTGACCCGATTGGATTGGCCTGACATCGAGTCCGGAGCCCAGGCATGGCCACGCCCGAACTCAAGTCCTCAGAGCTGAAGCTCGATCCGGACAAGCTCTACCTGGAGGAAATTTTCACCGACAGGCGCATCGGCACGATCCGTCGCTTGACCCCCGTCGCGAAAGACGGAAAACCGGATGCCTCGAGGACGGTCCTCTACGTCGGTGAGACGCAGATCATGACTCCCGCCGGATCCATCCCCATCGGGTTCGAGATCGGCGCCGCGTCGCTCGAGGAAGCGGCGGAGAAGTTCGGACCGGCCGCGAAAGAGGCGATCGACCGCACCGTGCGCGAGCTGCAGGAGCTGCGCCGCCAGGCGAGTTCCTCGATCGTCGTCCCGCAGGGCCCCTTGGGCGGCGGCGGCAAGATCCAGCTGCCGTGACAGATTTTACTTGAGGAGGCCGGCTTTGCGGGCGAGCCCTTGCACGCGCGCGCGCTCTTCGCGGATCTCGGCGAGGAGCTTCTCCGGCGGGGAATAGTCCATCAGAATCCCGAGCGTCCTCAACTTCGCGCCGATGGCGGGGGACCGGATGGCGCGCTCGAGCGCCGGAACCAGCGCTCGCGTGACTGCGGCGGGCACGCCTGCCGGTGCGAAGAATCCCACCCAGATTCCGAAGAGCTGTTCCGAATAGCCGAGTTCCGACAGCGTCGGGATGTCCGGAAAATCCGGATACTTGCCCGAGATGACAATGCCCCGCAGCGTGCCGCTCCTCAAGTGGCCCGTCATCGTGCCGAGCGCGAGGATGACGCCTTCGACATGCCCGCCGAGCAAGGCGGTAACGGCGGGCGAGGCGCCGGTGAACGGCACCGTGGTGAGTCCCGCTCCGGTGAGCGAATTGAGCGTCAGCACGCAGAAATCGCCTACCGATCCCGCCCCCGCGGTTCCGACGCGCACGCTCCCGGGGTTCCTCTTCGCGTGCTCTACGAGCGCGTTGAAACTCTTGTAGGGCGCGTCTCCGCGAATGGCGAGAATGCTGGGCGAGCGCATCGCGAGTCCGAGCGGCGTGAGGTCGGTGAGCGGGTTGTAGTTTGCGGTTTCGGGATCGAGGATCGAGCGGAAAACGAGCGAGGCGTTGTTGGTGAGGATGATGGTGTAGCCGTCGGGCTTCGATTTCACGACCAGGTCGGTGCCGAGCGCGCCGCCCGCGCCGGGCCGGTTCACCGGGATGATCGCCACCTTGAGCTCGCGGGAAAGCTCCTCGGCGATGGCGCGCGCGGAGGTATCGGTCGCGTCCCCCGGCGCGAGCGGGATGACGAGCGTGACCGACCCTTTGGGGTAGTCCTGGGCGTGGATCTGGGTCGCCGCGGCGAGCAACAGAGCCACACAGGCGTCGAACGCGATTTTCATCGTCCAAAGTCTCCTTCGTCTGAAGCAGCTGGCGAGCGTCGCCAGGGCGATCGATGTCGCGGCGAGGATCCCCACCAGGAGCCGCACGGGCTGTTCGATCAGGGTGTCCAGAACGGCGCGCCGAGCTCGTTGCACCCGGTGCGCGCGTAGCGCCAGCCGATGATGTTGTCGTCCGACCCGCCGTTCGTCGCGACGATCTTCCCGTCGCGGATGAAAAACACCATCGGGTAGGGGCCGTCGTAGGCGCCGCGCGTGTTCTTGTCGTTGATCCACACGCAGACTCCCCAGCCGTATCGGAGCGGGCGCAGCGCCGTTTCCTGCTGGAAGAGCTGCTTGGGTCCGGCCTTGAACTCGACGATCGCGCTTCCGGGATCGAGGAGCTTGGGCCAGAGGTAGTCGCGGATGAGCTTCTCGGAGTTTTCCGGGCGCGGACCGTAGTCGTAGGCGGCCATCTCCGACTGAGTGGGCGGGGTCTTGCAGCCGCCGGTCAGAGCGGCCGACGCGCCGGCGCCCAGGATTGTCAGAAACATCGCGATACGCTGCATTGGGTTCCTCCGTTCTCTCAGTTGAGCGCTGCAAGGTCTGCGCGTGGGATTCTCAAGGTCGCGGCCGCCGTATTTTCCTCCAAATGCGCGATCGAGGCCGTGCCGGGAATCGGGAGCATGACCGACGAATGCGCGAGCAACCATGCGAGCGCCACCTGCGCGGGCGGCACGCCGAGCCGCCCGGCGAGCCCTTTCACGCCGCGCGACCTGAGCGCCGCTCCGTCGCCGAGTGGATACCACGGAATGAAGGCGACGCCGAGCCGCTCGCAGGCTTTCAGCACGTCTTCCGACTTCCGGTTATCCAGGTTGTATTGGTTCTGCACCGAGACGATGGGCGTGATCCGGCGCGCCGCTTCCAGTTGCTTCACGCTGACGTTGGAGAGCCCCAGGTGCCGGATCTTGCCGGCGCGCTGGGCTTCGGCGAGCGTACCCACCGAGTCGGCGAAGGGTACCTGCGGATCCGGGGCGTGAAACTGATAGAGATCGATGCGTTCAAGCCTCAGGCGCTTCAAGCTTCCGTCCAACGCCCGGCGCAGATGCTCGGGGCGGCCGTCCGGGTCCCAACGGCGCCTGCTCGGTCGCACCAGCCCGCCCTTGGTGCCGATGACAAGGCCCTCAGGGTAGGGATACAGGGTTTCCGCGATGAAGGACTCAGAAGCGTGCGGCCCGTAGCTGTCGGCGGTGTCGAAGAAATTGATGCCGAGCTCAAGCGCCCGGTGCAGCAGCAGCTTCGCCGTTCGCGGATCGGCCGGCGGGCCCCAGATGTCGCTGCCGTCGGTGGTCACGCGCATTGCGCCGAAACCCATGCGGCGCACGATGAGCTCGCCGAGCTGCAGCGTTCCCGCCGCCGCGGCTGGATTCTTGTCCTCGTTCAAGCTACTTCGGTTGTGCCACCGTCCGCAGATACGGCTTGTGCGTTTTGAAGCCTTGCGGATACTTTTTCTTCGCCTCCTCGTCGGACACCGAGGTCGGGATGATCACGTCCTGGCCCGGCTTCCAGTTCACCGGCGTCGCCACCGCGTGTTTGGCGTTCAGCTGCAGCGAATCGAGCAGGCGCAGAACCTCGTCGAAATTCCGGCCCGCGCTCATCGGATAGATGAGCATCGCCTTCACTTTCTTGTCGGGGCCGATGATGAATACCGAGCGGATCGTGGCGTTGTCCGCCGCAGTGCGTTTGCCGCCGCTCGCGTTGGGATGGATCATGTCGTAGAGCTTCGCGACGACGAGGTCCGCGTCGCCGATCATCGGATAATTGATCGCTGTCCCTTGCGTCTCCTGGATGTCCTTCACCCAGTTCCTGTGGTCGCTGACCGGGTCGATGGAAAGGCCGATGATCTTGGTGTTGCGCTTGTCGAACTCGGGCTTCAACTTCGCCATGTAGCCGAGCTCGGTGGTGCAGACGGGCGTGAAATCCTTCGGATGCGAGAAAAGGATGGCCCATTTGTCCCCGATCCACTCGTGGAAGCGGATCTTTCCTTCGGTGGTTTCCGCCGTGAAGTCCGGCGCTTCGTCGCCTATGCGAACAGCCATTTTCGACCTCCGTGTTGGCAGCGGGCCGGAACGCCTGGGCGCCGCGCTGGCGCGTTTCCGGTCCTGGGCTGAGAATTCCCGTTGAACGGACGGGGATAAAAAAATTATACTCCGCCCGACGGCTTGAGCTGATGACATTTGAATGATATGCATATTCGAAGGGGCCCGGCGCTGACCGGTCGCCGTTCTGCCCCTGGGGTCGCGACCGTTTTACACGGCCTGTGTAAAATTCCTACTTTACGCGGCCGGCCCCACTGGCATAGCGGGACCGCGGCGCGGTGAGACAGGGGAGAATACAAGGTGGTCAACGAAGCGGACAAGCCCGAGCGCTCGCCGATGGTGATCCTGTTCGCCGAGATGCGCGGATTCACGGGCATGTCCGACATGCTCGATCCGGGGGTCGTGCTCGCGCGGGTGGGCGAATTCGTGTCCTTCATGTCCAAGGCGGTCGAGGATCACGAGGGCGCCGTGGTGAACGTTCTCAGCGACACCGTGATGGCGACCTTCACCGGGCAGGACGACGCTCAGCACGCGGTCGAGGCGGCGCAGGAAATCCAGGCCGGATTCGCGACTCTCGCCGAGGCGTGGCAGCGCGATTTCGGCATCCGTGCGGCGGTCTCTTTGGGGCTGCACTGCGGGGACGCGGTGGTCGGATTCGCAAAAGCGAGTCCGACCCCCGAACAGCTCTTCGTGTTCGGCGATTGCGTGAGCATCGCCAACCGCCTGCTGCATCGCGCGCGGGGGGGCGAGTTCGTGCTCTCGGAGACGCTGATGGACCTCGCCGCCGAGATGGGCGTCACGATCGACGCCGAAGAACTGCCGCCGCTGGAAATCCCGCGCCGCGATCCGATCAAGCTGTTTGGCGTGCTGCTCAATACGCGGCTGGACTTCACCCGCGACTAGGTCCGGCCGCTCAGCGCCAGTACGCCAGGATCATTGCCACCACCTGCAGCATCACGAAGGCGTGCGCGGCGTTGATCCCGAACAGCTTCCAGGACTTGTTCTCCCAGGCGACGCCGCCGAGAAGCAGCGGCACGTAGAAGCCGATCCAGGTCCAAAAGCCGGTGGAAAAACCGTAGAACGCGGCCGAGCCGTCGGCTCCGGCCTTCCACACGGACGGCCGCCATACCGCGCCGGTGTGCGCGAGGACGAAGGCGGTGAGGAACGAGCCGATTACCATGAGGATCACCCCCCGCAGCATGACCTTCCGATCGGGTTTTTGATCGACGGGCATCCCCATTTCCTTCATCCACGCCTTGCCGAGGATCGGGCCGTACCAGAGAAAGCCAAGGACGATGCTGGCCGCCACTGCCGCTAGAATTGCCCAGTAGTTCAGATGGATATCAGGTTGCATGGAATCTCCCCTTTGAGCGCGGTCCGGGAACGTGCGGGCCGTGAAGGAATCCTAGAAGCATCCGTTTCCGGATGCAAGCAGATCCCTTCCGGGACCCTTCATGCGTGCGCGCGCTTGGCGGTCTTGGCGCGAAACGAGGAAATCTTGGCGGTTCCGCGCGCGAAAATCCTGACTTGGTTGCGCCCCCGGCCTTTCGCGTCGTAGAGTGCCTTGTCGGCCGCGCGCAGCAAGGACTCGGGCTCGGCGGCGTGATCGGGGAAAATCGCCACGCCCAGCGACGCGGTGACGCCCCTGAGTTGGACGCCTTCCCCCCGTATCGCCGAGCAAATCGCCTCGCCCCTGCTGCGCGCGCTCTGGAGAGTGGCGCTGGGAAGCACCAGCGTGAATTCCTCGCCGCCGTAGCGGCAGGCGATGTCGCTGCCCCGGATATGGCGTTTGAGCAGCGTCGCGATTTCCGTGAGCACGAAATCGCCGGCGGCGTGTCCCGCGGTGTCGTTCACCCGCTTGAAGCGGTCCAGGTCGATCATGATCACCGCGACACGGATGCCTTCGCGCGCGGCGCGCAGCAGCTCGCGTGACAAATAGTCCCGCAGAAAGCGCCGGTTGTAGAGATTGGTCAGGGGATCCCGGATCGCCTCCTCCTTGAGGGTCTTCAAGGCCTGTGCGAGCGCCTCGAAGGCGCGGCCGCGCTCGCCGACGACGGTGTTCAGCACGATTCCCGTGAAAACCACGGTGCCCATGAACGCGAGCAGCAGCAAGAGCGAGGTACCGAGCGGCGCCGATGCGAACGGCCCGTGTCCCTCGATCGTGTGCCACACGGCGATGATGCACACCAGCGCATTCAGCGCGGTCACCTCGCGCCACCCGAAGCGCAGAGCCGTCCAGATCACGAACGGCAGGATCGTGAACGTGAGCGGCAGCGAAGGCAGGGTGGGGGCCCATGCGTCGCCGAAGATCGCGTAGGTGAGCGCGAGCATGGGCAGGGCGATGAGGAGCAGCCGACCGGCGTAGCATAACGGCCCGGAGGGGCTCATCGTGCGCGGCTTACGGGCTACAGCGTTCATCTTTGCTTTCATGGAGAATCAATAAATTACGAGCGATTCTTACGGTGCAGTATAAGCTTCAAATCGCGGCTGAACAAGCCCCTGGGGGATTTCGTGAACTATGACGCAGTCATGAAATGCGCGTCGCCGTAATCGGGGCCGGACCGGCCGGTCTCCTGTTCTCCCTCCTCGCCAAGCGCCGCTATCCTTCCTGGCGGATCGAGGTCGCCGAGCAGAATCCCGAGGGCGCGACCTACGGATTCGGGGTGGTGTTCTCTGACGGCGCCCTGGCGTTTCTCGAGCGCGACGAGCCGCAGCTCTCGAGCATCATGCAGGTGGCGATGGAACGCTGGCCGATGCAGCGCATCGTGCATCGCGACGAGCGCGTGGACATCGACGGCAACGGCTTTTCCGCCATCGGGCGCCTCGAGCTCCAGGAAATCTTGCAGAAGCTGTGCCGTGACGCGGGCGTGAAGATCGAGTACGGCCGCGCCGTGACCGCGCTCGACAAGCTCGCAGGCGCGGACGTCGTGGTCGGCGCCGACGGATCGAATTCGCTCGTGCGTGCGGCGCTGCAATCGCAGTTTCAGCCGAAGATCGAGCTGCTCACCAACCGCTTCGCGTGGTACGGCACGACGCAGACGTTCGATTGCCTGACGCTCACCTTCCGCGGCAACGAGCACGGTGCATTTGTCGCTCACCATTACCGCCACGCTCAGGCGATGAGCACCTTTGTCGTCGAATGCGATGAGGCCACCTGGACAAGGGCGGGACTCGGCCGGATGGACGACGCTCAGTCACGTGCGTACTGCGAGCGGGTATTTGCACCGGATCTCGACGGGCATCCTCTGGTCTCGAACAAGTCGTTGTGGCGGCAGTTCCCGCTGCTGTCGAACCGGCGCTGGTGCTCGGGA
The DNA here is from genome assembly GCA_035637655.1 of Burkholderiales bacterium. GTDB lineage: Bacteria > Pseudomonadota > Gammaproteobacteria > Burkholderiales > SG8-39 > VBDM01. Next base: position 10,761 of record DASPWT010000219.1, on the reverse strand, counting down.
AAGTTTGTCCTGGTCGGCGACGCGCTGCGCACCGTGCATTTCTCGATCGGCTCGGGAACGCGCCTCGCGTTCGAGGACGCGATCGCGCTCGACCGGGCGTTCGGCGAAGCGGGCGAGGACGTGCCGCGCGCGCTCGCGGCGTTCGAGCGCGAGCGCAGGCCCGTCGTGGAAAAACTGCTCGCCGCGGCGAACGCGAGCTCGTACTGGTACGAGCGCTTTCCGGAAAAAATGCGCGAGGCGCCCTGGCGGCTCGCTTACGACTACATGACGAGAAGCGGGCGCATGACGGACGATCGCCTGCGGGAGCAGGCGCCGAGATTCATGAAAAGAGTCGAGGCGGAGAGAGACGGCAGAAGCTGATGCGCAGCGTGCTAGACTCGCGGGAACGACGGGACCCGAGAATGGATTTGGCTACCAAGGAACAGTCATCGAATAGGGCCATCAGCGAGCTGCAAAGGCACCTGCGGGACGGAAGTTTCGTCATCACCGCCGAGCTTTCCCCGCCGGTGTCCACCGATCCCGCCGAATTCATAGACCATGCGCTCGCGTTGCGCGGGCTCGTCACCGCGATCAATGTGACCGACGGCGCGGGATCGAGAGCCCACATGTCGAGCCTCGCGGCGGCGCACTTCCTGGTGCGAAGCGGCGTCGAGCCCATTCTGCAGCTCACCTGCCGCGACCGCAACCGGATTGCGCTTCAGGGCGAGCTGCTCGGCGCCGCCGCCCTCGGCATACGCAATATCCTCGCGCTGCGCGGCGACGACCCGAAGCTCGGGGACCAGCCGGACACGAAGCCCGTTTTCGACCTGGATACGACGGCCTTGCTCGCGACCGCGCAGCGGATGCGCTCGGAGCACCGGCTTCCCTCGGGCACCGAGATCAAGGGCGCCGTGAGGTTCGTGCTCGGCGCGGCGGAGCTGCCGGTCGATCCTGCCGCGGGCTGGCGTCCCGACGGCTTGCTCTCCAAGATGGAAGCCGGCGCCGAATTCATCCAGACGCAGTTCTGCATGGATGCCGCCGCGGTGCGGCGCTACGCCGCGCGATTGCTAGAACTGGGCGTGGCGCAAAAACTGCCGATTCTGATCGGGATCGCCCCGATTCCTTCGGCGCGCTCGGCGCGCTGGATGAAAGAGAAGCTCTTCGGAGCGATGATCCCGGACCGGATCGTGGAGCTGCTCGAGCGCGCCGCCGACCCGAAAGCCGAGGGCAGAAGAATCTGCGTCGAGCTTCTGCAGCAGCTCGCGGAGACCCCGGGGGTGGCCGGCGCGCACGTGATGGCGCCGGCTTTCCGTTCCGCGATCGGCCCCGTGATCGAGGCCTCCCGCGTCGCCGGAACGAAACGCGCGGGCGCGAGGCGCGGCTAGCTGCCGGCTGCGGTGACACCGGCGTCATGGCATTCAGCCAGCGTTTCATCGAGGTCGACGGTTGCAGGATCAACCTCCGCCGCGGCGGGTCGGGCGAGCCGCTCCTCTATCTGCACGGGGCGAACGGAGCGCCAGCGGTCCTGCCTTTCATGGAGAAGCTCGCCAGGCAGAGGTTGGCCGAGCCGATGACCCCGGAGATGCTCGACGTTTCGCTCAAGAACCGGCACGCGGCGGCGCGTCTTGCCTGGGAACCTCGGCTGCACGATCCGTTTGTGGGACTGTGGGCGCTTGACTGGGCGCTCCAAGGCGCGCGAAGACTCCCCATCGCAACGCGAAGAAGCTCTATCTCGTCCGGACTCGTGACTCTGTATGCTGGCAGGCCCCTGGAAACCCGTATTCGGCAACCTGTCGGAGGTGGAGATGCGCTTAAAGGATAAAGTCACCATCGTGACCGGGGGCGGCATGGGGATCGGCCGTGTTTGTTGTTTGAGCCTGGCCAAGGAAGGGGCCAAGGTCGTCGTCGGAGACATTCAAGAGGAAGGCGCGAAAAAGGTCGCGGCTGAGATCGCGCGTGAGGGCGGAGAGGCTCTGGCGGTCGCCGTCGACGTCACCGCGCCGGAGCAGACGCGCGCCATGGCTCGGAATGCGTTCGACCGGTACGGCCGGATCGACGTCCTCCTCAACAACGCCGGGCTGTACACCTCGATCAAGAAAAAATCTTTCCTCGAGATTCTTCCCGAGGAGTGGGATCGGGTCATGGCGGTGAATCTGAAGGGAATGTTTCTTTGCAGCCAGGCCGTCTACCCCCCCATGAAGAAGCAGGGGAAAGGCAAGATCATCAACATCTCCTCCGGAACGATTTTCAACGGCACGCCGTTTTTTCTCCACTACGTGACCTCGAAGGCCGGGGTCATCGGCTTTACGCGCGCCCTGGCGCGGGAGCTGGGACCGGACGGCATAGCGGTGAATGCCATCACGCCGGGCCTCACCATTTCAGGTCCGCAGCAGGCGGGCGTCATCACACCGGCGCAGTTGGCCGATCGGCGCAGCCACCGATGCTTTCAGCGGGATCAACTTCCCGAGGATCTTCTCGGCACGGTGATGTTCCTCGCCTCGGCCGACAGCGACTTTGTCACCGGCCAGACCATCAACGTCGACGGCGGCTCCAACATGCATTGAGGAGGCGTGAAGATGATCTTCGATACCGATGCCCACGTGGAAGAAAGCGAGGAGACCTTTGCGGCCCTCAAGGGGCGCGAGGAATTCGCCAATTCGGCCCCGCGCGTCATCGAAGGGCCCAGGCGCGGCTTCTGGCTGATCGAGGGAAGAACCTTTCCCAAGCTGACCGGCAAGGGCGTCAACACCTTCGGCTCGCCGCATCTGCGCAAGGCCGCGGGATACGTCGATCCCGAGCGGCGCACCCGGATCGAGAGCCAGGAGCTGAACGACCCGTCCGCCCGCTTGAGCGACATGGACAAGGAGGGGATCGACGTATCGGTCGTCTTCCCGACCCTTTTCCTGGTCTATCCGCTTGCGGACGACAGGAATCTGTACAAGGCGATGTGCCGCGCCTACAACGAGTGGGCCGCCGGCAAATGCAAGCAGACCCACGGCCGGATCCGCTGGGTGGCGGCGGTCCCGCTCCCCGACGTCGAGGGCTCGGTGGAAGAGCTGACCCATGCCAGGAAGCTCGGCGCCTGCGGGGTCCTGGTGCTCGGCACCGCCGGCGACGTGCTCCTCGGCGACCGGCGGCTCGATCCCTTCTATGCGTGCGCGGAACGGCTCAACCTCCCGGTCTGCGTGCACGTGGGCTGGTCCTACGCGCCGCTCGCCAATCTCTACGAGAACGTCTACGAATCCCTGGTCACCCCGTTCGCCCTTCACCTCTTGATGGGTTTTTCCAGCATCCTGTGCAGCGGGGTCCTGGACCGCTTCCCCAAGCTCAAGGTCGGCTTCTTCGAGGCGGGCGTGGAATGGGTCCCCTACTGGCTCGATCGGCTGGAGCGTTTCTACAAACAGCCGCCGGGCGGATCCAAGAAGACGGACCTGCCGGCGCGCAACCCGGTGGAGTATATCCGCGACGGCCGGGTCTATTTCAGCTGCGAGCTGGACGAGAACCGGATCGGCGCGACCGCCGAGGTCATCGGCGAGGACTGCATCCTCTATGCCTCCGATCTGCCGCACGCGCACCGGGTGTTCGACGCCATCAAGATCTTCGGCAAGCGCAAAGACATCAAGAAGAAGACCAAGGCGAAGATCCTGTCGGAAAACGGCCCGCGCTTTTTCGGGTTGTGACAGAACCATGCCGGAGGTGAAACTCACGCTTGCCTGCGGCCGCTACGACAGGACCCAGGCCCTGATCGACGGCCGGATCCGGCCCGAAGGCGTCGAGCTTAATTTTCTGCCGCTGCGGCCCGGCGAGACGTTCTGGCGGATGCTCAACAACGGCGAATTCGACGCCTCCGAGATGTCGCTGTCGTCCTATACGATCCTGCGCGCCGAGGGCGATGAGCGGTTCGTGGCGATCCCCGTGTTCCCCTCGCGCGTGTTTCGCCACTCGGCGGTTTACCTGCGGGCCGATTCGCCGATTCGCGCGCCCGCGGAGCTGAAGGGCAAGCGCGTCGGCGTGGCCGATTATCAGATGACGGCGGCCGTGTGGGTGAAAGGTTTTCTGCAGCATGACTACGGTGTGCTGCCGCAGGAAGTGACCTGGGTGATCGGCAGACCGGTGCGCCGCATCGCGGCACTGGAGGGCATCCGGCTCGAGCAGGCGCCCGCGGGCGTGTCGCTTGAAACGCTGCTCGATCGCGGCGACATCGATGCGCTGATCTCGGTGATGCTGCCGCGCGCCCTCGGCACGGGCGTCAAGCGCCTGTTCCCCGATTTCCGCCAGGTCGAGACCGAGTACTACCGCAAGACCGGCATCTTCCCGATCATGCACACCCTTGTGCTGAAGCGCGATCTCTTCGAGGCCGAGCCATGGCTCGCGATCAGCCTTTACAAGGCGTTCTGCCGCGCGCGCGATTCTGCGTACCGCTGGCTCTACGACACCGACGCGCTGCCCGTCGCGCTGCCCTGGATCATAGATGAGATCGAGGCCGCGCGGCGGCTGTTCGGGCCGCAGATCTGGGACTATTCCGTCGAAGGCAGCCGGCCGACGCTCGAAACGCTGGTCGCCTACGTTCACGAGCAGGGACTCGCGCGGCGAAAAATGGCGGTGGACGAGCTGTTCGTGCCGAACGTCCGGCCGGACATGGCCCCCTATCTGCAGGCGATCGGAGAGGATTGAATGAGAACTGCCATGGTCAAGCTGGCCTTCACCGTCGTCTTGATTTTCTTTATCGGTAGTGCAACAGCGGACGAACGTCTCGCCCGGCAGGAAGGCTCGCTCCTGCTGTACACGACCACGCCGGAGGAGTACATGCGCCGGCTCACCGCCGACTTCGAGAAGAAGCACGGCGTCAAGGTAAACCTCTGGCGCGCTCGCTCGGAGGCGATCAGCCAGCGCGTCATGAACGAGAGCCGCGCCGGCACGCACGCCGTCGACGTGATCCAGAGCATCGCGCCCTCGGTGGAGGGGATGCGGCGCGAAAAGCTGTTGCAGGCGGTAAAGTCGGCCGCCACCCGGAACCTCATCGCGGGGGCCGCGCCCGCGCACGGCGAGTGGGCGGCAACGCTGATCTACGTTTTCGTGCAGGCCTACAACACCACGAAGGTGAAAAAGGAGGATCTGCCCAGGAGCTACGCCGACCTTCTCGACCCGAAGTGGAAAGGCATGCTCGCCATCGAGGCGAGCGACCACGAGTGGTTCTACGCCGTCATCCGCGGCATGGGCGAGGAGAAGGGCATCCGCCTCTTCCGCGATCTGGTGGCGAACAACAAGCTCTCGGTGCGCACCGGCCATCCCCTGCTCACCCAGCTCGTCGCCTCCGGCGAAGTGCCGCTTGCGCTGACGGTCTACAATTACGCGCCCGAGCAGCTGAAGAAGAAGGGCGCGCCGATCGAGTCCTTCGCGATCGAGCCCGCGATCGGCATTCCGGATGCCATCGCGGTCGCGGCGCGCGCCCCGCGGCCGAACGCCGCGGCCCTGTTTCGCGATTACATGCTGAGCGAGGACGCGCAGCGCATCATCGCCGACATCGGCTACGTCCCGACTCGTGCCAGGGTGGGCTCGCCGCTCAAGCAGACGAAGCTCCAGGTGCTCGACCCCGCGGTACTGGTCGACGAATACGAGCGTTCGCTCGGCTTGTTCGAGGAGGTGGTGCTCGGCCAGCGCCGCGCGCCGCGCCGGTAGGAGGAGATTCGCTATGCCGCGCCAAGCTCGCCTGAGCCGCTTAGCCGTCGGGACGGCGGTTATTGCGCTCGCCGTCGTATCGCTTGCGCATGGCCAGACGGCAAACGAGAAGCTGTACCTGTATCGCAGCGCCGACCGCGATCAGCGTCTTCTGGAGAATGCCCGGCGCGAGGGCGTCATCGCGCTGTACACCTCGCTTGCCCCCAGCGAGTCGGTGCCGCTGACCCAGGCGTTCGAGAAGAAGTACGGCATCAAGGTGGACCTCTGGCGCTCGAACAGCGAAAAGGTCGCGCAGCGGACGATCACCGAAGCGCGCGGCAAGCGCTTCAATGTCGACGCCGTCGAAACGATCGGGACAGACCTCGAGAAAATGACCCGCGAGAAGATCTTCGCGGAGTTCTACAGTCCCCATCTCGCCGATCTGCTCCCCGCCGCGATCCCCTCCCACCGCGGCTGGTTTCCCGACCGCCTGTCCTATCTCGGCGTGGCGTACAACACGAAGCTCGTCCGCAAGGAGGAGCTGCCCTGGACGTACGAGGGTTTTCTCGATCCGAAGTGGAAGGGCCGGATCGGGATCGAGTCAGGCGACGTCGTATGGCTCGCGGGAATCGTCAAGTTCTGGGGCCAGGAGCGCGGCATGAATTTCTTCAACGGCCTCGCGCAGTTGAGGCCCGACGTGCGTACCGGCCACACGCTGCTTACGCAACTGGTGATATCGGGAGAAGTGCCGGTCGGGCTTACCGTCTACAGCAGCGGCGCCGAGACCGGCAAGCGCAGCGGTGCGCCCATCGACTGGCTGCCGGTCGAGCCGGTCATCGGGCAGCCGCTCGGCATCGGGCTCGCGAAGAACGCGCCCCATCCGCACGCGGCGCTGCTGTTCGCCGACTTCGTCCTTTCGCCGGAAGGCCAGCAGCTCTTCAACTCGCTCGGCCGCCCGCCCGCGAGCCGGAAGGTGAAGCCCAGCCTGGGCGACTTCGACTCCGTCATGATGGATCCGGCGGTCGAGCTGGACGAGAACGACAAATGGGAGAAGGTCTGGAAGGCGCTCTTTCTGAATAGGTAAAGCGGGGTCCTCAGTCGGGCTTCACGCCCAGCAGGCGGATCACCCCCGACCACTTCGCGATTTCCGCTTTGGTCAGCGCCGCAAACGCGGCCGGGCCGCGGGCGTCGATGCTCACCCCCATCTCCGTGAGCTTCGCCTTGACGTCGGTGCGCTCCAGCGCCTGCCGGATCTCGCGATACAGCTTGTCGAGCACCGGCTGCGGCGTGCCCGCGGGCGCGAGCAGCCCCCACCAGGTGACAATCTCGTAGCCCGGCAGCGTTTCGGCCACCGTCGGCAGCTCGGGCGCCTCCGGCGAGCGCTGCAGGCCGGTCACCGCGAGCGCGCGCAAGCGACCGGCCTTCACGTAGGGCATCGTTGAGGGCATGGCGTTGAACATCATCTGCACCTGGCCGCCGAGGAGGTCGTTCATGGCGGGCGCGCTCCCCTTGTAGGGAAGGAGAAGGATCTCGGTTTTGGCACGCTGGTTAAACAGACCGGCGGCGAGGTGCTGCGTGGTGGCGCCGCCGAGGGTGCCCGCGCTGATTTTCGTGGGATTGGCCTTCGCGTAGGCGATCAATTCCGCGACCGACTTCGCTGGCAGCGAGGGATGCACCACCAGCACGTTCTGCGCCGTGCCGACCAGCGTGATCGGCGCAAGATCCTTGAACGTGTCATAGGGAAGGTTGGGATAGAACGCGGCCGCCATCGCGAAGGGCGTGCTGACGAGCACGATGGCGTAGCCATCCGGCGGCGACTTCGCCGCCCGCGCGGTGCCGATGGTGCCGCCTGCGCCGGCGTGGTTCTCGACCACCACCGGCTGTCCCATGGAGTCCGAGAGCTTCTGGCCGAGCAGGCGCGCGATGATGTCGTTGCCCCCGCCCGGGGGATAGGTGACGATCAGCTTGATCGGGCGATCGGGATAAGCATGTGCCGTCAGAAGCACAAGGAAAAGACAGACGAACGCAATCAAGCGTTGCATGCAACCTCCTAGACCGGCCGCTCGCCCTTCACCGCGACGCGCCGCAGCTTGCGCAGGTGCATGGCCGGAAAATCCCTGCGCGCGTGCAGCGTGCAGCGGTTGTCCCAGATCACCAGGTCGCCGGCCTCCCAGCGATGCTCGTACTGGAACTGCGGCTGCTCCTGGTGATCGAACACGCGCTCGAGCAGCGCGTCGCTCTCCTCGCGCGGCATGCCGACGATGTACTCGGTCATCAGCCGGTTGACGTAGAGCGCCTTGCGCCCGGTTGCCGCGTGGGTGCGGATCACCGGATGCGCGAAGCCGTGCGCGGTGGGCGACGCGGGCGCCCTGATGCGCATCTGCACGTTGCTCGTGCCGTAGCCCGGCTCGTAGCTGTTCATCGCCAGCCGCCCCTCGAGCTTCTCCCGCAGATCCGCCGGCAGCGCGTCGCAGGCCGCGTACATGCTCGCGAGAATGGTGTTGCCGCCTTCGGGCGGCAGCGCGATCGCGAACAGCATCGCGGCCGACAACGGCCGCTCCAGGTAGCACATGTCGGAATGGAAGAACATCTCGCCGTCCGGCAGCGCGCCGACGTACTTGCCGTCCTTCTTTTCGTTGGTGACGTACATGAGCGCGGGATGGATCTTGCCGCCTTCGTAGTCCTTCAGCGTGTGCGCCAGTTCGCCGAAGCGCGCGGCGAAGGCCACCTGCTGCAGGCCGTCGAGGGTTTGGCTGCGAAAGAGCAGGACGCAATGCTCGTGCCACGCGCGCTCGATGTCCCGAAAGAGCGCATCGTCCATCGGTTGCGAGAGATCCACATCGAGCACTTCCGCGCCGATGGCCGGCGCGAGCTTCCTCAATTTCACGCGATCGTCCTCTGGTGTTCCAAAAAGTAAGAATGGGTGGGTGCTTTCATCGCCGCGTTTCCTTCGCCTTCGCCGCCGAACCGAGCGGCGGTCAGCGCGGCCTGTCGCCCTTGACGGTGACGCGCCGCATCCAGCGGTTCTCCTCGGGGTTGAAGTCGCGGCGCGCGTGCAGCGTGCAGCGGTTGTCCCAGAGGAGGATGTCGCCCACCTTCCAGCGGTGCTCGTAGATGAATTCGGGCCGCTCGAGGGTGTCGAACATGAGCGCGAGCAGCCGGTCGCTCTCCTCCTTCGGCAGGCCCTCGATGCTGTGGGTCATGAGGCGGTTGACGTAGAGCGCCTTGCGGCCGGTGTCCGGGTGGGTGCGCGCGATCGGATGGGCGTAGTGGATGCCCTCCTCGGGCGCGACCATCTTCTTGCGGTCGATCACGCCGCCGTCGTAGTCGTAGACATTGACCGCCTTGAGGCCCTCCACCTTCTTCTTCGCGTCCGCGGGCAGCGCCTCCCAGGCCTTGTAGCCGTTGGCGAAGAGCGTGTTGCCGCCCACCTGGGGGATCTCGATGGAGTACAGCATGGTCGCCATCGCCGGGCGCTCCTGGTAGCACTGGTCGGTGTGGAACTGCATCTCGCCGAGCGGCAGCGCGCCGACGATCTTGCCGTCCTTCTTGCGGTTGCCGATGTACATCACGGCCTTGCTGCCGGCCGAGTGATGCGTGGTGTGGATCGGGGCGAGCTCGCCGAAGCGCTCGGCGAAGCGCACCTGCGCGTCCTCGTCGAGGTTCTGCCCGCGCAGCACGATCACGAGGTTCCGGTGCCAGGCGTCGAGAATCGCGGCGAAGGCGGCGTCGTCGATGGGCCGGCTCGCATCGACGCCGTGGATCTCGGCGCCGAGGGCGGGGGAAAGGGAGATGACTTCCATGCGGGCTTGGACTTCCATGGCGTTTCCTTGCCTTGTTCAGTGCATGACTTTGCCGCGCCGCGGTTCACCGCACGGGCGCGGCTATTCCGGCTTGATCCCGGCATCCTCGGCGAGCCTGGCGTACTTCGCCAGGTCTTCCTTCATGATCTCCATGTAGCGCTCCGGGGTGGTGCCCATCGGCGAAAGACCTACCGGGTTGAGCCTTTCGTTGATGATTTTCGGATCCCGGATGACGCGGTTGATCTCGGCGTTCAGGCGATCGACGATCGGCCTGGGCGTGCCGGAGCGCACGAGCACCCCCAGCCAGACGTCCATCGCGTAACCGGGCAGCGGCCCTGCCTCGGCGATGGTGGGAACCTCCGGCAGGAGGGGCGTGCGCCTCTCGCCGGCCACGGCGATCGGGCGCAGCCTGCCTGACTTGTAATGCGGAAGCAGCGAGTTGATCGCCGCGATGGAAAACGTGACCTCGCCCGCGAGCAGCGCCGGAACGAGAAACGCGGCGCCTTTGTAGGGCACGTGCACGATCTCGATGCCGGTCATGGTTTTCAGCAGCTCCGCACCGAGGTGATGCGGCGTGCCGATGCCGCCGGTGGCAAAGGTGGCGCCCGGTTTCGCGCGCGCGTAAGCGAGGAACTCCTTCATCGTGGTCACCGGCAGGTTCGAGTTCACCGTCAGCACGAACGGAATGGTGGCCACCAGCGAAACCGGCGCGAAGTCCCCGATCGGATCGTAAGGGAGCTTCGCGAAGAAGATCGCATTCACCAGGTGCGTATTGGAGGAGATCAGCAGGGTGTGGCCGTCGGCCGGCTGCTTGGCGACGAACTCGGTGGCGATGTTGCCGCCGGCGCCGGGCTTGTTTTCGACCACCACCGGCTGGCCGAGACTCCCCGGCAGGTGCTCGGCGAACAGGCGCGCCAGGACGTCGTTGGAGCCGCCGGGCGGGAAGGGCACCACGAAGCGGATGGGCCGGCTCGGCCAGGTTCCCTGCGCGAGGCCGGCGCCCGCCTGCGCCCCAAGCACGGCCGCCAACGCAACCAGGATGCACGTTCGTCTGGTCAGCATGGTCTTCTCCTGTATTCGTGAAACGAGTCGCCTCAGCGCTTTCGGATAGCGCCCGAGCGGCTCGTGCGGCTATCGTAGCCCGGGAAGCGCCCGAATGTCGCGGAAGCCTTGCGGAGGGTCGGACTAGCGCACTCCGGCCAGCTTCACCTCGACGCCCGACTTGCGCGTCGCCTCCACGAAGAGCTGGTGGATCCGCGGCGACTGGTCCTCGTACTCGATCTGGTCGCCGCCCTTCTTCACGCTGGTCGCAACGGCGCCC
>DASPWT010000218.1:0-4654 GCA_035637655.1 Burkholderiales bacterium | reverse complement strand
CTACTTCCGGACCTGCAGCGCCCACTTGAAGGACGTGCTCGACACGCTCGTCTACCTCGAGCACGAAACCGAAGTCTGGTTCGAGATCACCACGCTGCTCATTCCCGGGAGGAACGACGGCGATGAGGAGATCGACGCCGAATGCCGCTGGATCGCCAAAGAGCTCGGACCCGAGGTGCCGCTGCACTTCACCGCCTTCCATCCCGACTACAAGATGACCGACATTCCCCCCACGCCGGCCGCGACGCTCACTCGCGCGCGCAAGATCGCGCTTGGGCACGGCCTGCGCTACGTGTATACAGGCAACGTGCACGATCCGGAGGGTGGCAGCACCTACTGCCCGCGCTGCGGGAACACGGTGGTCGCTCGGGATTGGTACAACATCCTCGACTACCGGATCAGCGCGGAGGGCAGGTGCAAGCAGTGCGGCGCGGAGATCCCCGGCCGCTTCGCGGAGTTCAAGAAGCCCTTCGGACCGAGGCGGATACCGGTGAGACTGGGACTTGCCTGAGCCTGGGCCCGGTTGCGGGCCCGGTCAGGCGCAGCAGTTCCCCGTAGACCCGTTCCGGGCCGATTTTCTCCAGGCAGGGGTTGTCTCCCGAGCTGTAGCGGCAGGTTTTTTTCCGGCAGGGAGAACAGTGAAGATCGGATTTTAGGTGCACCTGCGAGGCGCCGGACGCGCCGATGAGCCCGGAGTCGGTCGAGCCGTAGAGGGTGATCGAAGGCACGTCGAGCGCCGCCACCAGGTGGCTCAAGCCGGTGTCCATGCAAACGCAGGCCCTGGCTCTCTCCAGCACATAGCCCATTTCGGAAAGCGTCAGCTTGGGCAGCACCTGAACTTCGGAATGGATGGCCAGGCGCTTCGCTCTCGCCTCCTCCATCTCGTTTCCCCAGGGCAACAGCACCTTGAATCCGGTCTGAACCGATTTCCTCAGGAGCTCCGCCCAATGCGCTTCGGGCCAGAGCTTCGTCTTCCAGCTCGCGTTGTGAACGAAAACCAGATATTCCTTGGGGAGGTCGACCTTCGGCGCTAGGAACCGCTCTCTTTGGATGCGGAAATCGGGCGGCGAGTTGGGAATCGGGTAATCCAGCGCGGAAGCGAACAAACGCCTCAGACGATCGATGGCGTGTGCGTTCTTGGACGCGGCGAATCGCCTTTGGTAGGCGAGGTGGGCGATCCATTCCCGCACCGAATGCCGGTCGAAACCGGCCCGCGGTCCCCTGGCGAACATCGAGAGCAGGGCCGTCTTGAAGTTGCCCTGCCCGTCGATGACGAGATCGTATTCGGCGGCGCGGATTCGCGCGATGAGGTCCGAAATCGAGCCCCGCGTCGACGGATCGGCCAGCGTCTCGCGCCACTTGCGGTGATCGGTCGTGATGAAGCCCTTCACGGCCGGATGCCAGGTGGCGATTTCCTGGAAATTCTCGTCGATCACCCAGTCGAACTCCAGTTCGGGACGGGCGCTCTTCGCGTCGCTCAGAGCGGGCAGCGCATGGATCAAGTCGCCGAGCGAAGTCAGCTTAATAAACAGTATTCTTTTCATCTTCCCTCGAAAAGAGCCTCTTCAGGAACGCGCTGAAGCGGTGCCGCTTCAGGTCGCGCTCGCGCACCTCTTCGGATGTGACGTAGTTGAGCTGGATCGTGCGCCGCTCGCCCTCGAAAGGCTCGTGCCCGTGCCAGCAGTTCGGCGTGACCTTGAAGATCAGGCACCGTCCGGCCCGGGGGGACACTTCCGCGGCGTAAGGTCTCAGGTCCCGGTCGTTGTAGAGGAGCCGGAGCCGCCCTTCGGTCGCGCTCCAGGCCGGGTTCAGGTAGAGCAGCACGGTGACGAGCTTGGATTTGGAATCGGTATGGATCCGGCCGTCCTTCTTCCCCGTGCGGCCGCGAACCGTGAGCATCGGAGGTCTGTCCCGCAGATCCATGCCGAGGCGCTCGCCGATCAAGTCCCTCAGCTCGACGCTGTGCATCTCGGCCATGAGCGTCGCGAACCGCCCCGAGCACGAAACCGCTTCCGGGGGAAAGCTGCCCCGCTTGCCGATGCGGGGAAAGCTCTCGACCACCTCGGCAAGGACTTCCGGGCGAATGATGTTGTCGACGATCAGGTACGGAAAGGGCTCCGCGACAAGAGGAGCTTCGCGGAGCGCATGGGCGTTCAACACCTGCCACGAGCTGGACATGGAAGCGATTCTATCCCCCTTGGTGAGCTCTCACCAGTCCCTGATCGCCTAAGTCATTGATTTGACATGGGGGGTTGCATTTCTTCCGTACCTGTATAAAAATCCAGGTCAACCGGCTTCTCGCCTTGCGCGTTCGGAACGCTGATACGGCGTCCGGGCGGCGAAGATGACGGCAGCGGGCGCCCGCTTTAACGCACAAATTTAGGAGATAATCAAAATGGTCAACGAAGGGAAAGTCATGGAAGAAGCCAAGGCCAAGGCGCTGCAAGCGGCACTGGCCCAGATCGAAAAGCAGTTCGGCAAGGGTTCCATCATGAAAATGGACTCTGCTGCCGCGCAGGACGTGCAGGTGGTGTCGACCGGGTCTCTGGGTCTGGACATCGCGCTCGGGGTGGGCGGATTGCCGCGCGGCCGCGTGGTCGAGATCTACGGGCCCGAGTCCTCGGGAAAGACGACCCTCACGCTTTCGGTGATCGCCCAGGTGCAGAAGCTGGGCGGCACGGCGGCCTTCATCGACGCGGAAAATGCGCTCGATCCGCAGTACGCCGCGAAGTTGGGCGTCAAGATCGAGGAGCTGCTGATTTCCCAGCCCGACACCGGCGAGCAGGCGCTCGAGATCGCCGACATGCTGGTGCGATCGGGGTCGGTCGACGTGATCGTGATCGATTCGGTCGCGGCGCTGACGCCGAAGGCCGAGATCGAGGGCGAAATGGGCGAGCCGCAGATGGGCCTGCAGGCGCGGCTGATGAGCCAGGCGCTGAGGAAGCTCACCTCCAACATCAAGCGCACCAATACACTGGTGATCTTCATCAACCAGATCCGCATGAAGATCGGTGTCATGTTCGGCAACCCCGAGACCACCACCGGGGGCAACGCGCTCAAGTTCTACGCGTCGTGCCGCCTCGACATCCGGCGCATCGGCAGCATCAAGCGCGGCGACGAGGTGATCGGCTCCGAGACCCGCGTGAAAGTGGTGAAGAACAAGGTCGCGCCGCCGTTCCGCGAGGCGCTGTTCGACATCCTCTACGGCGAAGGGGTGTCGCTCGAAGGCGAGATCCTGGAGCTCGGCGTCAACTGCGGCGTGGTCGACAAGTCCGGCGCCTGGTACCAGTACAAGAAGGACCGCATCGGCCAGGGCAAGGACAACGCCCGCGACTTCCTCAAGGAGAACCCGGAGCTCGCTGCCGAGATCGAGGCCAAGATCCGCGAGAAGCTCGGCATCAAGAATCCGGAGGCATTGGCTCCCGTCACCGCCGAGGTGTGAAAAAGCAGCCGACGCTGCGCGAGCGGGCCCTGCGGCTGCTCGCGCGGCGCGAGCATAGTCGCGCCGAGCTGGCGCGCAAGCTCGCGGCGCACCTCAGGCCCGAGGACGATCTCGAGTCGCTGTTGGAAGACCTGTTGCGGCGGAAGCTCCTGTCGGACGAGCGCTACGCGGAATCGCGCGCTCACTCCCTTTCGCGCAAGTACGGCGCGGCGCGCATCGCGCACGAATTGCGCGCGAAAGGACTCGACAAGGGACTCGCCGAGCAGGCATCCAGCGCCGCCCGCGCAACCGAGCTCGAGCGCGCGCGCGAAGTCTGGCGCAGAAAGTTCCGGGGCGCGCCCAGGACCCGCGAGGAGCGGGCCAAGCAGATGCGCTTTCTCCAGTCGCGCGGGTTTTCTTTCGATGCGATCCGCGCCGTCGTCGGCCGCCCCGGCGAGGATTGACACGGTCTTCCTTCTTCGGGACGACCGACTCACCCGTTCTGTACATTGGGTCGCAGTACGCGCGGGATTCATATGGCGTGACTGCATTCCCTTGTTGCAATCCGCGATCGACGACAAGGCTGCAAAATACTCTGGCTATCTGAATTATTGCGATGAATGCTGGCTGCTTATTGTTGCTGATTCGGCCAAGCCTTCGGCGTCGGTTCACGCAGACGAGAAGACCCTCGCCCACGTGTTCACATCACGATTCGCCAAAACATTTTTTCTCGACTTCGGCATGAGCACCCTTCATCCACTAAAGACTAGGTCATCAGGATAGACGCGGCGTCAAAAAAAAGGGCGCCCGAAGGCGCCCCTGCTGATAGATCCTCTGTCTCAGTCGTCGTCGGTGCGGAGCTGCCCGCGGATCTCTCCCGACGGATGTTTGTTGGTGTGCACGTTGGCGTAGGTGACCCCGGCGCGCATGGCCCGGATGATTTCCGCGATCTCCCCCGCGGCGATGCCTTGAGCCGTCGGCCCGATGACGTCAGCCGCGGTGACCGTCCCCGTGAACGTTCCCGAAGTCGCTGTGCACGCGGGCCTTCCCCCTCCTCCACAGAGGAAATAGCTGACGCCCCCCGAGTCCGACTTGTTGCCCAGATGGACATGGGCCGCCGTCGTGGCCGTTCCCTCCAGACCCTCGTAGGTCAGCTCGAAGTCGATGGAGCTGTCATCGACGATCCGCGCCTGGAACCGGCCGGTTCCTGTGCTGGAGACTGCCGGCACTTCA
>DASPWT010000217.1:0-11619 GCA_035637655.1 Burkholderiales bacterium | reverse complement strand
GCCCAGTCGAGCACCTTGCACGCGACGTTGGGCGCGAGCACCTTGATCATCGCGATCTCGGCTCGCGCGGCCTTGTTCCCGACGGTGTCCATCATGTGCGCGGCTTTGAGCACCAGGAGGCGCGCCGATTCGATCATGATGCGGGCCTCGGCGATGCGCTCCTGCGTCACCGTGCGCTCGGCGACGGGCTTGCCGAAGGTGACGCGCGCTAGGCTCCGCTTGCACATGAGCTCGAGAGCGCGCTCGGCGACGCCGACCAGGCGCATGCAGTGATGGACGCGCCCGGGTCCGAGCCGCCCCTGCGCGATCTCGAAGCCGCGGCCTTCGCCTAGCAGGATATTGGAAGCCGGGACGCGCACGTTCTCCAGAGCGATGTCCATGTGGCCGTGGGGCGCGTCGTCGTAGCCGAACAGGCTCAAGGGGCGCAGGATTCTCACGCCGGGCGCCTCGCGCGGCACCAGGATCATCGACTGCTGCGCGTATTTCGCCGCGCCGGGATCGGTCTTGCCCATCACGATGAAGAGCTTGCAGCGCGGATCGCCCGCGCCCGACGACCACCACTTGCGCCCCTTGATGACGTAGTCGTTTCCGTTCCGCTCGATGCGGCATTGAATGTTGGCCGCGTCCGACGAAGCGACTTCGGGCTCGGTCATGAGGAAAGCCGAGCGGATCTCTCCGCGCAGCAGCGGATCGAGCCATTGCTTTTTCTGCTCCTCGGAGCCGTAGCGCTCCAGCGTCTCCATGTTGCCGGTATCGGGCGCCGAGCAGTTGAACACTTCCGGCGCCCAGTGCACGCGCCCCATGATCTCGCACAGCGGAGCGTATTCGAGGTTGGAGAGTCCTTCGGGCGCCCGCGGCGAGCGCGGCAGGAAAAGGTTCCAGAGTCCTTCGGCGCGCGCCTTCGGCTTCAGCTCCTCGATGAGTTTCGTGGGCACCCAGGGATTGCCCTTCGCGCGGTTCGCTTCGATCTCGTCGCTGAAGCGGCGCTCGTTCGGATAGACGTGCTCGTCCATGAAGCGCGCAAGCTTCCCCTGCAGCGCTTTCACCTTGTCGGAGTAGGCAAAATCCATTCGGCCCTCGTTCTACGGGTGCTGCATCGCCTTCTCGGCGTATTGCCAGCCCAGCTCCGCGAGCGGGCGGGCGCGACGGCCCGCCTCGAGCGCCTGGGCGCTCGCCGCAGTGCCCTCCAGTGCGCGCTTCATCACGCCCTGCAGGATCGCGGCGATCCGGAAGAGGTTGTAGGAGAGATAGAAATCCCAATGCTCTATCTTCCCGCGGCCGGTGCGCCCGCAGTATGAGGCAATGTATTGCGGCTCGCTCGGAATGCCGAGCGTCGCAAGGGCTAGCCCCGCGATGCCGCGAAACTCCCCCGGTGGAATATGCCAGCTCATGCAGTGATACGAAAAATCCGCGAGCGGGTGGCCGAGCGTGGAAAGCTCCCAGTCGAGGATGGCGAGAATTCTCGGTTGGTGCGGATGGAAAATCAGGTTGTCCATGCGGTAATCGCCGTGGACCACCGTCGTTTCGTCGCCCGCCGGAATGTTTTCCGGCAGCCAGGCGATCAGTCTGTCCATGGGCTCGATTGGTTCGGTCTCCGAAGCCCGGTACTGCCTGCTCCAGCGCCCGATCTGCCGCGCGAAATAGTTGCCCGGTTTTCCGAAATCCGCGAGGCCTGCAGCCGCGTAATCGATCCGGTGGAGCGCCGCGATCACGCGGTTCATCTCCGCGTAGATCGCGGCGCGCTCGGGCGGCGTCATGCCCGGAAGCGACGGGTCCCACAGCACGCGGCCCTCGACGTACTCCATGACGTAGAACGCGCGCCCGATGACGCCCTCGTCCTCGCACAGGCAATAGGCGCGCGGCACGGGAATGCCCGCTTGTCCGAGCGCCGTGATCACGCGGAACTCGCGCTCCACCGCGTGCGCCGAGGGAAGGAGCTTCGCCGCCGGACCGGGCTTGGCGCGCAGCACGTGGTGTTTTCCCGCGCCGCTGATCAAATAGGTCGGGTTCGACTGGCCGCCTTTGAACTGCTGCACGGTGAGCGGCCCGGAGAATCCGTGGTTGCCGAGATAGCCCTCCAGCGCCCCGACGTCGAAGCTCTGGTGCTCCTGTATCGGCATCGTGCCGGTGGATTGCCTGCTCACGCGAAGTGGCCCCCAGGGGCTGTGACGTCGCTGTCGGCCGAGCGCCACTCCGGGCGGGTGTTCCCTGCCTGCAGCAAGAGTGAGGCGCAATTGTTATTCTTATTAATAATCATAGTATTATATATCAATTTTCCACCATGGCGCGCTCGAATCGGACCTGGCCCGCTTCCTGCTGTAAGTAGGGTAAGGAAACGAGCTGTCAATCGGAAAATAGGAGAAAGACCATGGAAACCGTAATCGTCGCACTTCAGACCCTGTGTTTTGCAGGTCTTGCTCTGGGTACCGCCCTGTCCATCTACCAGCTGATGCAACGCGACAAGGATACCGACCGTTTCAGCTACGCCGTCGCCAACGATTTCGAAACCGGCTTCCGCCGCCTGGCGCGCAGCCGCCGCTAAGAACCGATCTCCTCCGTAGCGCCTTTCGGCGTACCCGCGTCTTGCGGCTGCGCCGATTTTTTTGGAGAGCGTTCCTGCTGTTTGAGTAAATCGGCCTTTCCTTGAAGTACTGGAAAAGGATGCGTCTTGTCGTCATTGCGCCCCTCGAGCTCGCTTTATCAATTGTCATACTAAACGGCGCCGATTTCTACTGCGCCGAGCGGCGTCCGGCCCGCGCGGTTATCATTTCCCGATGAACGCCTCGCGCAGCATGAGCCTGTTCCTCAATCTCGGGCACGCGCTCGATCATCTCCTCATGCTCATTTTCCCCACCGTGGTGCTCGCGATGAGCGCCGAGCTCGGCCGCGGTTACGCGGATCTCCTGCCGCTCTCGCTCGGCGGCTTCATCGCTTTCGGCGCTTTTTCGATCCCGGCAGGGTGGCTCGCCGACCGCTGGAGCCGGCAAGGCATGATGGTGGTGTTCTTCTTCGGCATCGGCACCGCGAGCATCCTCACCGGGTTCGCCTCCGGACCCCTGCAGATCGCACTGGGCCTCACGCTGGTCGGCGTGTTCGCCGCGATCTACCACCCGGTGGGGATCGCCATGCTCGTCGCAAATCGGGAGAACGTGGGCCGGGTCCTCGGAGTGAACGGAGTCTTCGGCAATGTCGGCGTCGCGTTCTCCGCGCTGATCGCGGGCGCGCTCGCCGATGCGATCGGCTGGCGTGCTGCGTTCATCGTTCCGGGCGCGATCGCTCTTGGCGTGGGCGTGGCATTCGTGCTGTTCGCACGCGAAGCGCAAGGTGAAATGCCGGCGCGCCGGAGCGGGCCCGCCAAGTTCTCGCGCGCTGACCTCGCCCGCGTGTTCGCGGTCCTCACAGTCGCCACCGCCTGCAGCGGCGTGATCTTCAACGCCACGACCATTTCCATGCCCAAGGTGTTCGACGAGCGCCTCTCGGCCCTGACCCGCTCGACCTTCGGCATCGGCATGCTCGTGTGCGGCGTCTATCTTCTCGCTGCGATTGCGCAGCTCTGCGTAGGCTGGTGGCTCGATCGCCGCTCGCTCAAATCGGTGTTTGTCCCGGTGGTCGCGCTTCAGGTACCGCTGCTTGCTCTCGCCGGCACCACCGATAATTACCTGATGCTTGCGACCGCCGTAGCGATGATGTTCTTCGTGTTCGGACAGATCCCGGTCAACGACGCCATGATCGCGCGCTATGCCGCCGAGGAATGGCGCGCGCGCGCCTATGCGGTGCGTTACGTGGTCTCGTTCGGGGCGAGCGCACTCGCCGTGCCGCTCGTCGCCTGGGTTTACAAGTCGAGCGGGGACTTCAAGCTCTTGTACTACGTGCTGGGAACACTGGCGTTCGTCACCTTTACGGCAGCATTGTTGTTCCCCGCCGAGGAAGAGAAAGCCGCTGCAAAAGAAATGGCGGCGTAATTCGGCAGCACAGGAGGACTCATGAAACCAAAGAATTTTACGCGGCTCGCGTGCCTCGTTCTACCGGCGTTGGTCGCGGCAACGGCGCAGGCGCAGGGCAGCTTCCCCAACAAGCCGATTCACATCGTCGTCGGCTTCGCGGCCGGCGGCGGCAACGACATCATCGTGCGCGTCGTCGCGCCGAAGATGTCCGAGGGCCTCGGCCAGCCGATCATTGTCGAGAACAAGCCCGGCGCGCAGAGCATCATCGCCGCCGAATATGTCGCCAAGTCCGCCCCCGACGGCTACACGCTGTTCATGGGCCCGAGCGGGGCGATGACAATGAATCCGGCCATTTACTCGAAACTGCCCTACTCGCCGCTCAAGGATTTCGCGCAGATCTCGATGATCGGAGACTTCCCGCTGATCCTTGTCGTCAACTCCTCGCTGCCGGTGAGCTCGGTGAAGGATCTGATCGACTACGCGAAGGCAAGGCCGAGCGAGGTCAACTATTCCGCGAGCGCGGCGCCGTTTCAGCTCGCCGCCGAGCTGTTCAACCAGAAGACCGGGACCCGGTTCGCGCACATCCCTTACAAGAGCAGCGGCGACTCGGTGGGCGCGGTCATGGCGGGGCAGGTGACCATGACCATCATGGACCCGCCGCCGGCGATCGGCCCGCTGAAGGGCGGCAAGGTCAAGGGCCTCGCGGTGACGTCGGCGAAGCGCGACCCGGCCTGGCCCGATCTGCCGACGCTCGCCGAGGCGGGCGGCCCGGACATCGAGATCCGCCTGTTTACCGGGTTCCACGCGCCGGCGGGAACACCGGCGGCAATCGTGAATCGTATCCAGCAGGAAGTGGCGCGCGTGGTGAAGCTCCCGGAAATCAGGGAGCGCCTCGACCAGATGGCGATCGTACCGTCGGGCAATACGCCGGAGGAATTCCGTGCGATCATCGCGCGGGACATCGCCAAGTGGACGGCGGTGGCGAAGGCCGCCAACATCAAGGCCGACTAGCGGCGCCGTTTCTTCCCCTTCTTTCGGGCGACGCGTTTCGGCGCCTGGGCGCGCCGCGCCCAGAGCTGTCTGCTCGCCAGACGCGCGCCTTGCGCGAGCGCCTCGAGCTTCGCCCAGGCGATCTCCGGGCTTCCGACGCGCGGGCCCAGGCCGCAGTCGGTCCCGCCCATGACGTTCTCGCGACCGACGAGCTTCGCGTAGCGGAGCAGCCGCTGTGCGACGAGCTCCGGATGCTCGATGAAATCGCAGCAGTGTCCGACGACGCCGGGAATGAGCACCGCGCCCTCGGGCGGCTTCACCTCTTCGAAGACCCGCCATTCGTGCTCGTGGACCGGGTTCGAGGCTTCGATCGAGTAGCTCGAGGCGCACACCCGGAAGATGATGTCGACGATGTCCTCGAGGGGGATGTCACTGCGGTGCGGGCCGTGGAAGCTCCCCCAGCAGACGTGCAGCCGCACTTTGTCGCGCGGAATGCCGCGCAGCGCGTGGTTGATCGCCTCCACGCGCAGCGTCGCGTACTTGCGGTACTCGCGTACGCTCATGTCGGGATACATCTGCCAGCCGTCCGGGAGGTCCGGGTCGTCGATCTGCAGGAGAAAGCCCGCCTCCACGATCGCCCGGTACTCGTCGCGCATCGCCTCGGCGATCGCGTAGACGAACTCCTCCTCGCTCTTGTAGTGCTCGTTCCTCAGCCAGTGCTCGACGGTGCCGGGCGTGTTCGCCGGCAGGAAGGCTTCGGCGACCTTCACCTGCCGGAGCGCCGCGCGGAAATCCTCGAGCTCCTCGGCGAGCGCCGCGTGGCCAGAGTATTTCAGCGGCGCGACGCAGAAGCTGAGTTTCTTTCGCATTGCGGCGCCCGTGAGCCCGCCTTTGCCCGAGCCGAAGTACTGGGGAAACTGCCGCAGGTCGCGGGCGGTGATGTCGAGCGGCGCGGGGTCCACCCCGGGCCGGTAGTCCCGCATCTGGATCCCGGCGATGCGGTCGCGGACGTAGTTGGTGAAGTTGGTCTTGCCGAGCTCGCCGTCGTTGACGCTGTCGATGCCGCAGGCGATCTGCTTGCGCACGACGCCGGCAACTTCGTCGCGCAGCTTCGATGCGAGCGCGTCCTTGTCGTAGGGCTTCCCCTCCGCCCGGGCAAAGATCATTTCGCGCAGCTCCGGGGACCGCGGCAAAGCCCCCGCGTGCGTGGTGAGAATCCGCCCTCGCGCCATCCTCGCTCCCTTGTGGACTCGAACCGCCGGACTACTCGGCGGTGATGTTGTTCTTCTTGATGACCGCCGCCCAGCGCGCGTAATCGCGCCGCATCAGCGCATTCAACTCTTCGGGCGAGGACGAGGCCGCCTCCATGCCCTGCTTGTCGAAACCGGACTTGATTTCCGGGAGCGAAAGAATGGCGCGCAGCTCGGAGTCGAGCTTCGAGACGACCGCGGCGGGCGTGCCCTTGGGCGCCATGAACGCGTACCACATGTCAACCTCCGCGCCCTTTACCCCCAACTCCTGCAGGCTGGGAACATCCGGCGCGTTCGGGTGACGTTTCGCGCTGCCCACCGCGAGCGGCTTGAGCCTGCCGGCCTTGACGTGTGGCATGGCGACGTGAATCGGCACGAACCCGACGTTGACCTCCCCGGAGAGAAGATCGGTGAGCGCGCCGGCGCTGCCCTTGTAAGGCACGTGCAGCAGCTTCGTTCCGGTCAGGTCCTCGAACAGCTCCATCGACATGTGATGCGGCGTGCCCACGCCCGGAGAGGCGTACGTGAGCTTGCCCGGGCTCGCCTTCGCCTGCGCGATCAGATCGGCTACCGAACTGATGTTCGCCTTGGGACTGGCCGTGAGCAGCAGCGTTCCCCAGGCGGCGAGCGAGATGGGAGAGAAATCGCTGAGCGGGTCGTAGGGAACGTTGCGGTAGAGGCTCGCCGCGATCAGCATGGTGTTCGCCGTGATCATCACCGTGTGCCCGTCCGGCGCGGAGCGCGCGACCATCTCGGCGCCGATGTTCCCGCTCGCCCCGGGCTTGTTCTCGATGACGACGGGCTGTCCCAGGCGCTCGGAGAGCTTCGGCCCCACGGTGCGGGCGATGATGTCCATGCCGGTGCCGGGGGTGAAGGGAACGATGAGCTTGATGGGCTGGGACGGGTAGGCCTGCGCGAGCGCGCCGGACGCCTGAAGCACGGCGCACGCCGCGAGGCCGATTCGGAAAATGACGCCGTGCATCGCGGGTATTGTAGCGTGATTGCAGCCGGGCCCGGCCCGGCGCGCGTCCCACTCTCGCCCCACTTCGCGTTGCGCTGGAAAAAGGTTGACAGCGCGCGGCGCTTCGCCTCAAATTCCTTTCCCCAGCCCTGCAGCAGCCGTCGGGAGTCTCCCATGACACAACGAAAAACGCCCCCCTTTCGCGCCGACCACGTCGGCAGCCTGTTGCGCCCCGCCGAGCTGCACGAGGCGCGCGCCAAGGCGAAGCGCGGCGAGATCACGCCTGAGCAGCTGCGCGCCGTGCAGGACAAGCACATCCGCGAAGCCGTGGCCAAGCAGGAATCGGTCGGCATCCAGGCGGTCACCGACGGCGAGTTCCGCCGCGACTGGTGGCACATCGATTTCATCCACGGCTTCGACGGTGTGGAGCTTGCCGCGGGCGACGCCTACGGCGAGGCGAAGTTCAAGAATACCGAGGAGCAGCCGCCCTTCATGATGGTGACGAGCAGGATCCGGCGCAGGAAGCCCTCCATGCTCGATCACTTCGAATTCCTCAAGTCGCTCACCCGGCGCACGCCCAAGTTCACCATGCCCTCGCCCGCGATGCTGCACGCGCGCGGCGACCGGGCCTCGCTCAGGAATACCTATCCGGACCTGGACGAGTTCTGGGCCGACCTGACCAGGGCCTACCGCGAGGAAATCGCCGATCTTTACAGGGCCGGCTGCCGCTACCTGCAGATCGACGACACCACCATCGCCATGATGGGCGACCCGAAGGTCCAGGAGAATTTCAGGAAGCTGGGCGACGATCCGAAAAAGGACAACGCGATGTACGCCGACGCGGTGAACGCCGCGATCCGCGACGTGCCCGATGACATGACGGTCGCGATCCACACCTGCCGCGGCAATTTCAAGAGCACCTGGCTCGCGAGCGGCAGCTACGACTACGTCGCGGAAACCGTGTTCTCCCGGCTCGATGTCGATGCCTTTTTCCTCGAGTACGACACCGACCGCGCCGGAGGCTTCGAACCCTTGCGCTTCGTCCCGAAGGGGAAAACCGTCGTGCTGGGCCTGGTCAGCTCGAAGGTCCCGGAGCTAGAGAAGAAGGACGACCTGAAACGCCGCATCGACGCCGCGGCGAAATTCGTGCCGCTGGAGAACCTGTGCCTCTCGCCGCAGTGCGGATTTTCCAGCACCCACCACGGCAACAAGCTCACCGCCGACGATCAGTGGCGCAAGCTCGGGTTGGTGCTGGAGGTCGCCAAGAGCGTCTGGGGGTAGCTTTGAAATGCGATAATCGCGCTTGCTTTCAAGGGCGGAAATGACAATTCCAAAAACCATGCGCGCGGTCGAGATCACCCAGCCGGGAGGACCGGAGGTGCTCAAGATCGGCACGCGCCCGGTCCCGCAGCCGAAGCCCGGCGAAGTATTGATCCGCGTCGCAGCCGCCGGCGTCAACCGCCCCGACACCATGCAACGCGCCGGCAACTATCCGGTGCCCCCGGGCGCCTCCGACATTCCGGGCCTGGAGCTCGCCGGCAGCATCGCCGCCCTCGGCGAAGGCGTGAAGGGCTGGCGCCTCGGCGACACGGCCACCGCGCTCGTGCAGGGCGGCGGCTACGCCGAGTACTGCACGGCGCCGGCTCCGCAATGCCTGCCGATTCCGAGGGGCATGACGCCCGTCGAAGCCGCGTCTTTGCCTGAGACCTTCTTCACCGTGTGGAGCAACGTCTTCGATCGCGCCGGGATCAAGCCCGGCGAATCCTTCCTCGTGCAGGGAGGATCTTCCGGCATCGGCGTCGCGGCGATCCAGATCGTGAAAGCCTTCGGCCACGAGGTGTTTGCAACGGCAGGCAGCGCGGAAAAATGCGGGGCCTGCGTGAAGCTCGGCGCCGACCGCGCCATCAACTACAAGACCGAGGATTTCGCCGCCGCGGTGAAGGAAGCTACGGCTGGCCGTGGCGTCGATGTGATCCTCGATATGGTCGGAGGCGACTACATCGACCGCGAGCTGAAATGCCTCGCCGACGACGGCCGCATCGTCATCATCGCCTTCCTCGGCGGCAGCAAGGCGACGCTCTACTTGAGCGACATCCTGCGCCGGCGCCTAACGGTGACG
Organism: Burkholderiales bacterium; assembly: GCA_035637655.1. Taxonomy (GTDB): domain Bacteria; phylum Pseudomonadota; class Gammaproteobacteria; order Burkholderiales; family SG8-39; genus VBDM01. The sequence continues at coordinate 2,355 of DASPWT010000217.1, read as the reverse complement.
GGCTCCGCGCTGCGCCCGCGCTCGGTCGAGTTCAAGGGCGCCATCGCCAGGAACTTGCGCGAGAAAATCTGGCCGCTCATCGAAGCCGGCAAGATCAAGGCGGTCATCCACAAGACCTTCCCCCTCGCCGAAGCGGCGAAGGCGCACGAGCTGATGGAGTCGAGCGCCCACATCGGCAAGATCGTGCTGACCGTTTAGCCCGTGTTCCGGAAAGACCTCCTCAAGGGCAAGCGCATCCTCGTCACGGGCGGCGGCACGGGCCTCGGCCGCGAGATGGCGGCGAAGTACCTCGAGCTCGGCGCCGACCTCACCATCTGCGGGCGGCGCAGGGAGCCGCTCGAAAAAACCGCCGCCGAGCTCACCGCGAAGCACGGCGGCTCGGTCAGATGCCACACCGTGGACATCCGCGACGCGGGAAGCGTGGACGCGATGGTGCAGGCGATCTGGGACGAAGGCGGGCCGCTCACCGGCCTCGTCAACAACGCCGCCGGCAATTTCATCTCGCGCACCGAGGACCTCTCCCCGCGCGGCTTCGACGCCATCGCCAATACCGTTTTCCACGGCACCTTCTACGTCACGCACGCGGTCGGCAAGCGCTGGATCGCGGGCGGGAACAAGGGCTCGGTCATCTCGATCGTCGTCACCTGGGTGTGGACGGGCTCGCCCTTCGTCGTGCCTTCAGCGATGTCGAAGGCAGGCGTGCACGTCATGACACAGTCGCTCGCGGTGGAATGGGGACGCTACGGGATCCGCCTCAACGCCATCGCCCCGGGAATCTTCCCGACCGAAGGCGCCGGCAAGCGCCTCGCGCCCGGCCGCGACCCGGGCAGAGACGCCGCGGCGGTCAACCCGATGCGGCGCTCGGGGCAGATGCCCGAACTGCAGAACCTCGCCGCCTTCCTCATGGCCGACGGCTGCGAGTTCCTCACCGGCCAGACCATCGCAGTCGACGGCGGCGCCTGCCTCGTCAACGGCGGCTCGTTCAACGAGCTCTTCGCCTGGAGCGACGCCGACTGGGAAAAGGCGCGCGCGGCGATCAAGGCGCAGAACGAGAAGGACAAGCAGCAGCGTTCGACCTAGGACGCTTCGCCAGCCGATCGGGCTGCGAACGCCACCCGGCAGAACCCTCCACCGTCAGCGCACGCTGTACGCCGCGCGCCGCTGCTCACGGCGGTCGAGCGGGCTCTTCACTCCGCGCGCGCCCTTGTTCATCACGTGCGTGTAGATCATGGTCGTCGACACGTCCGAGTGGCCGGGCAGCTCCCGCACCGTACGGATGTCGGAGCCCGAGTGAAGCAGGTGGGTACCTCGGCCACCGAAAGTACCGTCGGCAGCCGCGCCGGACGTTTGGCGCGCTCCAGGCCGTCGAGCCACGCCAGCGGCTGGTTGAGCGCCTCCTTGTACAGAAAGAGCAGCGCGGAGAGCGCCTGGTTCTGAGTCGAGGCGGCGACATCCCGATCGCGCGCGAGATGATTGAGGAATGCCGTCACCTCCGTCTCGTCCAAATCGCGCGGGTGGCGCGTGCCGTGGAAGCGGATGAAACGCTTGATCCAGTGCACATGGGTTTCCTCCGTGCGGCGGCTATAGTGACGGCGCGCTATCGCGTCGCGCACCCGATCCAGCAAGCGCGGGCGCGCGGTCGGCCGGCCCGCTGGCGTATCATCGTCCATGGTCCCCTCTGTCAGGGCAGTATCAAGCCCCTCGGGAGCGTAACGGATTGATCGGGTTGAAGGATGACAGGCAACGGGAGCAGAATGGCCCCTTGCAAACCGCCCGAAGTGTCAACTATTTTGTCAACCAATTCACGTTATGAATCAAAATGAGCAGCCGCTCTCTCGGGGGAACGTCGTGAAGAAAATTCATTACGTCCTCATATTGTTGTTAGGAACGCTGATGTTGACCGCCTGTGTTTATATCAAACATCGCCCCTTCCCAACCGATTGGGAAAACCCAGGACTCGTAGCCAAAGATACATGCGCAGAAATAGATGGAAACTTCAATGTCTATGGCGACGTTGATGTATCCTGACATCGTTGCTCTAATCTTGGAGAGCCGTGCCTGAACTCGATCGGCTTAAGGAACAGGTCGCCTACCTCAAGTTGTGGCAGGGAGTCATGGTCGTGACAGACATCAGCTTGGTCGGCTGGCTCGCTTCGGCAGCTGATGGCACGCGCCCTGTCTTGGTCGCGCTTGCCGTCATCACCGTGGCTTTGGTGACGACCGGCATCGTGATAGTCCATCGACATATCGAGCACCGTATCGATCAAATCGGGAAACTATAGCCATGGACATTCTCGTTGGCATCGTCATGCTCGCGGTCGCAATTGTCTTTGTCGGCATTGCGCTGGACGCCGC
>DASPWT010000216.1:0-35358 GCA_035637655.1 Burkholderiales bacterium | reverse complement strand
GTCTCCTTCTCCAGCGGCGGGGTGGCGAAGGTGAGCCCTTCGCCCATCGCGTCATACGCGAGGGTCAAGGTCTTTTGCGCCGAGCCGCTGGCGGAAACCGGCGCGGTCGTCAGGCTCATGTCTACAGGGTCGAGACGAAAGCGGGTCCACTTGGTGCGCGCCAGCGGCCATTCGTTCTCCTCTCGCGGCACGAATTTTTCGCCCGGGTGGCGCACGTTCAGCAGAACGCGCGGCTGTCTGTCCCAGCCGTTGTCGATTCCCTTGAGGAAATGATCGAAAAAACGCTTCTGCAGCTTCACGCCGTAGTCGGTGTAGAAGGGCGCCCAGTGCGAGCCGCCGTGGACTTCGAGCCATTTCTGTTTCGAAGCGGCGCCCGTAAATCCTTCGAAATTTCCGCGCGTGTGCAAGCCCTGCCCGCCCCAGTTCGAGGCGGAGAGCAGCGGGACCTGGACCTTCGACAGATCCGCCGTGCGCTCGCGGTAATACGGACCGTCCATCTCGCGCCCGAGCAGCTCGGCCCACATGTTCTCGCGGTTCTTCGCGAGCTCCTCGGGCGAAAGCGTCTCCGGCCCGCAGACGAGCTCGCCCGTCACGCGGCTCTTCGCCCCGCGCTCGCCCTGTCCGTGCTGCACCGTCTTCACCTGCATGTCCTGCCAATTCTTGCGGAAGCTGCAGACGATGCCGCCGTGCCGGTTGCCGTCGCGGTAGCTGTCGCACCAGCCTTCCCACACGCAGATCGCCGCGAGGTGCGGCGGCTGCGACGCCGCGGCGCGCCACTGGTTGCTCGCGTAGTAGGAAATGCCGTTCATGCCGACTTTGCCGCTGCACCAGGCTTGCGCCGCCGTCCACTCGATGCACAGGTGGATGTCGCGCGTCTCGCGCGCGTTGTTGTGGCAAAGATAGCCCGGCGAGCGCCCGGCGCCGCGCGAATCGATGCGGACGCACGCATAGCCGTCCGGCACCCATTTCTCCGGATCGACGACTTCCCAGTTCGCGTACCGGTTGCTTGTGCCGGAAACGGCGTCGGGGTTATCCCGCGACATGATCTCCCACGCCGTCCTGTAGCCCTCCTGGAATGCGAGCCCCTTGCCGTACGGTCCATAGGAAAGAATTGCGGGACAGCGTCCCTCGGCCGCGGGCCGGAACACGTCGGCGCGGAGCACCATGCCGTCGTCCATCTTGACCGGCACGTCCCAATCGATTTTCATTCCATCCCGGATCCGCGTTTCCGCCGCACTCATCACCTGGGCTCCTCGGGGTCGATTGCGAAGGCGGCAATTCTAGCGCGGGCAGCACCGTTTCTCGCGGATGCTAAACTGTCACTACACATTGCACGTTGGGAGAGGGTTCGTGACCGAGCCACGCGTCCCCGCGCCGGGAGAACAGACTATCCCGTCGGCGGAGAATTTTCTCAAAGCGGTGTTTCTCGTCGCCTCGATGCTCGCATCCTTCTGCGTGGTGCAATCCGGAGCGGAGGCGATCGCGGCGGCAATGCCCGATTCGCGGCTCGCCGCCGGGCTGAAGTGGCTCCTGGTGGCCACGGTGGGAATCTGGGATTGCATGCTTCTCACCGGCATGGGCATCCTCGCGCACGACGCTGTGCACCGCGTGCTGTTCCGCACGCCGCTCTGGAACGAGCTTGCCGGCGGGCTGCTCTCGGCGCTGGCGATGCTGCCGTTCTACGCCAACCGCCAGTTCCATCTCACGCACCACAGCCACGCGCACCAGCCCGGGCTCGATCCGGAAAACGAGATGCACAACCATTCCTTCCTCTACTCGGCCACGGTCGGCTCGGTGCTCGCGCTGTATATCCAGTACCGCACTTTGTTCCGGAACTTCGCGAGGCGCGGCGATCCCCGGTACACCGCCCGGGCGGCCAAGGATCTGCTGCTGCTTTTCGCGGCGGCGCTGTTCTACTTCGTGCTCGTTCCGGCGCTCGGCCTGTCGCTCGCGCTTACGGTCGCGCCGATGCTCCTCGCCCTGCTTCCGGTATTCGCATGGCGCGCGCTCTCGGACCACTACGGCGTCCCGCCCGCCGAACGGGCCGCAAATAGGCAGGATGTACTGGAAGCGGATCCAGCCGCCTGGGAGCACGACGAAGCAAAGCGCCGACGGGAAGTGACCGGCTGGGTCGTGCTCACGAGCCCCTGGCTCGAATGGCTGTGGAGCCACGTGAACTACCATGAGGTGCACCACAAGTTCCCCTGGCTGTCGCACGTCCATCTCAAGGCTGCGTTCGAGGCGACGCGCGGGCACGAGCCGTATCTTGTGGTCGGCGGCTACTGGCGCTCGCTTTTCAATAATTCGCGCAGTCGGTATTACGAGACGCAGGAGCACACTAGGCCGTTCCTCAACAGCCCAGACGGCGCACGTTGACGGGCGATCGCGCGGAAATCACCGCGCGATCCGGGTATTGGCGAGCTCCAGCCGGTCAGCGAGATTGCGCGCCAGCGCGCGGGTGAGATAGAGCTGCGCGCCGAGGCTCATCTTGCCGAATGCGTCGGGTCTGAATTTGGCGAGCAGAAGCTCCGTCACGGAATCCACCGTCGCGTTGCGCGGCACTCCCCCGCCGCGAATATAGGCCATCTCGCCGAAGCACTCGCCCTCGTTGATCATGTTGAGCAGACGCCCCTGACGGGTCACCTTGGCCTGCCCCTTGCCGATGAAATAGAAGCTCTTTCCTCTTGCGTTCTCGTTCACGATCGTCTGATTGGGCGCCACGCGCCCCCAATCACCGGCTCGCGCAAGTTCCCAGAACTCCGTATCGGAGAGGTCCGCGAGCATCTCGACTTTCCTCAGCGCGACGTATTTCTCGCTATCGGGAATGACGCCGGGCGGAAGAGTCTGCTGGACGATTTTGGAGAGGTCCAAGGCGAACTCGGCCCAGCTCGGGTAGCGGTGCCCGGGCTTCTTTGCCATCGCCCGCAGGACGACGGAGTCCACCGACTTCGGCAATCCGGACCGCGCGGCGCTCGGCGGAATCGGATCCTGGTTCTGGATTCTGTGCACCAGCGTCTCGATGGTCTCCGCCGTGAAAGGTTTCTTGCCGGTGAGGAGTTCATAGAGCGACACGGCCAGCGAGTACATGTCGCTGTGGAAGCTGAGCTCCTTGCCCGCGATCTGCTCGGGCGACATGTAGTAGGGCGAACCCATCGCCGCGGTCTGGACGACCTGGCTCTTGCGCAGGTAAGCCGCGCCGAAATCCGAGATCTTCACCTCGGTGCCCTCGGCTATCATGAGGTTCGCGGGCTTGATGTCGCTGTGGACGATGCCTTCCTTGGCGGCGTATTCGAGCGCCCCGCAGCACTTGAACGCGATCTGTAGAACATCGGCGACCGGGAGAAGCTTTTTCGCAGCGACATGCCTGGATAGATCGCCCCCCTTGACGTATTCCATCGCGATGTAGCCCGAGTCTTCCTGCACCACCGCGTCGAGGATCGCCACGATGTGCGGATGGCGGAGTTTCCCGGCGAGCGAAGCCTCGTTCTGGAACTGCGAGCGATACACCGTGCCGAACTCGGGGTCCCGGAACACCTCGGGCTCGATCGTTTTGAGCGCGACCTCCTTCCCGGTGAACGTATCCCTGGCGAGGTATACCGTACCGGTCGCACCCTTGCCGAGCGCCCTTTGAACGTCGTACTTGCCGACCTGAAGGCTCAGGTCCATCTGAACGGCAGGTTCCGACACTCGCCCTCCCGATACGCACCGCGACAACTCGAATTATGGCCATGATTGTGTCATATCCTGCCGAAAAACGGCGGATCCGAAACAAGTTCACCCCGGGCAGGCATCCACTTTAGAATCTCCTTCCGAACGCGGAGCTGACCGGCCCATTGCATTTTTGTCATTTTTAAAAAGGGCCATACCATGCGAACGAATCCCTTCCTCGGTCCTTCGGGCGTCGCGGCGGCGCTCCTTCTGTCCCTGTGTGCCGCAGCGGCGTGGGCGCAATACCCGAACCGGCCGATCCGTCTGCTCGTGCCCAATCCCCCGGGCGGTGCCACCGATACGATTGCCCGCGTGATCGCCCCCCGGCTCGGCGAGGCGCTCGGGCAGCCTGTGGTCGTCGAGAATCGCCCGGGCTCCAACGGCAACCTCTCGAGCGAGCTCGCCGCAAGGGCCGCGCCCGACGGCTACACGCTGCTCCTCGGGCAGGACAGCCAGATCGTCATCAGCCCGCATCTGTACGCGAACCTGCCGGTCGATACGCTGAAAGACCTGACGCCCGTGGCGACGCTCATCACCACCCAGATGGTGCTGGCAGTCAATCCCGCGTTGCCGGTGAAGAGCCTGCAGCAATTCCTGGAATACGCGCGCCGCGCCAAGCCGCCCCTCGCGTACGCCTCGATCGGCAACGGCAGCCAGCATCATCTCACCATGGAAATGCTGAAGGTCCGCGCCGGCATCGATCTCGTGCACGTGCCCTACAAAGGTGGCGGCCCCGCCACGTTCGCGCTGCTTGCCGGTGACGTCGCGGTGATGTTCGGCGGCAATTCGGTCACCGGCCATATCAAGGCGGGGAAGCTGCGCGGCCTCGCCGTCGCGGGCAGCCGGCGCTCCGCGACATTTCCGGACCTGCCGGCTCTGAAGGAGCTCTATCCGGGCTTCGAGGTCAACGCGTGGATCGGCCTTTTCACCCCGACCGGGGTGCCGGCGCCGGTCCTCGCGAAACTGCGCGCCGAGACCAACCGTCTGCTCGCCGACCCCGACATGCGCGAAAAGGTGCGCAGCGTCGGCGGGCTCGAGCCCTTCATCTCCACGCCCGAGGAATTCGCCGCGCTCATCCGGACGGAGCACGCCAAGTACGGCGAGGTGGTCAAAGCGGTCGGCGTGAAGATCGATTAGGACCCGATGGCGGGCCTTTCGCGGGCGCTGTTTTTCAGCCCCGCGCCTACTTGGTGGCTTTCCAGGTGGCCGATTTTCCCGCCGATTTGACCGTCCCCTCGATCGTGTTCCCGTTCACGCGGCCGCGATATTCGGCGCCCGCAGCCACGAACCTGATCTGATCGCCGCTCAAACTGCCTCTGGAAATCGGCACAGCGACATTTCCGGAATTGAGGGTTCCGGAGACCTTCTGGAATTCCTGCTTGAGTGCGAACTCGCCCTGCGCAGTTTTCCAGCGTCCCTCGACGCGGGCGGGCACGATCCACAAATAGGCCGTGCAATACGTATCGCAACCGAGCTCGACGGTCTGGTCCGGCTCCCAGTCCCCCATTCTGAAGGTGTTCGAGACGATGCGGGTTCCGGGCTTGAGGGTCAGGATCGTCGGGCGGAGCTTGAGGTTCAGGTCCGTCAGCAGGAATAGGGTGATCACGCTGGCGGGAGACAGATCGCTGCGGAAGATGTCGGCTTCAACGAAGCTCGCTTTGTCGCTCACTCCGGCTTTGGCGGCGTTGCGCTTCGACAATGCGACCATATCCGGATTGAACTCGACGCCGAGCGCGCGCGCCCCCCGCTTCGCGGCCGTAATCACCGTGCGGCCGTCGCCCGAGCCGAGATCGATCACGTAATCCTTGGAGGTGACTTTCGCCATGTCGAGCATCTTGTCGACCAGTTCCTGCGGCGAGGGTACCCACACGACGTCCTTGCCCGACTGGCCGACTTCCGGCGTGAACTCGGCGCTGGGCGCCTGAGCAAAGGCGCAGACCGCAATCGCGGCAAAAATCGGGATTGACAAGCATCGGCTCACGGAACGCCCTACGGACATGTTTCTTCTCCGGGTGGTTGGGGTAAAAGGGAAAAGGCCCACGGCATGGGATGCCTCGGGACCTGCATCACGCAGGCGGGATGATGGCCCCGCCGCCCTGCGGTCGTCAACCTCTGCAACTGCCCGGAAGGTATTGGGGGGGCACCGGCAGCGAGGTGTCGAGGGGAGAACCGCAGCGCCAACTTCTGACGAGCCCCCCTGGGACCGGCAGATTTCCAGTGCTGTCAAGCGGCGCCAGAGTAAGGTCGTGGAAGTCTATCCTCAGGTCATTGAACCCCCGCAACGACGCCTTGATCACGCCCTCATCACTGGTCGTGATCGAATCCACGTAGACAGACACGCTGCTCGCTTCGCAACCCCAATTTCCGGCGCCGGGCGGATCGGCCCCTGAGTTATACAGCTCGGTCACCGCACTCTTGCATGCGCTGAGCGCAAGAATAGCCTCCGACATTCTTGCGCGGGCCGCGTTGGAACGCATGCCCGGCAGCACCAGCGCACTGAGCACGCCGATGATCATGGTGACGATCATGAGCTCGACGATGGTGAAACCGGCCTGGCTATTCATCCTCCGCATAGAACCGACTGTGTCCCGTATTTGAACCGTAACGAGGAAGTCTGGCCGCAAGCGTCGTGCCAGACGACCTCGAGCCCAATAAACCTCTGATATCAATTATGAAACAGGTTGAACTTCAGGGCAAGCAAACGCCGGACACCCTCTGCGGCCGGCCGAATTTCGGCAAAAACTGACCGAGCGCGTCGCCGGGCGGCAGTGCTTGCGGCCCTCATCGCCCGGGCGAGCGCGCAAAACGCCTACTGCGGAGGCTTGACCCCGTCTTTGGTGATCTGCACGCGCGTTGCGCTCATCTTGCCGCCCGCGTCCGTGGTCACGGCGATGACCGCGTACTGACCGGCCACGAGAAGCGAGCGATCCCCGTCCACCGCCGTTACGACGGGAATGTTGTCCGGCACGATGACCTGCTGCGTGCCGTCCTTGTACTTGAGTGTGAGCTCATGGCCGTTGTTCGACCGAACCATCGCGGTGACCATGGCGTTGGTCATGGTCGAGCCGGGCTCCAGGTCCCAGGGACGGTGGCCCTCGTTGGGAATCGGGCGATCCTTGGAGAACAAATGCAGTTCACGCGCGACGATCTTGCCCTCCGGGCCCTTCACCGCGCTCGTACCAAGGGGCGTTCCCGGCGCGATGTCGGAGAGCTTGAGCGCCTTCATGTAGGCAAAAGTCGCGTTCGGCGCGAGCTCGATCTTGAGATCCCGGCCCTCACGCGATTTTACCGACAGCATGTTCCCGTCGATGGCCGTGATGGTGCCGCGGACCCGGCCAGGGGTCTGCGCAAACACGGCGGCGCTCACGACGGCAAGCGCGCCGACAAGCACTGCAATGCGAAACGAGCTCATTGGCATGTCTCCTCTGAAGTTGTTGAACGCATCGGTAAAGCCCCCTCGCCACCGTCAACACGCCAGATCGCATTCTATTCCTGCGGATAAGTGGGCGCTGACAACAGCGCAAAATTTTGTCATAGTCTGCATGGACGTCCGGCCCCTCCGATGTGAGCCTGCCCGGGAGAGCAACGTGCAACCACCTGCGGTGAACGACCTGAGCAGGCCCGACCGCGTCCCAGCCGGAGCGATCGGGCAGGCGTTGCCGCGCAAGGAAGACCTGCGCCTGCTCACGGGGGCGGGACGGTTCAGCGACGACTTCAACATGGCCGGGCAAGCGTACGCCGCGATGGTCCGCTCGCCTTATCCGCACGCGCGCATTCTCCGCGTCCTCGTGGAGCAGGTGCGCGCGATGGCAGGCGTTCTCGGGGTCTACGGCGGCTCGGACTGCGCGGCCGACCGCCTGGGGCCGATTCCGCACCATCCCTTGCCCTCGACGCGGGAGGACATGAAACTCACCGGCCCCGGGGGCGGAAAAATCTTCGAAGGCCCTCATTGGCTGCTGCCGACGGACAAAGTGCGCCACGTGGGCGAAGCGGTCGCGATGGTGGTCGCAAAAACGAAGGACGAGGCGCTCGACGCGGCTGAAAGCCTCGAGGTCGAGTACGAGGAGCTGCCCTGGGTGACGCACTCGGAGGATGCGCTTGAAGCAGGAAAAGGCGCGCCGTCGGTATGGGACGAAGTGCCCGACAACGTGCTGGTGGACACGGTTTTCGGCGATCGCGAGGCGACCGATCGCGCATTCGCCGAAGCCGATCGCTGCGTCAAGATGAAATTTCAGATCGGGCGATGCACGGCCGTCGCGCTCGAGCCGAGGGCAGGACTCGGATCCTACGACGCGGGCACAGGCAGATACACGCTCTATGCGGGGGGCGGCGGCGCCGTGCGCTACAAGAAAGACCTCGCGTCGCTGCTCGGGATCGAGCCCGCCAAGCTGCGCGTGCTCTCCTGCGACGTCGGCGGCAATTTCGGATCGAAGAACCGCGTGTACGTGGAATTCGGCCTGGTACTCTGGGCCTCCCGCAAGCTCGGCCGTCCGGTGAAGTTCACCGCCTCGCGATCCGAGGCGTTCCTCTCCGATTACCAGGGGCGTGACCTCGTCACCGAGGTCGAGCTCGCGCTTCGCGCAGACGGCAGATTTCTCGCGATGCGCGCCTCCAACCTCTCCAACGTCGGCGCGCGCTGCGTTTCGCTCTCGCCGCTGTCGAAAGGATCGGGCCTCATCACCGGCTGCTACGACATTCCCGCCGCGACGCTGCGAAGCCGCGCCGTGTTCACCACCACCGCGCCGACCAATCCGTATCGCAGCTCGGGCCGGCCCGAGGTCAACTTTGCGATCGAGCGCCTGATCGACACGGCCGCGAAGGAGCTGGGGTTCGATCGAATCGAGCTGCGAAGAAAGAACCTGGTTCGGCCAGAGGCGATGCCCTACCGGAACGCAGTAGGAATGACCTACGACAGCGGCACCTACGAGGCCAACATGGATTCTGCGATGCGGATCGCTGACTGGAACGGGTTCGGAGCCCGCCGCAATAGCGCCGCCGCGCGCGCCAAGCTCCTCGGGCGCGGCCTCTCGAACTACGTCGAGTCCTCGATCGGTTCGCCCAAGGAGCGCGCCGAGATCACCGTTACTCCGGCCGGGCGCGTCAGCATCGTGATCGGCACGCAGCCTTCGGGGCAGGGTCACGAGACGAGCTTTGCGCAGGTGGTTTCTTCGCTCCTGTCCGTGCCCGTGGAAGCGGTCGATATCCTCGTCGGGGACACCGACGTGGTGAGCGTCGGCGGCGGCTCGCATTCCGGCCGCTCGATGCGCCACGCGGCGACGGTGTTCTCCATGGCAGCAAAGGAGCTGATCGAAAAGGGGAAGAAAATCGCGGCCTACATGCTGGAGTCGAGCGCGGCGGAGATCCGGTTCGCCGACGGGCGCTTCTCGGCGCCCCACGCGCTCAGGGCGTACGGCTTCCTGGAATTGGCGCGAGACTCGGCGCAGGCCCTACTGCCCAGGGAATTGTCGGGCGGACTCGCCGTCGTCGCCGACAACGAGATGCACGACCCGGTTTTTCCGAACGGATGCGCGATCTGCGAGTGCGAGGTCGATCCGGAAACCGGCGCAGTCGATATCACGCGATTCACCGCGGTCGATGACGTCGGGCGCTGCATCAACCCCATGATCGTCCACGGCCAGACTCATGGCGGCGCGGCGCAAGGGATCGGCCAGGCGCTCTCGGAGATTTGCTACTTCGACCCGGCCACCGGGCAGCCGCACACCGGGTCGCTGATGGACTACGCCATTCCCCGATCGGACACGCTGCCTTCCTTCAGCGCCGAGATCGTGGAAGTGCTCTCGCCGACGAACCCGCTCGGAATCAAGGCCGCGGGCGAAGGGGCAACGACGCCCGCTCCCGCCGCGGTCGTCAATGCCATCGTCGACGCGCTCGCTGCGTTTGGCGTGCGCGACATCGCCATGCCCGCCACGCCGGAAAACCTATGGCGGACGATTCAAGAAGCCAAAAAATGAACGCGGGACGCCTGTTTGCGGCCCTCGCGCTGCTTTTCGCCGCGCTCTGCGCCTTCGGCCAGAGTTATCCGAAAGGTCCGGTGCGCGTGATCCTGCCGTTTCCGGCCGGCGGCGGCGTTGACGCCGCCGGGCGCATCCTCGCCCAGAAGCTGGCCGAGGGATTGGGCAAGCCCTTCGTGATCGAGAACCGCGGAGGGGCGAACGGAAACATCGGTACGGAAGCTGCGGCGAAATCGCCGAACGACGGCGCCACGTTGTTGTTTACGGGCGCGGGATTCGTCACCAATCCCAGTCTCTACAAGAGCGTTCCCTACGATCCGCTGCGCGACTTCGAGCCGATCAGCCTGATGGCCCTCGGGCCCAATGTGCTCGTCGTGCATCCGTCGCTTCCGGTCAAGTCGGTCAAGGAGCTCATCGCGCTTGCCAAATCGCAGCCCGGCAGAATCGGGTTTGCCGGCTCAGGCTCGGGCAGCACGCCGCATCTCGCGGGCGAGCTCTTCAACGTGATGGCCGAAGTGCAATTGGTGCACGTTCCGTATCGGGGCTCGGGCCCGGCGATGATCGGGCTGCTCGCGGGCGATGCGCCGGTGATGTTCCTCCCCGCGATCAACGCGGGTGGACACGTCGCGGCGGGCCGTCTGCGCGCGATCGCGGTAACGAGCCGGGAGCGGCTGCAGGCGATGCCGGATCTGCCGACCGTCTCCGAAGGGGGTCTTCCGGGCTACGAATCCAGCCAGTGGTACGGCCTGCTCGCGCCGGCCGGAACGCAGCCCGAGGTGCTCGACCTGCTCAACGCCCAGGTTGCGAATATCATGCGAAGCTCGGACATGAAGACCCGGATGACGAACGACGGCCTGGTGCCGATCGGCGGGAGCCGCGAACACTTCGCGGCCCACATCAAGAGCGAGATCGAGAAGTGGGCGAAGGTGATCAGCGCATCCGGTGCGAGGGTGGATTGAAACCCGCCGGGGTCCTCGCCCGGAGCGCGGGACACGCCAGGCTGGAGGAAGCCGAATGAGTGAACTGGATTTCACGAAGCCCGCGGCGCCCACGCAGCCCGCGAAGACCTCGATCTACGACCCGGCCATGGCGATGGAGTTTTTCAGCTCCGCCGGCAAGACGGAAACCGTCGCGCAGGGCGCGACCATTTTCGCCGAGAACGAGAAGGGAAGCCGGCTCCTGCTGCGGCGCGACAAGATGTACCTGCTTTTGGACGGCGAGGTCAGTCTGATCGCGAAGGACAAGGTCATCGGCAAGGTCGGGAAAGGCGAGATCTTCGGCGAGATGGCGTCGATCAGCGAGATGCCCCGCAGCGCAACCGCGGTGGCGAACCTGCCCTGCCGCCTCATCGGGCTCGACGACGGTCAGTTCAAGGCCGCTCTGCGGAAAAGGCCCGAGTTCGCGCTCATGCTGATGAGCGTCATGATCCGGCGCATGCGCGATTCGATCGGCCGGCGGAATCCGGCCGGCGCCGCTTCGAAGGGCAAAATGAAGGAATCTGCGGTATTCGACAAGTCCGCGCTCGCCATTCTCGCGCGCGCGCTTTCCCAGACCACGGTGCGCTACGAGCGCAACAAGGTGATCGTGAAGGAAGGCCAAGCCGGGGTGATGATGTACGTCGTGCTCGAGGGCCGCCTTGCCGTTTCCATCCAGGACAGGCTCGTGGAAAAAATCGGACCGGGAGGCGTGTTCGGCGAGATGGCGCTGGTCGAGCGGACGGCGCGCCTCGCCACCGTGGTCTCGGAAACGGATTGCGGGCTGCTTGCGATCGGCAGGAACACCTTCCTCGACCTGATCAAGGCGAGCCCCGATTTCGCCGTGTCGCTCCTCGGAGCGGTCGGCAATCGGGCGAGGTTCATCGCCGCTCGCAACGACTAGCGCGACGAGCCCGCTACGGATTGCCGATGTAGTCGCGCTTGGCGAGCTCCACGCCGTTGTGGCGCAGGATGCCGTAAGCGGTCGTGACGTGGAAGTAGAAGTTCGGCAGCGCGAAGCCGAGCAGGTACTGCATTCCCTTGTAGTCGACCTCGCGGGACCCCAGCTTCAGATGGATGTTCTTCTCCTCGCTGCCGTCGATCTGTGCGGGCTTGATGCTTTGAATGAAATCGACGGTCTTCGCGATCCTCGTCTTGAGCTCGGCGAAGCTCTCTTCGGTATCCTCGTGCTTGGGAACCTCCACCCCGGCCAGGCGTGCCACCGCGCCCTTGGCGGTATCGCAGGCGATCTGCACCTGGCGCTTCATCGGAAACATGTCCGGGTAGAGCCGACAGTGGGTCAAGACGGTCGGCTCGATCTTTTTCGCCTCGACGTGGGCCTGGGCCTTGTCGAGGATGGCGGAAAGGTTCTTGAGTGTATTGACAAGGCGCAGAGCGCTCGCCTGGTACATGGAAATATTCACGACAGTCCCCCGGAGTGAGAGTTGCGAGGCGTGCATTTTACCGCGCGGACGCGAAGCTCGCGCCCGGAGTTTGCGGGCGAAGCGGATCGTTTACGGCGTCGGTGGTTCTTACGCGAGCAGATTGCTGACGCCGACCGCGACGTCCTTGCCCGCAAGCGCCGCAAAGTCGAGATCGACGCACAGCACCTGCTGCGACCCGTTGGAGGCCTCGAAAGCGAACGAAAGGGTCACGCAGAGTTGGGGTCCGGTGACCGCCAGATAGGGCCGCGTGATCTGGACTCTTCCAGGAGTTTCGATTGCGCGGCGGAAGTAGGGCTTGGTCTGCCAGTCGGTGCCTTCGGTGGGCTGCATCAGCTCGAAGCGCGGGTCCTGGGAATACACGTTCCTTTCGGCGTCCACGTTGGCGCCGATCTGCAATCCGTCGCTGCCGATCAGATAGCAGCGCCGGGCGCTGGGGAGCTTCAGCAGCCCCTGCACGGCGGGCTGGAATCTTGCGCCGAGAGAGAGGTCCTGTACCGCATTCTTGAGCGCGGCCAGGTAAGGCACGAGCCGGGAGTGCTGACGCTTCTGGAATTCGGCGAAATCCGCGCGGTGACCCGCGATCAGCAGGGCGAACACCTCGCTGCGCGCGTTCTCCGGCGGCAGCTCGGCGCTTGCGGGCGCGAAATAATCGCCCTGCATCAGGTCGGCGGTGGCGTCGATCGCACAAAGCGCCTCGGCCTCGGTCTCGATGCCCTCAACGCAGACGAGCGCGCCCGCTTCGTGCAGCACCGAGATGATCCCGGCGAACATGCGTCGCGCGAGCGGCTCGACCGTCACGCGGCGCGTCATTTCGCGGTCGATCTTGACGATGTCCGGCTTCAGCCGCCAGATGCGGTCGAAGTTCGAGTACCCCGCCCCGAAATCGTCGATCACGATGAGACAGCCGAGCTTGCGGTAGTGCTCGACCGCGGCCCCCAGGTGCGTCTCGTCCTCGAACGGCGTCTCGACCAGCTCCACTGCCACCCGGTGCGTCGGAAATCCGTTCGACTGCAGCATCTTCAGGAAGAAAGGCCCGTACCGGAGACTTTCCGAGGCGACCTGCGGATCGACGTTGAGAAACAGCCAGCTGCGCGTGTTGCCGAGCCGTTGGAAGTTCCGGACATGGAGGGCCCTGCATTGGCGGTCGAGGCGTATCCTCTCCTCGCCTCGAGGCGCCTTGCTGAACAGCTCCAGAGGCTCGACGCGCCTTCCGCTCGAGGAATCGACTGCGCGAATCAGGCCTTCGTAACCGACGGGACGGCGATGGGCGAGGCTGTAGATCGGCTGGAAGTGACTCGACAGATTGAACTCGTCGCGTTCGCCGCGTTCTCCTTGCGCGTAGTACTTGTCGAGAAGAAGAGGCGGAGCAAGATCCACGATGTTCACGGCGCCCAGCAAGCCTGCGGGATTTTCGTTACCGGCAAAAGGACGACGAGTATGCCATATGACGCGTCCCGACGACGATCCGTGCCGCCGCGCGCGAGCCCGTCTAAAGCGGCAGCTTGGTGAGACCGAACGCGAGGTCGTCGCCCGCGAGGGCCGCGAAGTCGAGATCCACGCAGAGCACGTGGTACGACCCGTTCAGCGAAAGGGCGTAGGACAAGGTGACGCAGAACTTCGGGCCGGTCGCCGACAGATAGGGGCGCGTGATCTGGACCTTTCCCGGCGCCTCGATCGCCCGGCGGAAGAACGGCTTCGTCTGCCAGTTGGTGCCCGTGACGGGCCGTATCGGCGTCAGGCGCCGGTCGCGCGCGGCGACGCTGCGTTCGGTTTCCGCGCTCGCACCGATCTGGGAGCCGTCGCCTGCGACGAGGTAGCAACGTTCGGTGCAATCGAGATCGAGCAGCGCCCGCACGGCGGTAGCGCGATCCGCACCGGAGGACAGCGCGAGCACCGCATCGGCGAGGGCCGCGATGTAGGGAAGGAGCCGCACGCGCCGCTGGTCGTAGAATTCGGCGGTCTCGAGGCGGAAATTCCTGAAGAGCCGCGCAAACAGCTCGTCGCAGGCATGCTCGGGCTGCGGCTGCGTCGCCGGCGAAGCGAAGTAATTGCCCTGCATCAGGTCGGCGTCCGCGTCGGTCGCGCAAAGCGCCTCGGCTTCGGTCTCGATTCCTTCCACGCAGACGAGCGCGCCCGATTCGTGCAGCACCGCGATGATCCCGGCGAACATGCGCCGGGCAAGCGGCTCGACTGTCACGCGGCGCGTCATTTCGCGGTCGATCTTGACGATGTCCGGCTTCAGCCGCCAGATGCGGTCGAAGTTGGAGTACCCCGCGCCGAAATCGTCGATCACGATGAGGCAGCCGATCGCGCGGTAGTGCTCGACCGCGGTGACCAGGCGCTTCTCGTCATCGAACGGCGTCTCGATCAGCTCCACCGCCACCCGGTGCGCGGGCAGTCCGTTTTCCTCCAGCATCTGGGCAAATGAGCCGAACCGGAGACCCTGGACCGCGATGTACGGATCGACGTTCAGGAAGAGCCAGCTGTCCTCGTCGCCCAGCCGCCGGAAGTTCCGCACGTGCAGAGCCCTGCACTGGCGATCGAGCTGCATGCGCGGCACGCCCGCCGGCGCCTTTGCCAGCAGCTCGGTCGCCAAATAGGCCCTTCCGTTCGGGTCGGTCCCGCGGATCAGGCCTTCGTAGCCCACCGGCCGGCGATGCGCAAGACTGAAAATCGGCTGGAAGTGAGTGAATAAGCGGTATTCGGAAGGCGATCCCCCCTCCGCTTCGACGAGCAAGGTTTCGGGGCGCGACGGAGCCAGGTCGGTGGTGCTGGTGGCGTCCCCTGGCAGGCTCACAGAGTGTCTACTCACTGCATTGAATCGGTGCGGACGCCGTCAACGCGCCACCGAGCGCGGCGGGGCGCAGTCCGGCGGAGTCCTGCTTGCGGACTTCGCTCGAGAGAAAAAGCGCGGGATCGACGCGCGCGTTGTTGAGGCTGACCGACCAGTGCAGGTGCGGGCCGCTCACCCGGCCGGTTTGGCCGACCGCGCCGATTCTCTCGCCGCGCGCGACACGGGCGCCCTTCGCGACATCGATGCGGCTCAGGTGGTTGTACATGGTGATCATTCCCTGCCCGTGGTCGAGGAGCACGGTGAGCCCGTTGAAGAAATAATCGCCGATCTCGATCACGGTGCCTGCCGCCGGCGCTGCGATCGGCGTACCCGGGGGAGCGGCGATATCCAGTCCGCTGTGGGGCTGCCGCGGCTTGTCATTGAGGAAGCGCCTCAGTCCGAAACTGCTCGAGATCCGCCCCGCCGAGGGCAGGTCGAAACCGAGGCTCTCGGGTCCGGCATCGCTGAAGATCGAGAAGGCACGGTTGAGCGATTCCTGCTCCCGCGCAATCCGCCGCAGGTTTCGGGGTGAAGGCTCGACCTGGCGCGGGTCGAGCACGAGATGCTGCGCTTCGTAGTCGCGCTTAGCGACGTCGAAGCGGATCGCGCGCGCGCTTGTCTCGCCGTCAAGCACGGAAAGCTCGTGCGCACCGGGTCGCAAAGCGAGCGGCAATCCGATCACGGCGTGCCAGACATCCCCTACGCGCGCGACCAGCACGCGCTGGCCGTCGAACACCACCCGGGGAGCCGGGCCGGGGGCCCGTCCGACGCAGACGATCGCGACCCCGCCCGGCACCGACGCCGTCAGGGGCAAATCGCCCTGCGAAGCCGATGCCGCTGCAGCGAGCGCGAGACCGGCTGCGATCCCACTAAGGAGGCACGGGGCAGGCATTTCATTCCTTTGGTTGACGAGCTGCTATTTTCCCCCGATTTCCGACTTTGCGAACAAGCTGAGAAATCATGCCCTGAGGACCGGCAGACTCAACGGTGTCGTCGCGGCGGTCATGAATTTCCTACGGTGTGAAAAACGAACGCGCCGGATGGATATGTCCGGAGCATAATTGTGGCTTCCGGCCCGTCGGTTCTCCGAAGCCCCTGACGCGCGCCGACATGCGACCCCCTGCCCCGAGGAACAACCGATGATCGGCGAGCGCAGTCCCGCGAGCTCCTACAACACTTCGGTCGCGATGGAGTTTTTCCGCTTCGCCGGCAGACCCAAGACCTTCGCCAAGGGCAAGAAGATCTTCTCCGAGAACCAGAGGGGCATCCCGTTTCTGCTCATGCCGAACCGGATGTACCTACTCCTCGACGGCGAAGTCGGCATATTTTCCAGGGACAGACCCGTGGCCACGGTCCGGCCGGGCCAGATTTTCGGCGAGATGGCCTCGATCGACCAGGGGCCGCGCACCGGGACGGCGGTGGCGAGGTCGGCTTGCCGCGTCATCGCGCTCGACAACCGGCAGCTCCAGACCGCGCTGGGGAGATACCCGGAGTTCGCTCTCATGCTGATGAGCGTCATGATCGGCCGCCTGCGCGAATCCATCGGCCGGCTCGGCGGCTCCGAGTCGCCCGTGACCGGAACCCGGCGGAGGCAATCGGTGCCGCTGCGCAAGGATCTGATCGAAGACCTCGCGCGCGTGCTCAGTTCCGACGCGCAGCTCAGTTACGAAACCGGGGCCACCATCGTGAGGGAAGGCCAGATCGGAGTGCTGATGTACGTGGTCCTCAAGGGCAAGGTGGCGATCCGCGTCGGCGGCAAGCTGGTGGAGAACGTGGGCCCGGGGGGGCTGTTCGGCGAAATGGCGCTGGTCGACCGCACACGGCGGCTCGCGAGCGCCGTCGCGGAAAGCAACTGCAAGCTGCTCGCGATCAACCGCAACGCGTTTCTCAACCTGGTGAAGCACAGCCGCCGCTTCGCCGCCTCGCTGCTCGCCGCCGTGAGCGCGCGGGCACGGTACACGGCCTTGCGTTAGAGCGGAGCTCCGTGAAATGAAAACGGCGGCCAAGGCCGCCGTTTTTGCGTTCTGTTTCCGGGAACTCAGTAGCCGAGCCACTTGGTGAGCACGGCGAGCTGCTGCGGGTCGCCGCTCTCGTAGCCCTTGTAGCCGATCTTCGCGAGGATCTTCTGGCCGGCCTCCGACTTGTCCAGGCCGAGCATCATCGCGCGCACTTTCTCCAGGTTCGCGTCACTCATCTTCGACGAGGCGATCATGTGCTTGATCGGCACGGGCTTCGACTCGAACAGCACCGCGCCGCCCTTTTCCTGCCACTGCTTGATCACCGCGCCGGAAGCCGACACGCCCACGTCGCTGAATCCGTTCTCCACGAAGAAGGGCACCGCGTCCTGATACCGGGTGGTGCGAATGTCCGCCTTGGTCGAGTCGATGCCGAGGTCGCGCATCGTGGCGCGGGTGATCACCGCGGTGATCGAGTCCGGATCGGGCATTCCGAAACGCATGCCCTTCATGTCCGCCGGCTGCTTCATCTGCGCATCCTTCTTCACGAAGAAACGGGCCTTGTATTCGGTGTACCCCTTGGTCAGCACCACCAGCCGATATTTGCCGTCGCGCAACGATACGAGGGAATGATGAGCCGGGTGCACGAACGCGAGGTCGTACTGCTGCTCGTCCAGCCCCTTCCTGAGGACCGGGTACTGGTCGACGGGAACGACTTTGACGGTGGTCTTGAGCTGCTTTCCAAGCAGGTCGGCCAGGTCCTTGTACTTCTCGCGGATCTCCGAGGGCGTGACGTAGTACGTGACGCCTTCGTTGACCGCCAGGATGAGTTCGGCCTGTACGGGCCCCGCGGCGAGCAGCGCGACGACGAAGGATGCGAGGAGGGAGGCGAGCATTCTCATGTTTGTTCTCCGAAAACTGGGTCTTTGGAGCTGAGTCCACCCTATTCGAGCAACATGCATGCCCAAGTCATGCAGACCGGGCCGGCCGAAAGCTCCGTGTCAGGTTTGGGTGCCTCCCGGACAGCCACGGGGTGCCTCCGCCGGGAAACGAGTGGGTCCCCCACCCCCCGCCGGGGCCTATGCGTGCTCGGCCAAGGTGGAGCCGGTGCGTTGCCCTGTCGGTAATTCGTAATTAGTTGATATTCGGGACACCCGGAGGACCTCAAGCGCTCCGATACTTTTCCTTCGCCCCGCGGGCGAGCGCCATGCCGTGCCCGGGCCGGTCGGGAATTCGGAAATAGCCCTCCGCCGCCGCTGCCGTACGCGGGCACCCTGTCCGTCACCGCGCCCCAGAGCCTGTAGAGCGGCAACCCCGCGGCTTTGCCGGCGATGTCCCACAGGCCGATGTCGAGCGCGGAGAGCGCGTAGGCCGCGACGCCCTGCTTCTTGATGCCCATGTCGGAGCGGAACATGCGCTCCCACAGACGCTCGACGAAGAGCGGATCCTCGCCGAGGACGACCGGCCTCAAGCGCGTTTCGAGATAGACGAGCACGGCCTCCGCGCCGCCGCCGCCGAAGACGAGGCTGTAGCCCAGGCCCGCGATCCCCTCGTCGGTCGAAATTTCCGCGACGACGAGCTTTTGCTGCGCGTAGTTCAGCGCCATCGGTTTGGGCGTGGGAACGGTGAGGATGAAGCTGTCGATGGAGGTGATTTTCATGGTGTCTTATATCTGGACGTCGGGCGCCGGTGGTCAATCCGCACCTAACCCGCCGAACCCGCGGCCCAATCGACGCTGAAGGCGACGCCGTAGGCAACGGCCAGGGCGAGCACGAATACGACCAGGCCGCGCCCTGCGGTTTTCGGAACGCCGATCTCATCCAGGTAGCGCTTGATGAGATAGGCCGCCACGAAAAATGCGACCGTCGAAATCACGAGGCTGAGCATGCGCGCATTGTACCGGGGGTCTCCCGATCGGCCGCGACGCCTCCCCGGCTTGCCGAAGCAGACGGAAAGGTGCATTCTGATGCCCGCATCCAAGGGGGATTTCATGAAGACGAAAAAAGCTCCGTACTTGGGCGTCGCGGGGTTCGCCGCCGCCGCGCTTCTGGCCGCCTGCCTGAGCACCCAGGGCACCGGGAGCGCCGGCGGGAGCGACATCGGCGGCGTGGTCACCAGTCCGAACGGCCCCGAGGCCGGCGTCTGGGTGATCGCCGAGACGACCGACCTTCCCACGAAATTCGCCAAGCTCGTCGTCACCGACGACCAGGGCCGCTATCTCATCCCGGACCTACCGAAAGCCAACTACAGCGTGTGGGTGCGCGGCTACGGCCTGGTCGATTCGCGCAAGGTGAGCGGCACGCCGGGAAAGACCCTCAATCTGACGGCGGTGCCCGCGCCCAGCGCGGCCGCGGCAGCGGAATACTATCCCGGCATGTATTGGTATTCGATGATCAACATCCCGGCCAAGAGCGAATTTCCCGGCACCGGCGAGAAGGGCAACGGGATCTCTTCGAACATCAAGACCCAGGAGCAGTGGGTCGACACCGTCAAGAACGCATGCCAGTCGTGCCACTCGCTCGGCAGCAAGGGCATGCGCACGGTGCCGAAGGAATTCGGCCCCGGTGTCGCGGGCTGGGCGCGCCGCACGCAATCCGGACAGGCCCTGACGCAAATGGCGCTCGGACTCGGTTACATGGGCGCCGAACGCGCGTTGAAGGAGTACGCCGACTGGACGGACCGCATCGCCGGCGGCGAGCTGCCCCATGCCAAGCCCGGGCGGCCGCAGGGCGTCGAGCGCAACATGGTGGTCACGATGTGGGATTTCTCGACGCCGAAATACTATCTCCACGACGGCATCTCGACCGACCGGGACAATCCGCGGCTCAATGCAAACGGCCCGATCTACGGCGCGCCCGAGGAAAGCACGGACCTGATCCCCGTCCTCGACCCGGTGACGCACACCCCCTCGCAGATCAGGCACCCCGTTCCCAATCCCAAGACGCCGTCGTCGACCAGCCTACCGATGCAACCCTCGGCTTACTGGGGCAAAGAGCCGATCTGGGACGGGCACTCGAGCATTCACAACGCGATGATGGACTCCGAGGGCCGCGTCTGGTTCAGCGCGCGCATCCGCCCTGCGGCCAATCCCGACTTCTGCAAGAAGGGCTCGGACCACCCTTCCGCGAAAGTCGCGCCGCAGGATACCTCGTCGCGCCAGCTCTCCGTGTACGACCCGAAGACAGGCAAGTGGCAGCACGTCGACACCTGCTTTTCCACGCACCACCTGTACTTCGGCCACGACGCCAACAAGACGCTGTGGCTCTCCGCGGGCGGCCCGGCGAGCGGCGTGGTCGGCTGGGTGAACACCAAGCTGTTCCTCGAGACTGGCGACTCGGCGAAATCCCAGGGCTGGACGCCGATCATCGTCGACACCAACGGCAACGGCAGGCGGGACGAGGGCGACACCCGGTTGACCGCCGCGTTCTACGGCATCATGCCGAGCCCGGTGGACAATACGGTGTGGGGTCAGTCGATGGGCATCGGCTTCGGCCGCATGGACCAGCCCGGCTACGTCATCCACATCATCCCGGGGTCCAACCCCGCCGAGACCGCGCTCTCGGAGGTCTTCGTGCCGCCCGAAGGCGCCTGGAGCCCGCGCGGCATCGACATGGACCTCAACGGCGTCGTCTGGACGCCGCTCGCGAGCGGGCACATCGCGAGCTTCGACCGCAGGAAGTGCAGGGGGCCGCAGAACGGACCCGAGGCGGCGAGCGGCAAGCTCTGTCCGGAAGGCTGGACGCTCTTCAAGATGCCCGGGCCGCAATTCAAGGGCCTGGACTCCTCGGGCAGCGCCAACCACGCCTATTACATCTGGGTGGACCGCCACAACACCCTGGGGCTGGGGGCCAACGTGCCGATCGCCTCGGCCAACGGCGCCGAGTCGCTGCTCGCGGTGGTGGACGGCAAGATGGTCGACCTGCGCGTGCCGTATCCGCTCGGCTTCAACACCAAGCTCGTGGACGGCCGCATCGACGATGCGGGCGCAGGCTGGAAAGGCAAAGGCCTGTGGACGATGTCGGGCACGCGCACGGTGTTCCACAACGAGGGCGGCACGCAGAACCGGCCCAAGGTCTACAAGATCCAGATTCGTCCTGATCCGCTCGCGAACTGACGCATCGCCTGAGGGCGGTGCGTTCTCGGTAAACCGAACGCCCCGGGATTTCCCGGGGCGTTTTTTTCCAAGGAGGATTCGCCATGAACGCCAGGAAACCCTTTCGCTCCTTCGCCGCGCTCGCCACCCTCGCCTTCTCCTTCGCGGCGGCGCCCGCGCGAGCGCAAAGCGGCAACCATCTGGAAATCATCCACCACCCGAACTACGACAAGAGCGTGTTCATGCCGTTTTCGCCCGCGATCAAGGTGAAGAGCGGCAAGATCCTCTGGCTCGCCGGCGGCACCGCGCTGCCCGTGTATCACGACCATCCGCACAAGCGCGAGCAGATCCTCAAATACCTGACGAACGACCTGGAGGCTCAGGTGCGCCAGACGATGGACGGCATCATGGAAACGCTGAAGGCCGCGGGCGCCTCGCCCAAGGACGTGGTGCACGTATTCATCTTTCGCGCTCGCCCGCGCATGGGCGACATCGGCAAGGCGAGCGCCGTGGTGAATTCCTACTTCGCGCCCCACAACCACAAGCCGACCACGACCAACCTCGCGGTGCTCGAGCTGGGCGAGCCGGAGCAGCTTGTGGAGATCCAGGTCGTCGCCGTGGTGGATTGATCCACCGGCGTCGTTCGCCGCGCGCCGCTACACCTTCAACCGCGGCGATCCTTCGTCGGCCATGCTCCGACCGAGATCGGCCGCGTAGCGAACAGCGCCTTTCGCGGTTTCGAACAGCGGGGTCAGCCCGGGAAACGACTGGCTCTTCGACAAGGCGTTCGCACACGCCATCCGCGTGATCGTGAGCCGGGGCTGCCACTTGTTCCCGTCCCCGAGGTGAAACGCGCTCGCCTCGATCAAATATCTCCCGCGCTCCTCGCGGTGCATGGGCATGAATCTCCTTCCTCGCAGCGATCACGGTAACACATCTACGGATCGCTCGATGAAGGCCGGGGAGAGGTCAAACGGTTTTCAAATCGACCGCAGAGGTCTTGCCGTTCTGCCCTTGTTCGAGCTGGTAGGAGATCTTTTGATTCTCGTTGAGAGTGCCGAGTCCGGCGCGTTCCACCGCCGAGATATGCACGAACACGTCCTTGGACTTGTCGTCAGGCTGAATGAAGCCGAAACCCTTGCTCGGGTTGAACCATTTCACTGTGCCGATAGGCATGGATGCTCTCTATGAATGAAGTCGCCCCGTGCCGGAGTGCGCAGGGCATCAAATTGTCGGTGGGGGAAACCAGAATCGACGTACCCGGAGGGGATGCCGAGGACTGACCCAAGTGGAATTCGATCCTGCCAGTATAGCAAGGACGCAGGCGAAGCGCGTTGGAGTCGGCGGCGGAAACGAAAACGGCCAGAGCGCGCCCCGGCCGTTGTTCCTGGATAGAAAAACGATCCGACTCAGGTGCCGCGCCCCCACAAGCCGCAGTAGCGCCGCGTCACGAACTGCAGGTTGTTCTCGTAGCCGGGCCACTTCTCGTATTTCGGCAGCTTGACCTCTTTCTCCGCCGGCTCCCAGCATTTCCCTTCGCGTGCAGCGACCTTCACCGCCGCCGAGGCGTCCTGCAGAAAAGTGAGCTGCTCCTGGGCGTCCTTCTTCGTGCCCAGACGGTCGCCCGGCTGCCCCGGGTGACCCGGGATCAGGCGTTCCCAATCCATCGCCAGCACCTGCTTGATCGACTGCTCCGCCTCCAGGGGATAGAAATCGATCATGCCGCGGCCCGGTATGGAGCCAACCGGGAGGAAATCCACCACGAAAAGGATCTTCTCCTTCGGCAGCCGCATGACGATCGAGCTGTCCGAGTGGTTGAGACCGACGTAGGTCAGCTCGAGCGCGGTGCCGCCGAGCGTGATCGTCCTCTTCTCGTCGAACGTCTCGTCGGGCAGCGGCGTGGCCGGATCTCCGAGGACGGCGAGGCGTTCCTTCGCTTTCTTGTGGGAGACGATTTTCGCCCCGGCGTCCTTGAACGCCTGGCCGCCGGCGACGTGGTCGTAATGGTGATGGCTGTAGATCAGGTACTTGATCGGCTTGTCGGTGACCTTCCTGATCTCGGCCACGTACGCGGCGCCTCCCTGCGGACGCCCGTAGGCGACCGGGTCGGTGGCGATCACGCCGTCCCGGGTGACGACGAACATCGCCTGGTGGTTGCCGTTGCGGAAGATGTATACGCCCTCCGTGCCGTCGACCTTCGTGGTCCCGATCTGCGGGCGCGCCGGCGCCTGCGACCAGACCGCTGAGGCCGCCGCCAGCCCGCAGGCGAGAGCTGCAAGAAATATGCGTTTCATGTCTCCTCCTTGTTGATTGTGCGATGCTCTGCTAAAACAGGCCGCGGACCGCGATTATTCCCCTTGGACCGGACCTCTTTCGCAATGCTACTTGGATTGCCCTGCCTTGTCCGCTGCCAAGGCCCCTGCCCCCGGCGCAGCGCGCTACACTTTCCCCATGCCTGAATCGCCGCGCCGCATCATCCACGTGGACATGGACGCGTTCTATGCGTCGGTCGAGCAGCGCGACGATCCCGAGCTTCGCGGCAAGCCGGTCGCAGTCGGCGGCCCGGCCGCCTCGCGCGGCGTGGTGGCCGCTGCGAGCTACGAGGCGCGCGCTTTCGGCGTGCGCTCGGCGATGCCGATGGCCCGCGCGCTGCGCCTGTGCCCGGAACTCATTGTCGTGCGGCCCGACTTTGCGCGCTACCGCGCGGTCTCGCAGCAGGTGATGGCGATCCTGCGCTCCTGCACCCCCCTCGTCGAACCGCTGTCGCTCGACGAGGCCTACCTCGATGTCACCGACAATCTCTGGGGCGAGCCTCTCGCGAGCAATGTCGCGAAGAGGCTGAAAGCGCTCATTCGCGAGCAACTGAATCTCAGCGCCTCCGCGGGCGTCGCGCCCAACAAGTTCCTCGCCAAGATCGCCTCGGGCTGGAAGAAGCCCGACGGGCTCACCGTGATCGCGCCCGAGAGAGTCGAGGAGTTCCTGCGCGAGCTGCCGGTCGAGGTGCTCTCGGGCGTGGGCCCCGTGACCGCGAAAAAGCTGCGCGCAATCGGCATCGAACGGCTGCTCGACGTGCGCGCGGCGGAGGACGAGCCGCTGCGCGGCGCGGTGGGAAGCCTCGCCGGCTGGCTGAAATCGCTCTCGCGCGGCGAAGACCCGCGGCCGGTCGAGCCCGACCAGCGGCGTAAATCGCTCTCCGACGAGAACACCTACGAGAAGGACCTCACGGACCTGGAGCAAATCCGCGGCGAGATCGAGCGCATCGCGCGCCGCACCGCAGAAGGGCTGGCGAAGAGGAAATTGCGCGCGCGCACCGTGACCATCAAGGTGCGCTACGCGGATTTCACCACCGTCACCCGCAGCCACACTGCAGCCGCGCCCACGTGCAACCCCGGCGAAATCGCCGCGCGCGCCTTGGCGCTCCTGGCCCGCACCGACGCCGTGCGCCGGCCGGTGCGCCTGCTCGGGGTGGGCGCGCACGGGCTGCTCGAAGAGAGCGAGCTCGTCCCCTTTCCCGGGTCGCTGCCGTTTTGACCGATATGACAACGAGGGAGGCGACATGATCGACCGCCGCGAGTTCCTGAAGATCGCCGGCTTGACGGCCGCCTGGCCTTGCGCCGGCGCATGGGCGCAAGCGCCCGGCGTCCTCGTCAACGATCTGCACTCTCAGCTCAATCCGACGCGCGTCGATCGCGTCGTGGAACCGGACTCGCTCGATGCCGCGCGCGCGGCGATCGCCGCCGCCAAGCGCGAGAGCCGCGCCCTGTGCATCGCGGGCGGCCGCCACGCGATGGGCGCCCAGGCCTTCGCCACCGACGGCGTCCTGATCGACATCCGCAAGCTCGACCGCGTGCTCGGCTTCGACATGGAGCGCGGGCTGATCGAAGTCGAGTCCGGCATGCAGTGGCCGAAGCTCCTCGCGGAGCTCACCGAGGCGCAGCGCGGGCGCGCGAAGCAGTGGGGCTTCGCGCAAAAGCAGACCGGCGCCGACCGCCTCACCATGGGCGGCTGCCTCTCGGCGAACGTGCACGGGCGCGGCCTCACGCTTCCGCCCTTCGTGGGCGACGTGGAATCGTTCAGGCTGCTCGATGCGGCGGGCGATCTTCTCACCTGCAGCCGCACCGAGAACCCCGAGCTCTTCCGCCTCGCCATCGGCGGCTACGGCCTGTTCGGCTTCATCTATTCGGTGACGCTGCGCCTGGTCCCCAGGCGCAAGCTCGAGCGCGTGGTCCAGGTGCGCGACATCTCAGAGCTGCCCGCCGCCTTCGCCGGCCGCATCCGCGACGGCTTTCTCTACGGCGACTTCCAGTACTCGATCGACGAGAGCTCGGACGGCTTCCTTCGCCGCGGCGTCTTCTCCTGCTACCGGCCGGTAGCCGACTCGACGCCGATTCCGCCGGCGCAGAAGGAGCTTGCGGAGCGGGACTGGACCCAGCTCCTCTATCTCGCGCACGTCGACAAGGCCGCCGCCTTCAGGCGCTACGTCGGCCATTACCTCGCGACGAACGGGCAGGTGTACTGGTCGGATGAGCACCAGATGAGCATCTACCCCGATTACTATCACCGCGAGATCGACCGCAAGCTCAAGACGAATGCGACCGAGGCGATCACCGAGATCTATTGCGAGCGCGACGCGCTCGAGCGCTTCATGGTCGACGTGGCCGCGGACGCGCGCCGCAGCGAGACGGAAATCATCTACGGCAGCGTCCGCTGGATCGAGGCGGACCGCGAAAGCTTCCTTGCCTGGGCGAAGAAGCCCTACGCCTGCGTGATCTTCAACCTGCACGTGGAGCACACGCCCAGGGGCATCCGCCGCGCCTCCGACGCGTTCCGGCGCCTGATCGACCTGGGCATCAAATACGGCGGCAGCTACTACCCGACCTACCACAAGTATGCGACGCGCAAGCAGGTCGAGACCTGCTACCCGCAGTTCGCCGAGTTCCTGAAGCTCAAGCTCAAGCACGATCCCGCGGAAGTCTTCCAGAGCGACTGGTACCGCCACTACCGGAAAATGTTCGCCTGATCCGGCGCGCCAAGCGGTTGCGCGACCGCGGCTGAACTCCCGCCTAGCCTGCTTCCAGCGGCTCGATCAGCTTCTCGCTGTCTTCCTCGGTGCGGTTGATGCCGCGCCCCACGCGGACGAGCTCGAAATCGACTTGCGCATGCTCGTCGATCAGCGCGGCCGCCCGGGCCGGATCGGTCTGCGCCGGATCGAGCCATCGCGCGTGGACTTCATCGGGAAGCACGACCGGCATGCGCTCGTGGATCTCGCCCGCGCGCCCCGCGCCCGGACGCGTCAGGACGGCGCAGGTCAGAGTCGGCTCGGGATCGCCGGGGGCTTTCCATCTGGACATGAGCCCCGCGAAGCACAGCGGCCGGCGGTCCTTGCGGGTGATGTAGTAGGGCTGATTGACCTTCACGACCTCGCCCGTCGCCTTGTCGATGCGTTCCTCCTCGCGCCATTCGTACCAGCCGAGCGCGGGCAGCAGGCAGCGCGCGCGCGACAGCGCCTCGCGCCACATGCCGTTCGCGCCGGCGGTCTCGACCTTCGCGTTGAACCTGCCGAGCGGGGGCTTCGCTTCCTTCCACCAGTACGGCACGAATCCCCAGCGCGCGTGCGCAAGCTCGATCTCCGGGGAAGCGGCGTCGCGCCTGAGCATGATGACGCGCATCGTCGGCGCGACGTTGTAGCGCGGCTTGCCGAACGGCGTCTTCCAGTTGCGGCGGCCGATGTGCCAGGCGCGCTCGACCGCGGCTTCCTCGGGAGAAACGTAACGCCCGCACATGCCGGCATTCTATCGCGCTGAAGCGCGCCTATAATCCCGCAATGACCCTGAACGCCGCAAAAATCGAAGGCCTGGTCCCGGGAAGAATTTCTCGGCCTGATCGGACAGCGCGGGGTGTAGCTCAACGCAGAGCGCGCCACGCGCTCGCGAGCCAGGGCTGTTGCTCGCGCGGCAGGCCTTCGGGCCGGTAGTAGTGCGTCAGCTCGGCGAATCCCGCGGCGGTCATGAAACGCCGCCAAGCTTCCAGGTCGTGGTACGCGCCGTAGCGCCCGCGGTTCCACCCCTCCTCGTTGCCGCCGTGCGGGTTCGAGCTGAACAGCACGCCGCGCGGCTTGAGCGTCGCATGCAGCTCGCGCAGAACCCGCGGCAGCTCCTGGCTCGGCACGTGAAACAGCACCGCGTTGGCGAACACGCCTTCGAAACGCGCATCGGGCAGAGCCAGCCCGAATAAATCCTGCTGCCACACCTCGCAGCGGCTGTGCTCGCGCGCCATGGCCGCGAAGCGCTCCGATCCCTCCAGGCCGACCGCGACGTGGCCGAGCCCGGCGAACGCCTTCAAGTCCCGGCCCGGCCCGCAGCCCAGGTCGAGAATCGCGAACGGCGGCTCGCCCTCGATGTATTTGAGCAGCGCCGCGATGTTCTGGCTGACGTCGTGATCGCGCGTGCCCTTCCAGAAGTCCCCGGCACGCTGGTTGTAGTGGTCCAGGGTCCGGGCGGAGATGTCATCCAGATCGCGTCGCGTGAGCGTCATGTTCGGAAGATTCGCCTTCGTAGGTGCGCCGTCTTCCAGAACGCGAACGCGCTCACGCAGCGCTCTCCCTCACCACCGTGGTGATGCGCCAGCGCGCGAACTCCATCTCGAATTCCGGCAGCGTGAGGAATCCCATGCAGGAGTACGCACCCGGCTGCGCGACGCCGCCTTGCGCGAGCTTGCGCGCGAGCAGGATGGCGGCCATGCAGGGAATCTCGGGGCCGTGCTGCGCGTCGGCCGTCAGGTGCCATTCGATGCGCGCGCGGCTTCCGTCGGGCCGCCTGCCCGTAACGTTCACCAGCATGCCGCCGAGATCCCCGCCGAAGACGTCCATCCACGAGGCGATCCGGGCCAGGGGCTTCGCCCAGCGCTCGATCGGCAGGGCCATGCCCCGCCGACGCAACAGGGCGGCGAGCCATAGCGCGAACTGCTGCGCGCCGACTTCGAGCGAGGCGCGGAACTCCATCGTCCGTACGCCGGGATAGCGCTTCGGAAAAAGCTCGAGGTCCGGAACGTCGCAGGCGGCGGCCCAGCGCCCGCCCAGGCCGTAGAAGCGCAGGCGCTTCAGCTCCTGCCAGCCCCACGCGTCGCGCCATGCGCCGCCGCTCCGCCACTTGAACCGCCGCCCGGCGTAGCCGAGCACGGCCGCGACCGTCGCTTCTCCCCGCGGCGCGCGCTGTCCCGGCGCGATCGCGATCTGGATTTCCTCGATCTGCGCGAGGCGCCCGATCAGGCTGTCGATCACCGCGGAAGAAAGGGCAGGCACGCTGCTCGCGCCCGAGATGGCGACGCGCTGCGCGGCGCGCGCGGCCGAATGCACGTGGTGCGAAAAGCGCGCGACGAACTGCCGGCCGTCGGCGAGATCGAGGTAGTGCGCGCCGGCTGCCAGCGCCCCGAGCGCGACCCGGTAGTCCTGCGACTGGAACGGCCCGGCGCAATGGATCACGAGTCCGGGGGCGAGGCGCGCGAGCGCACGCGGGAAGTCGCGCGCTGAGTGATCCAGCCGAGCGTGCTGCACGTTCAGATCCAGGAGGCCGCCCCGCCCTGAGTCCGGATTGCGGCTCGCGGCGACGACCTCCATCGCAGCCGACCCGGCGAGAGCGCGGCAGACGCGAGCGCCGAAATTGCCGTAACCGCCGATCACGACGACGCGCAATGGATTGTTCCGGTCGAGAACTGGACGGGATTCTAACCGGCGAAGCAATCGGGGGCGAACCCCTCTACAATCGCCAGGTTTCCCTCGCCCCGCGAGCCCATGCCCGACACAAGCGAAACAAGCCAACCCGTTTCCGCAACGGTCCCCTCCGACGCCGAGTGGCACACCGACCGCGCGCTGCCGCGCGCCCTCGCGCGCATCCTCGCGCTCGACGATTTCGAGGAGCCGGCGCGCCGCTACCTGCCGCGGCCGATGTTCGGCTACGTCTCGGGCGGGGCGGAGACCAACGCGTCGCTGCGCGCGAACCGCGCCGCGTTCGACGAGATCGAGCTCAGCCCTCGCGTGTTGGTGGACGTCTCCGCGCGCACGGCGAAGACGACGCTCTTCGGCCGCAGCTACGGCGCGCCGTTCGGGTTCGCCCCCATGGGCGGGACTTCCATGGCGGCGTATCGGGGCGACATCGTGCTCGCGCGCGCGGCGGCGGGGGCCAACATCCCGATGATCATGAGCGGCGCGTCGCTCGCGCGCCTGGAGGAGGTGCGCGCGGCGGGAAGCACCGCCTGGTTCCAGGCCTATCTTCCCGGCGAAACCGGGCCCATCACGCGCCTGGTCGAGCGCGTCGCGCGCTCGGGTTTCGACACGCTCGTCCTCACCGCCGACGTCCCGGTGAGCGCGAACCGCGAGAACAACGTGAGGAGCGGCTTCAGCCGGCCGCTGCGGCCGACGCTGCGCCTCGCGTGGGAGTGCTCGCTCCGCCCGCGCTGGCTCTTCGGGATGTTCCTGCGAACGCTCCTCGTGGACGGCATGCCGCACTTCGAGAACATGGGCGCGCGCATCCCGCTCATCACCCGCGCCTCCCGCGGGGACGGGGAGCGCGACCGGCTCGCGTGGACGCATCTCGAGCTGATGCGCAGGCTGTGGAAGGGGCGCCTCGTGCTGAAAGGCGTGCTCGACCCGGAGGACGCGCGCATCGCCCGCGAGAGCGGCGTCGACGGCGTCATCGTGTCGAACCACGGCGGGCGGCAGCTGGACGGCGCTCTAGCGCCTTTGCGCGCGCTCCCCGCGGTGGTTGCGCAGGCGGGCGGCATGACGGTGATGATGGACGGCGGCATCCGCCGCGGCACCGACGTCCTGAAAGCGCTCGCGCTCGGCGCGCAGTTCGTCTTCGTCGGCCGGCCGTTCCTCTACGCGGCCGCGATCGGCGGGGAAGCCGGCGTGCGCCACGGTATCGGGCTCCTCTCCGAGGAGATCGAGCGGGACATGGCGCTGCTCGGGATTACGACGCTCGCGCAGATGACGCGCGAACGGATCAGGCCGCGACACGCTTCATCCACATGAACGCCTGAAGGGGTCAACCATGAAGCCTTTCTCGAAACTCACCAAGGGGATCATCGCCATGTCGGCACTGGCAAGCACGTCGGTTCTTGCCGCAAGCTTCGTCTACGTCTCTCACGCCGAGGACGGCGACATCGGCGCCTGGAGCATGCGGGCGGACGGGGCGCTCGCGCCGCTCGCGCGCGTTCAGGCGGCGAAAGTGGTGATGCCGATGGCGGTGAGCCCGAACCGGCGCCTTCTCTACGCGGCCTCGCGCTCGAAGCCCTTTACCGTGCACGTCTATTCCATCGACCCGGGCTCGGGGGCGTTGAAGCTCCTGTCCAGCGCGCCCCTCGCGGAGAGTTTCCCGTACATCTCGCTCGACCGGAACGGGCGCTTCCTCTTCGGCGCCTCCTACGGCGGGCACCTGGTGAGCGTCAACGCGGTCGGCGGCGACGGGCGCGTTTTGGCGGAGCCCTTGCAGGTGATCCCGGTGGGCCGCAACGCCCACTCGATCCTCGTGGACACGTCGAACCGCTTCGTCTACGTCCCGAACCTCGGCACCGACCAGATCTTCCAGTTCGTCTTCGACGAGAAGTCCGGGCGGCTCGCCTCGAACACGCCCGCGGTCGTCCAGATGAAACAAGGGACGGGCCCGCGCCACTTCATCTTCTCCTCCGACAACCGGTTCGTGTACCTCCTCTCGGAGCTCGTCGCCACGGTGACGACGCTTTCCTTGGACGGCAGGACCGGCCTTCTGACCGAAGTGAGCTCGGCCTCCGCGCTGACGCCGGATTCCAGGCTCCAGCCCGGCGCGCCGCGCGGGGGGATCGGCGCCCCCGGCGGCCCGCCGCCGCGCAACACCGACAACGACATCTGGGCCGCGGACCTGCACCTGACCCCGAACGGAAAATTCCTGTACGCCTCCGAGCGCACCTCGAGCACCCTCGCCGCGTTCAGCGTCGATTCGGCGAGCGGGAAACTCTCGTATCTCTCGAGCGCGCCGACGGAGAAGCAGCCGCGCGGATTCGCGATCGATCCCAAGGGAAGATTCCTCGTCGCGTCCGGGGAAAAATCGGAAACCATCTCCGTTTATGCGATCGACCCGGCGAGCGGCGCGCTCAAGCTGCTGCAGAAGTATCCGACGGGGAAAGGCTCGAACTGGGTGGAGATCGTCGGCTTCGATTGAAGTCGGGCGCGATACGCAGGGGACAGATCCCCTCATACTCCCCTAAATCAGGGCCGTTTCAATCGTTTTGAAACGGCCTCTCAGAAAATGATGCTGAGTCCGGCAAGAACGCCTTTGCCGCCCGCTTTCACCTTCACGCCGCTCGCGTCTTCGATCGTCGAGGAAACGTACTTGTACTGCATATTGAGGCCGACGTGCTCGAAACGCAGCTCCACGCCCGCCACGCCCTGGTAGGCCGGGCCCGATGCCTTTCCCGTGACGTCGCCGCTGTACCGGGCGGAGGCGAAACCGCCGCCGGCGCCCACGTAAGGATAGAACCAGTCTGCCACGTGCAGGTAATACTTTGCGTTCAACATGAATGCGGCCACTTCCTGCTGGCCGCTCAGAGGTGTTCCGTCGATGACCAGATTGTTCTTGAAGTAGAAGAGCTCGGCGCCCGCGGCAAAACCCGAGCTGCCGCGCCACTCGATCTCGAGGCCGTACACCGGCTTGGAAGCGGCCTCGAAGGTGCTTGGAGAGATCCCGAGCAGCTGTTTGGGCTGAGCCAGCTTGAACCTGCCTCCTTTTGCGATGAGCGCGATTTCCGAGCCGCGGCCCGATTCGGCGGAGGCCGGCACGAAAACGACGCCCGGTTGCGAGGCGCGCGGCTGCGAGGCGCCCGGCGCAGCGGCCGTCGCCGCCGGCACGGCGCCGGCCCAGCGGCTCTGCTCGAGCGAGCTGCGGCCCTCGGCCTCGCTTACCAGGCGCATCTCGGCCTGCACGACGGTCATGCCGTGGACGGCTTCGAGCTGCACGAAATAGCTCTGGTTGGCCGCGGCCTCGAACCTGAGCGAGGTCAGCACGCGATCGCCGGCGCGCAGGAAAGTGTGCCCGGGGTCGACGGTCACAGCGAGGAAAGTGCCGTCCGCCAGGTCGCCGGCGCGCTCCGCGTTCACGACCACCGGCACCAGCGCGGCTCTGGGCTCCCGGTCGCTCCGGAAAACGAATACCATCGCCTTGCCGGGCGGCAGGATGGCGCGACGCGGATCCTCCTCGGCGTGCGCGGGCGAGGCGGAAAACGGGCCGCAAAGCGCGAGCAAGATGACGCCGCTCGCCGTCATTCCTGCGCGCAGACGGTTCATGGGTGGACCTCCATCTTTTCTTCGCTCGCATGCGCGAGGGCGCGACGCGAACTATAGCGCCGGCCGGCCTTTCCCGCCTACGGATTGAGCAGCGGAATGCTCTTGTAGTCCGGCGACTTCGGTATCGACTCCAGATAGGCGTGGATGTCGGCGAGGTCCGCGTCCGGCAGGATCGCCTTCTGATAGGGAGGCATGGCGCCGTTGGTGTTGCGCACGAATGCCGAGAGCGCCTCGGGCGGCATCGGATTCGGGGCGAGCTTCGGGCCGGTCACGCCGCCCTGCCCCACGAAGCCGTGACACTGCCAGCAGCCGTGCTTCACGTAGGCGACCTTGCCCTTTTCGGCGGACGCGGCGGCCACGGCAAGCGGATTGAACGCGAAACCCAGGGCCGCCAGCGCAAGCAAACGAACTAAACGCATTGTCCGATCCCCCTTAACGCGGTTGCGTCCAGACGTTGAGCAGGGCCGGCTGGCCCGACTGCACCACCTTGACGGCTTCGCGAAGCGCGGGCCCGAGCTGCGCCGGATCCTTGATCGGCCCCTTCGCCCACCAGCCCATGGCTTCGGCGAGCTTGTGATATTCGACGTCCGGGTTCTCGATGCTGGTGCCGACCGGGCCCATGTCGCCGCCCAAGTTGGCGACGCGGTTGCGGAAATTCGACAGGCGCTGCACGTGCATCACCTCCTGGTGATAGCCGCGGTTGTTGTGCATCACGGAGAGCAAGGGGATCTTGTGCTTGGCCGCGGTCCACAGCACGCCGGGCGCGTACATCAGGTCGCCGTCCGACTGGATGCTGACCGAGAAGCGGCCGAGGTCGCGGTTGGCGAGCGCCGCGCCGACCGATCCCGGCGCGCCGTAGCCCACGCCGTAGCCGCCGGAGCGGCCGAGCCAGTGGTGGTGCTTCTCCATCGGCCAGAGCCGGTTCGGCCAGTTGCTGACGTTGCCTTCGGATGCGACCAGCGACCAGTCGAGGTCCTTGACCGCTCCGTACACCTCCATGCACAGGCGCGCCGTGCTGACCGGGCTCGCGTTCCAGCCGAGCGCCGCCGCCGCCCGGGTGCGTTCCCTGCCCTCGGCGTAGGCTTTCCTCGCGGCCTCGCCGCGCTTCTCGATCGCCGCCTTGCGCTCGTTGGGGATCGCCGATTTCACCGCCTCGATCAGCGCGGGCAAGGTCGCTTGCGCATCGCCCGCCATCGGCGCGTCGATGACCTGGAAACGCTGGAAGTCCTGGTAGTTCGCCTTGGTGTTGAGCTCGACCGAGCTGATGCTGATCAGCTTCGTGCCGGGCTTGATCCGCGTCGAGTTGGTGCCGATGCCCTCGTTCACGCCGTTGTCGGTGTAGGAATTCACCGTGCCCCAGAAGTCCGAGAGCTCCAGGCCGATGATGACGTCGGCGCTGCCGACCGCCGTCGGCGGCGCGGAGAGGTAATGCGTCCTCGGGAAGTTCATCCGGCCGCCCTGGTCGATGACCCGGGCCTGCAGGATCTCGGCGAGCTGCACCAGCAGCGTCACGCCGTTCGGCGTGCGCGCCGCGCGATCGACCACGATCACCGGGTTCTGCGCTCCGGCGAGGAGCCGCGCCGCCTCCTTCACCGCGCCCGAGTCGCCCTGCGGCGGCGCGGTCGGCACGTAGCGCGGGACGTACGGCTTCTCGCCGCCGTGCTCCTTCATCGGCTCCTGCTGCAGGCCGGCGTCGAGGGAGATCGCCACCGGGCCGTAAGGCGGCGTCATCGCGATCTTGTAGGCGCGCACGAACGACTGCGCGAAATGCTGCAGCGACACCGGCGTGTCGTCCCACTTGGTGAAGTCGCGCACCAACGCGTTGATGTCCTGCGCGGAGTGGAAGGTCGGCACGCCCGGCGGCCGGTGCGCGGCATCGAGGTCGTTGCCGCCGACGACGATCAGCGGCACGCGGTCGCACCACGCGTTGTAAATGCCCATGGTGGCGTGCTGCAGGCCGACGGTGCCGTGGCACAGCGTCATCAGCGGCTTGCCGGCGACCTTGAAGTAGCCGTGCGCCATGCCGACCGCGGACTCCTCGTGCATGCAGGTGAGGAACTCCGGCATTTTGTTGCCGCCGTAGTTGATCAGCGACTCGTGGATGGCGCGAAAACTGGACGCGCAGTTCGCCGGCAGGTATTTGATGGCTAGCGTCTTGATGACGTCGACCATGAAGTCGGACCCGGGGATGCCTTTGACGCGCGCCAGCTCGCGCGGCGTTCCGGTCTCGGCCTCGGCGGCCTTGCCCGAGGGCGGCAGCGCGGAGGGCGCGCGCGGCGGGCTGGCCTGCGCCACGACGTCGGCTGAGCGCGCCGGCGTCATCGCGGTCGCGGCCCCCGCCGCGACGACACCCGTGAGAAACCTGCGGCGATCGGCCTTCGGACCCGGATCTTTGCGTGCCATGGTCTTCTCCTCTCCTTGGGCAAGTCCCGGCGGGGATTCTAATCCAGGCCTGTTATGCTTGCGTTCCATGGCGCTCAACCTCCTCCTCGTCTGGCTGATCAACGCCCTCGCGCTGCTCGCCCTCCCCTACCTCGTGCCCTCGGTGCAGGTGGACAGTTTCTACACGGCGCTCGTCGCGGCGCTCCTGCTCGGGTTCGTCAACACGCTGATCCGGCCGCTCATCGTGCTGCTCACGCTGCCCGTCACAGTTCTCACGCTGGGCTTGTTTATCTTCGTGGTCAACGGGCTCTTGTTCTGGTTCGTGGCGTCCTTCGTGAAGGGATTCAGCGTAGCCGGGTTCTGGTCCGCGGTGCTCGGCGCCATCGTCTACGCGCTCATCTCCTGGGCGGCGAGCGCGCTCGTGTTCCGGCGGCGCATCGTCGTCGTGCGGCGAGACGAAATCCGCTAGCGGAAGTCCTTCAGCTCCGGCCCGTTCTTCTGGGCCCGGCATCAGCGCCGGTACATGTACCCCAGGTACGCGGCGCCGAACTCCGAATTGTCTGGCTTGGTGCTCGATCCGCTGTAGGACTGGCGGCTGTAGTCGACGGTGAAGGTGATGTTGTGGCCCCGGGCGATCTGCAGGGCGTACCCCGCTCCGACGAGGATTCCGAATCCGTTGGCG
>DASPWT010000215.1:0-7834 GCA_035637655.1 Burkholderiales bacterium | reverse complement strand
CGATGCGGCCGTTCCCCGGGGAGCGCTACGGCGCGGTGTCCGCCGGCGCGGCCGATACGGCCGCAGTCGCGCAGATCGCGGACAAGCTCCTTTGGGCGAAGCACCCCGTGATGGTGACCTCCTACGCGGGGCGCAACCTCGAGGCGCCGGCGCTGATCGAGGAGCTCGCGCGCGCGGCGGGAATCCGGGTGTTCGAGGCAGGCCCGCTCTATCTCAACATCTCGCGAGCGTCGCCGTGCTTCGCCGGCATGATGCCCGCGATCGCCGAGGCCGACGTCGGGCTGCTCGTCGACGTCGACGTGCCGTGGATCCCGAAGCACACGAAGGAGAATCCGCAGACCTGGTGGGCGCACATCGACGTGGACGTCGTGAAGGAATGCTTCCCCATCTGGGGCTTCGCCTCGAACGCGCGCCTGCAGGGCGACAGCGTCCTGATCCTCAGGCAACTGCTCGAGGCGCTCCGCGCGAAAGCAACGCCAGCGTTCCGCGAAGCGGCGGCGAAACGCGTCGCAGCGATGCGGGGCGAGGGCAACGAGCGGCGCGCGGGTCTCGCGAAGCAGGCCGGGGACAAAGGAAAGAGCGGCGCGATCAACCCGCATTACCTTTGCGCCGAAATTTCCAAGGCGATCGGCGACGATGCCATCGTCGTCAACGAAGGCATCCGCAACGGCCCCGTCGTCAACAACCAGATCATGCGCACCCGGGCCGGCTCCTCGATCGGTTTCGCGGGCGGGGGCCTGGGCAGCTCCTCGGGGACGGCCCTTGGCATCAAGCTCGCGAAACCTCACGCGACCGTGGCGCAGATGGTCGGCGACGGCGGCTTCTATTTCGGCAACCCCTCCTCCGTATATGCCGTGTCCAAACAATACAA
Source organism: Burkholderiales bacterium (assembly GCA_035637655.1). Lineage (GTDB taxonomy): Bacteria > Pseudomonadota > Gammaproteobacteria > Burkholderiales > SG8-39 > VBDM01. Next base: position 6,963 of record DASPWT010000215.1, on the reverse strand, counting down.
GCTGCCGATCTTCACGGTGCTCTTCGACAACTCGGGCTGGTCGGCGGTGAAAGAAGCGACGCTGCGCGTCTATCCGGAAGGCGACGCCCAGGCGACCAACGAGTTCAACGCGCTGCTCGCGCCCGACATCGAGTTCGCGAAGATCTGCGAAGCCGCGGGCGGCTACGGCGAGAGGGTGGACGATCCCGATGCGGTGGCCGCCGCGATCCAGCGCTGCCTGAAGGAGGTGCGCGGCGGGCGCTCGGCGCTGATGCACGTGCGCATTCCGGTGCTCTAATTCAATACGTCATTCCAACGCGACATGCTCGGTTCCGGCTTGTGCGGCTTAGGAGAATAGACTTTGAATACTATTCATGTAGCCCGCACCTCGGGTACCCTGGTTTTGGTTTTTACACTCAGTGCTTGCTCATTAATTTCGAGAGACGGTTATTTAGTTCCATCCGTCGATCATCTCGGTGGATACAAAGCGGGGAACTACTGGAATGATCCAGGCGCAGGGCCGCATTCTGGAATAGGTAATCAAATTCACTTATCTTCGGATGAATTTACGATTAAGCTTAATGTTGCTGGTGTAATAAGCGTACGAACGCTTTTTTTTGGACCATGTTTTATTCTTCCCCTTCCTGTTATTCCTGTTATTTTCTATAAGGAAAATGTTAAGAGTGAAGAAATATCTCTGAAGGGCACTGTTATTTCAAAACTAGGCGATCGGTTCGAACTAAAACGAATTGACGCTATCGCAAATGGAAAGGAATTTAATAATCTGAAGATTATCGACCCCACTTTGGTTTCGGATTACGAGGGAAACAATACTGAAGCGAGTAACTTGGACAAAAGTTTTGCGCTCAAAAAGCAGACACTAAATTTCGGCATTAAAATCCCCATATCCCCTGCGCAAATCACCAGCCTTGCTGTGTCACTCCACGTTGTTCGGGCAAATGGCGAAAAGCTAACGGTGCCCGCTATCAATTTTGCGCCCGGCAATTCAGTTAACTGGAACGTTTGCGCGCTATAGTTTTTGGAAATAAATACAAATCGTACTCGACACGCCGACTACTGGCCCGCACTGGAGCGCTACGCCTGGCTGTCGCTCGCCGCGACGCTCGCGTCCTTGTGCTTGTTCGGATTTTCGGTACGAGCCGCAGAATCCCGTCTTGATTCAATTGATGAGAGAAAACGGGCGCGTCAACGGCGCCGCGGTCCGCGGCGTTGTTCGGTGTGCCATGCCGCGCCTCGCCTGCCCCGAAGAAGCCCACGCCACGCTGCACGTCGTGCAGCGCGCTCGCCAGCGCCGCGCCTGCTTTTCCTGCGCGAAAGACCGCGCCGCCTATCTCGACGCGCTGCGCGAATGCGCGGCGCGAGCCGGGTGCGCGATCCACGCCTACGCCCTGATGGGAAATCATGTGCATCTGCTCTTCACGGCGGCGCGTGCGGAGGGCGCTGCGCGCCTGATGCCGGCGATCGCCGCGGGCTACGCATGCCACCTCGCGGCGGCCTATGGCTACGAGGACTCGGTGTGGGAGGAAGCCTACGACGCCTCGCCGATACACGCGCGCAGGCACTTGCTCGCGTGCATGCGTTACATCGAGGAGAACCCGGTGCGCGCGGGACTCGCCGCGAATCCGGGCGCGTACCCCTGGTCGAGCTACCGCGCCAACGCGCTCGGACAGGACGACGCTCTGGTCACGCCGCACCCGCATTATTGTTCGCTGGGGCGCTCGCCCGACGAGCGCCGCGCGGCCTACGCGGCGTCGTTCGCGCGGGCCGCCCGAGGCGGGGACGCGAGCGTGCTGCAAGCGGCTATCATTCGCCCTGAGTGACGGCTGAGCGCAAACACATTCTCATCGTAGGCGCAGGGGCGATAGGCGGCCTTTACGCGGCCTATCTCGCGAAAGTCGCCGACGTCGCCGTGCTCGACACGAACGGAGCGCACGTCGAGGCGATCCGGCGTCACGGTCTCGCGTTGACTGGCTGCACCGAATCGGTGACGAAGCTCGCGGCTTTCGCGAGCGCCGCGGAAATGGGCAAGCGTCGTTTCGATGCCGCGATCATGCTGGTGAAATCGCAGGCGACCGAGGCTGCGTTCCGTTCGATCCAGCCGACGCTCGAAGGCCGGCCCGCGCTCGTCACGTTCCAGAACGGAATGGGGAACGAGGAGCTGCTCATGGGACTCACGGATCTCGACGTCGCGCACGGCGTCTCGTTCGAGGCGGCGCGCTACGACGGTCCGGGGCGCGTCCATCACCTCGTGCACGGCGAGGACTCCTGGCTCGGGCCCGCGCGGGGAAAGGTGGAGTCGGTCAGGTGGCTGGGGGAGCTGCTGATGAAATCGGGGCTCCCGACGCGCGTCGTCGCCGACCCGCGCGGCGCGATCTGGGGGAAATTCATCTTCAACAGCGTGATGAACCCGATCGGCGCGATCGTGCAAGGCGTCAACGCCGCGCGCTACGAAGTGCCCGAGATGCGCGCGCTGATCGACGACATGGCGGCGGAGTGCATCCGCGTCGCAGAGGCGCTTGGGATTCGGCTCGAATTCGATCCGATGTACCTCGTGAAGAAAATCCGCGCAGCCGAGACGCCGTTAACAACGCACGCGGGCTCGATGGCGCAGGACATCGAGGCCGGGCGCGAGACCGAGATCGAGGCGATGACCGGCTACATCGTGAGGAAAGCGAAGGAAATCGGCGTGCCGGTGCCGGTGACCGAAAGCGTATACAGGATGGCCAAAGGCGTGGAATATGCGGCCCGGTTGAAGCACGAAAGCAACTAATCGAACGACGCCACGCAGTCGATCTCGACGTTCACGCCTTTCCTGTGGGGCGTCGCGCCGATGCAGGTGCGCGTGACCTTTTCGCCCTGAAGAAAGTCGCGGAAAGCCTCGTTGAACGCGGGGAAGTCTTCGGCGTTTCTCAGCACCACGCGCATGTTGACCACGTGAGAGAAATCCAATCCTGCCGCCGCGAGCACGCTGCGAAGATTGGCGAGCGTCTGCTTCGTCTGCTCGCGGATGTCGCCGCTCACCACCTCGCGCGTCTTCGGATCGAGCGGTCCCTGGCCCGACACGAAAAGCAGGTTGCCCGCGCGGATCGCCTGCGCGAGCGGCGAGGGCGTGCCCTTGTCGGTGAAGCCGGTCGTCGGGGCGCCGGGTGAAGTGATGATCGTCTTCGCCATCGCTACTCGAACGCCGCCTTGATCTCCTCCGGTATCGGCATCGCCTTCAGGCGCTCCGGGTCTTCGGGATGACGGTGCGCCCAGACGCGGATCTCGTAGCCTTCGACTGCCCGCACGCCGCGGTTCACCACGGCATGGCTGACCTCGAAGGTCTTGTCGTTCCACTTGCCGACATGGGACTCGATCACGATCTCGTCACGGAACCTGCAGGGCGCGAGGAAGCGCGCCTTGGCCTCGACGATCGGAAGTCCCATGATGCCGTATTTCCGCCCGAGCGAATCCCAGTCCAGGCCCACCGAGTCGAAAAAAAGGCGCGTGCTCTGGTCGAACCACTCGAAATAGTTCGGGTAGAAGACGATTCGCGCGGGATCGGTGTCGCCCCAGTGAACGGCTACGTTATGGCGATAGGTTTTCACGCGCTCGAGTCTCAGGCCGCGGATTATAGCGCCCCGTCTCGGCGGGACGCGCATGCTAAACTCCACCTGCTCAACTCGCCCTCGCCCACCCTGGGAGCAAGACTATGGCGGATCCCAACAAGACCAAGGTCACCATCCTGACCGGAACGTATCGCATCAAGGGCTACATCGAGCTGATGGCCGGCGCGCGTGTGACCGACTACATGGTCGAGGCGAGGGACTTCATCGCGGTGACCGAGGCCGAAGTCTGGGAGCTCGGGGACCGCAAGGTCATGGCCGTGCCCTTTCTCAACGTGAGCCGCCACCATATCCAGATCATCACGCCGGGACATTGAGCAGGGCGGCGTTACCACGGCGATGAAAACAGTTGCGCTGCTTCATCCCGGCGAGATGGGCGCCGCAATCGGCGCCTGCCTCGGCGGACGCGGCCTGCGGGTCGTTTGGGCCTCGGCTGGGCGCAGCGCCGCGACGCGCTCCCGCGCCAAAGCCGCTGGGCTCGAAGATCTCGGCCCGCTCGAGCGTGCGCTCGGCGCGGCCAACATCGTGCTTTCGGTGTGCCCGCCGCACGGCGCGCTTGCGCTTGCTCGCGAGGTTGCCGGTCACGGCTTCAGCGGCATCTATATCGACGCGAACGCGATCTCGCCCGCGACGGTACGCAATATCGGCCGCCTGGTCGAAGCCTCCAAGGCGACGTTCGTCGATGGCGGCATCATCGGCCCCCCGCCGATTCCGGGAGCGAGTTCGCGCATCTATCTGTCGGGCGAGCGCGCCAGGGACATCGCGGCTCTGTTCGCGGGCAGCAGCCTCGAAGCGATTCCACTCGAAGGTCCCGCGGGTGCGGCCTCCGCGCTCAAAGCCTGCTACGCGGCCTGGACCAAGGGCGCTACCGCGCTCCTCGCCGCGATCCGGGCGCTCGCCGAGCACGAAGGCGTCGAAGCGGCGCTGCTCGGCGAATGGAAGCTCTCGCAGCCCGAGCTGCAAAAGCGCTCCGAAGCGGTCACCGCGCAGGCACGCAAGGCCTGGCGCTGGATCGGCGAAATGGAGGAAATCGCGGCGAGCTTCGAGGCCGCCGGCCTGCCCGGAGGCTTTCATCTGGCCGCTGCCGACCTCTATCGCAGGCTGGAAGGCTTCAGGGGCGGCACCACTCCGCCCGCGCTCGCCGAGGTGACCGCGGCTTTCAGGCGAGCCGCGCCGCGGCGGAAAGCCGCCTCGGGGGTGCGCCGCAGAAGCAGCGCGCCGCCTGCGCAGGAAGAAACCACACGCTTCAAATTCGGCACGGCCGCGATCAAGCGCGACGCGGCGAAGCGGCTGCGCTCACTGAAACGCAGCTGACTTCCGCCGGCCTATCGGCACACCAGCACCGGGACCTTGCCGTGGGTCAGGACCTTCGCGGTTTCGCTGCCGAGCAGCAGCCCGGACAGTCCGCGCCGGCCGTGCGAGGCCATGACGATGAGGTCGCATTTCTTCGAGCGCGCGGCGCCGATGATCGCTTTCCACGGTCGATCCGCGGTGAGGAACATCGTGGAGGCTTGCAAGCCGGAGGTTTGGGCTTCGATATCGACGAGCGCGAGAGCCTTCTTCGCTTCCTTTTCCTTGAGCTCTTTGTAGTTCCGCGCCGACAGCCCTCCGTACATTGCGCCTTCGACGTAAACCGGCGGAAGGTCCGGGGCGATCACATAGATCCCCGTGATCCTTGCCCCGCAGATCTTGGCGAGCCGCGCCGCGGCCCGGATGGCCTTTGCCGATAGCTTCGAGCCGTCGGTCGGTGCGAGTATGTGTTTATACATCGTGGGTCTCCTTTCGCCCGCTCCGCGGCCTGGCACGAATCGAACTTATCAACCCGAGGGACGCCCGGATTGACCTAGGTCAAACACCGACTGTTCCGTCCGGGCAATGTTTGTCGGTGGCGATAAGATAGGGGCCGTCGGATCCCGACGATCCAACTTCCAGGAAATCATCGATGAAAATTCTGCTCGCGGTGGACGGCTCCAAGCACTCGCTCAAAGCCGTCAAATGCCTGATAGAGCACGCCGACTGGTACCGTGAGAAGCCCGGGGTCGAGCTGGTCAATGTGCATCTGCCCGTACCCAAGCTTCGCGGGATGGGCGTCGTGGTGGGCGCAAGCCAGGTCAGGCGCTATTACGACCGGGAGGCAAGGGCTGCTCTGTCCAAGGCGAGGAAGCTCCTCGACGCCGCGGGGATCAAGTATTCCGCGCACGTCCTCGTGGGGCCAGTGGCCGAGTCCATCGTCAGGGAGGCGAGGCTCGCCCGATGCGATCTCATCATGATCGGCACCCGCGGGATGAACGCGGCGGCCAACCTGCTGCTCGGTTCCTGCGCAAACAGGGTGGTAAACATCTCGCCCATCCCGGTGCTGCTCGTGAAGTGACCGCTCGGCGGATTTGATCCATGTCAAGACGCCGTTTTTTTCAGCGAGGTGAATTGTGTTCAAGCGCATCCTGATTCCCACAGACGGTTCCAAGGTCGCCGACAAGGCCGTGAAGGCCGGCATCCGGTTCGCACAAGAGATCCGGGCCAGAGTGGTCGGCTATTACGCAATCGAGCCGGTTCAGGCTTACTACTACAGCGAAGGGACCATGGTCGACGGCAGGTTGATCGCCGAGCTCGATCGCCAGGCCAAGGCAACCGGCGAGAAAGCTCTTGCGGCGATGGCCAAGCTCGCGAGAGTCAGCCGCGTGCGCTTCGATTCGCTGTGCGACAAGCCGCGTACCGCCTACGACGGCATCATCGCTGCGGCGCGCAGGAAGAAGTGCGATGCGGTCTTCATGGCGTCCCACGGGCGCAGCGGGCTCGCGAAGCTGGTGATGGGCAGCGTCACTCAAAAAGTGCTCGCCCAGTCGAAGATTCCGGTGGTGGTTTACCGCTGAGACCGGGCCGGAAGCCGACGACTGGAATCCCGCGCCGTCAGACGCGAGCCGCGGGCCAAACGGCCCCGGCGGCGAGGCCGAGGATGTACAGCCAGCCGAAGCGCCGGTTGTGCTCTAGGCACACGCGGTGAACCCAGAGCGGCCAGCCGACGTAACCGGCGGGCGGCGCCGCGGGCCGCGGCCGGCTCATCACCGACACGGCGCGCAAGGCGCGCGGAAGCGCGACCACGATGATCGCGGCGAAAGGGGTGAGCCGCCCGAGCGCGATCAGGACGGCGGCGATCGCGTAGATGAGGACGATCGTCGCGGCGTTCAGCGCGCGCGCGGACCGCTCGCCGAGCAGTACCGGCAGGGTGCGGATGCCTCTCCCGGTGTCGAAGTCCATCTGGTCGATGTGCTTGCCGGTGAGGATGGACATCACGCCCAGTCCGTACGGAATCGACGCGCCGAAGGCCGCGTTCGAGACGTGGCCCGTGATCACGGCGTAG
>DASPWT010000214.1:0-23988 GCA_035637655.1 Burkholderiales bacterium | reverse complement strand
CTCTCGCCCGATCAGCCAGCGGCGGATCTCGGAAGTTCCCGCGCCGATCTCGTAGAGCTTGGCGTCGCGCCACAGGCGCCCGGTCGGGTAATCGTTGATGTAGCCGTTGGCGCCGAGGCACTGGATCGCTTCGCCTGCCATCCAGGTGGCTTTTTCCGCCGCGTAGAGGATCGCTCCGGCCGCGTCCTTACGCGTGGTTTCGTTGCGGTCGCACGCCTGCCCGACCGCGTAGACGTAGGCGCGGCAGGCGTTGAGCGTCGTATACATGTCGGCGAGCTTCCCCTGCATCAGCTGGAACTCGCCGATTGGCTGGCCGAACTGCTTGCGCTCATGGAGGTACGGGACGACTACGTCCATGCACGCCTGCATGATGCCCAAGGGGCCGCCGGCGAGCACCGCGCGTTCGTAATCCAGGCCCGACATCAAGACGTTTACGCCGCGGCCCGCCTCCGACAGTATACTTTCCTCCGGCACCTCGCAGTCCTGGAACACGAGCTCGCAGGTGTTCGAGCCGCGCATGCCCAGCTTGTCGAGCTTTTGCGCAGTTGAAAAGCCCTTGAAGCCTTTCTCGACGATAAAGGCCGTGATGCCCCCCGGTCCAGCATCGGCGTCCGTCTTGGCGTAGACCACGAGCACGTCGGCGTCCGGCCCGTTGGTGATCCACATCTTGGCCCCGTTCAGGACGAACCTGCCCTTGCGATATTCGGCCCGGGTTTTCATCGAGACCACGTCCGAGCCCGAACCGGGCTCGGACATGGCGAGCGCGCCAACCCATTCACCTGCGACGAGCTTCGGCAGGTATTTGCGCTTCTGAGTCTCGGTCCCGTTCCTGCGGATCTGGTTGACGCAGAGATTGGAGTGCGCGCCGTAGGACAGACCCACTGATGCCGAAGCCCGGCTGATTTCCTCCATCGCGACGATATGCGCCGCATAACCCATCAGGGTGCCGCCGTAGGCCTCTTCCACGGTGACACCGAGAAGCCCGAGCGCGCCCATCTTCCTCCACAGATCGGCGGGGAACTGGTTGGAACGGTCGATCTCGGCGGCGCGCGGGTCGATCTCGGCTTGAGCGAAGCCGCGCACGGTGGCGCGCAGCATGTCGATGTGCTCGCCTAGGGCGAAACGCAGCCCCGGCAACTCGATCGCCGGGGTGCCGCCGGAGAGGTTGCGGGCTGGATCCATTCCAGGAGCTTTCAGAGGGGGAGAAAGACTTTACTTTACGTTTACGTAAACGTCAATCACGCACATCAAGTCTGCCGGGCCCGGGCCGGCGCCCTGCGGCGCCTTGCGCCCACGAGGATCTTGCGCGACTGGCGCTCGAACGCGCGGATCTCGGAGAGCACCTCTTCGATCTCTTCGCGCTGGCGCTCGAGCTGCTCGCGGCGGGCGGTGAGCGCGGCGACGAACTTCTCCAGCTGCGGCCGCTCGTCCGGCGCAGAATCGTAGAGCTCCAGCATCTCGCGAACCTCGGCGAGGGAGAAGCCGAGCCGCTTGCCGCGCAGGATCAGCTTCAGGCGCACCCAGTCGCGCTTGGAATAGACGCGCCGCGTGCCGTCGCGCCCGGGGCTGAGCAGGCCTTCGTCCTCGTAGAAGCGGATCGCGCGGTGGGTCACGTCGAACTCGCGCGCAAGGTCGGCGATGCTGTAGGTCTCGGCGGGCTCGTTCATCGGCGAAATGCAAAGCGCTGGCGGACGGTTTTGTGGCGGGCGGCGCCATAATCTGCGAGAATTCGCAACTTTCGCCGCGGGAAGCTTCGGATTCTACTCCGACCTCCTCGCGCCATCCAAAGCGCATGACCCCCGAATCCATCCTGGAGTATCCGCATGCCGCGCCGCCGGCGCCCGGCGAAACGCTGCGGGTCGCGCCCGGGGTGCACTGGCTGCGCATGCCGCTGCCGTTTGCGCTCGACCACATCAATCTTTGGCTGCTCGAAGACGACGACGGCTGGACCTTCGTCGACTGCGGCATCGGCGACGACGCTACGCGCGCGCTGTGGGAGCGCATCTTCGCCGGACGCATTGCCGGGCGCCCGGTCAAGCGCCTCGTCGTCACCCACCATCATCCCGACCACGCGGGCCTGGCGTTGTGGCTCGCCGAGCGCACTGGCGCCGAATTCTGGATGCCGCAAGCCGAGTATTTCGCCGCGCACGCAATGCGCGAAGGAAGCGCGGGTTTCGGTTTCGACAACGTCATGGCGATGTTCGAGCGCAACGGGCTCGCCGGAGAGAAACTGACGTTGATGCAGCAGCGCCGCAGCAACTACCGCAGCCGGGTGCCCGGGTTTCCCTCCGGCTACCGGCGCTTGATGGACGGGCAGGCGCATCGCATCGGCGGCCGCGATTGGAAAGTCATCATGGGTTACGGTCACGCCCCCGAGCACGCTGCGCTCTACTGCGAGGAGCTCGGCGTCCTCATCTCCGGCGACATGGTGCTCCCCAGGATCTCGACCAATGTCAGCGTGTGGGCGAACGAGCCGGAGGGAAACCCGCTCGCGCTTTTCCTCGATTCCTTATCCCGCTACGCCCGGTTGCCCGCGACGACGCTCACGTTGCCCTCGCACGGGCTGCCCTTCCGGGGCCTTCGCGAGCGCATTGAGCAGCTAAAGGAGCATCACCGCCTGCGGCTTGCCGAGCTGCACGAGGCCTGCGATACGCCCAGGGCCGCGGCAGACGTGCTCGATACGCTGTTTCGCCGCAAACTCGACACGCATCAGCTTTTCTTCGCCATGGGCGAGGCGATGGCTCACCTCCACCTTCTCCAGCACGATGGGCGCTTGAAGCGTTCAGTCGGCGCCGATGGCGTGGTTCGCTACGCTCAAAGCTAGCGACATGCCCGCAACGCAGTCCCCACCCAATCCCGCCCAGAGCGCGAAAGTATTCGTCGAGGTGGCGGAGCGCTCCAGCCGTCTCATGGGGGAGTTTCTGCAGCGTCAGGCCGGCGGCCACGGCGTCGCCCACAGCGACGAATTCGGGATCGCCCGCGCGTTCATGGATCTTTATGCACGCATGCTGGCCAATCCCTGGAAGCTCGCGGAGATGCAGACGAAGATGTTCTGGGACCACGTCGCTCTCTGGCAGTCGAGCCTGCTGCGCATGCTGGGAAAGGATGCCCCGCCCGTCGCCGAGCCCGCCAGGGGCGACAACCGCTTTCGCGAGGCGGACTGGCAGGATCAGTTCCTGTTCGACTACATCAAGCAGTCCTACCTCATCGCTGCGCGCCATCTTCACGACGCCGTCGCGTCGGTCGAGGGCCTGCCGGAAGAGACCAGCAAGAAGGTGAATTTCTACACGCGCCAATACATCGACGCGCTGTCGCCGTCGAACTTCGCTCTCACCAACCCGCAGGTGCTGCGCGAGACCCTGCAGTCCGGAGGGCAGAACCTGGTGAAGGGCTTAAACAATTTGCTTGCCGACATCGAGCGCGGCGGCATCCGCATGGCGGACGAAAAGGCCTTCAAGGTCGGCGTGAATCTCGCCACCACCCCCGGCAAAGTGGTTTTCCAGAACGAGCTGATGCAGCTCATCCAGTATGCCCCGAGCACGGAAACGGTCTTCAAACGGCCCCTTCTCGTGATCCCGCCGTGGATCAACAAGTATTACATCCTCGATCTGCGAGAGAAGAATTCCTTCGTCCGCTGGGCCGTCGAGCAGGGCCACACGGTGTTCGTGATCTCCTGGGTCAATCCGGACGAGCGCTATGCCGGCAAGACCTTCGAGAATTACATGTTCGAGGGGCCGCTTGCGGCGCTCGGTGCGATCGGCCAGGCGATCGGAGAGAACAGGGTCAACGTCATCGGTTACTGCCTCGGCGGGACGCTGCTTGGCGCCACGCTTGCGTGGATGGCGGAAAAAGGCGACCCGCGCGCGGCCTCGGCGACGTTCCTCGCATCGCTGCTCGATTTTTCCATCCCGGGCGAGCTCGGGGTGTTCATCGACGAGGCGCAGGTCGAGAATCTGGAACGCCGCATGCAGGAGCGCGGCTACCTCGAAGGCTCCGAGATGGCGGCCACTTTCAACATGCTGCGCGCGAACGACCTGGTCTGGTCTTTCGTCGTCAACAACTACCTGCTCGGCAAGGACCCCTTCCCGTTCGACCTCCTGTACTGGAACGCCGATTCCACGCGCATGCCGGCGAAAATGCACAGCTTCTACCTGCGCAACATGTACCTCGCCAACCGGCTCAAGGAAGCCGGCGGCATCACGCTGGGCGGCGTGCCGATCGACCTCCGGAAAATTGCGATCCCGACCTATTGCGTTTCCACCCTGGAGGACCACATCGCGCCGTGGAAATCGACCTACAAGGGCGCGCGCATCCTCTCCGGACCCAACCGGTTCGTCCTTGGGGGCTCCGGGCATATTGCCGGCATCGTGAATCCGCCATCGGCAAAAAGATACGGCTACTGGACCGGATCCGAGCTCCCCGAATCCGCCGAGGACTGGCAGGCAGGGGCGAGCTGGAACGAAGGCTCGTGGTGGATCGACTGGCAGGCCTGGATCGCCGGCCTGAACGGACCCGACCGGGTGCCGGCTCGCGTCCCGGGCACGGGCGTGCTGCAAGCCCTCGAGGACGCTCCGGGGTCTTATGTGAGCGTCCGCGCTTGAGCTGCGTGCCTCCCGGAAGAATTACCCGGCAGAGTGACCGAGCCGCTCGCGGAATTGCCGGAGATACCCCAAACCCTTGATCGCGCGGCTGCCGTACCAGGCGGTCATTTCCCCGTCGATGAGAGCGATATTCTTTCCCCGCATGAGCGACTCGGCGCGCAGCTCCGCGACGTGCGCCTCGCGGAAGAGATACGGTTCGCTCGACAGCAGCACGACGCGGGCGCCGTCGAGTACGTCGCTGTCGAGCTCGATCTTCGGGTAGCGGTCGGCGCAGGTCGCCGGCACGGTTTCCCATTTGACGAGCGCGAGCGTGCGCGAGACGTAGGTGTCGCGCGACACCGTCATCCAGGGATTTTTCCATATCAGATAGAGCACGCGATCGGGCCGAAACGCGCGCGCCGCCGACTGCAGCGCCGCGTACGCTGCTTCGAATTCGCCGCACAGCGCTTCGGCCTGGTCCTCGCGCCTGAATATTCCGCCGATCAGCCGGTAGAGGGCCAGGTTGTCGAGGGGCGCGAGCGGATGCGTGACGATCAGCTCGGGAACGAACTCCGCGAGCGCGCGCGCGTCCTCCTTCCTGTTCTCGTCGATATTGAGGATGACGTGGGTGGGTCGCAGCGCGCGCAGCTTGTCGAGATCGACATCCTTGGTGCCGCCGATTTTGGGGATACGGAGAACGACCTCGCGAGGATGGACGCAGAAGCCGGTTCGCCCTACGAGTTGTGCCGCGAGTCCAAGATCGCAGACCAGTTCCGTAATGCTCGGTACCAGACTCACGATGCGCGCAGCGCGGGCCGCCGGCGCGTGCCGCGTGCCCGCGGCGTCGACGAGTCTCGCCTTCGGTCCGCTCACGGGGGAAGACCGCGCGCCTTTCGCGGCGCGCGGGCGAACAGCCGGTCGTAGAGCCAGCGCGGCAGGTGGCGAAGCACGAGCGACGCGAGCGCCATCTGCCAGGGAATGACGGCGAAACGGCGTCTCTCGGCGATGACGCGCGCGAACCGCCGGGCCGCCTCGTCCGCGTCCATCATGAAGGGCATGCTGTAGCGATTTGCCGTAGTCATCGGGGTTCGGATGTAGCCGGGACAGATCGTGACTACGGCCACGCCCGAGCCGCGAAGCTCCACGCGTAAACTCTCCAGATAGGTGATTGCTGCCGATTTGGAGGCGCTGTAGGCGCCCCCGCCGGGCAGGCCGCGAAAACCGGCGACGCTCGCGATGCCGACCAGCGTGCCGCTCGCACGCGCGCGCATCGGCGCAACAAACGGCTGAAACGTCACGGCCATTCCGAGCACGTTGGTGTCCATGATCCTGCGGAATGCGGGAAGGTCCTCCGGATTCTCCGTTAGCGTGCCGGTGCTGATGCCCGCATTCGCGATCACGATGTCGGGCACTCCGAACCGCTCTGTGAAATCTGCCGCCGCGGCCCGCAGGCTGGCGGCGTCGGTCACGTCCACTTGATAGCAGGACCCGGTGCAGAGCAGGCTTGAGAAGAGCGCCCGAGTCGGCGCGAGCCGTCTTGCACACAGGCCGAGCATCGCCCCCTGGTGTGCGTAATACGCCGCGAGTGCGGCGCCGATCCCGCTCGATGCGCCGGTGATGAAGACCTTGGGGCTGGCTGACACCGGACGGCAGGAGGCGGCGCGGCCGCACGCTATGGCTTTGCTTTTGCAAGCTGCTTGCGGGTTTCACCGATCAGAAAGTCGGCGGTGGCGAGCATCGCCTTTCGCGACGTGCTCGCGACGACGAGGTAGCGGCCCTGCACCGCGAGAGCCGGTACTCCGTCGAGTCGGTAGGCGCGGCCCATCTGCGACGCGCGGCGCAGCTTGCTTTCGACCGTGAACGAGCGGAAAGCGGCGTCGTATTTGGCCATGTCCACGTTCTGCTTGGCGAGCCAGTCCGCCGCCCATTTGGCGAAGGCATCGCCGCGCAGCCTCACGCCGCCCTGCTGGTGGATGGTGTCGAACAAAGGTCTGTGCAGTCGCTCGAGCTCTCCGATGGCTTCCAGGGTATAGAAAATCCGGGCATCGACCCCCCAGTCGTCGTTCAGAATTCCCGGGATGCGCTTGAACTGCACGTCGCGCGGTAATCGCTTTGCCCAGGCTTCGAGGTCGGGCTCCAGCGCGTAGCAATGCGGGCAGCGATACCAGAAAAATTCGAGGACTTCGACCTTGCCGGAGGATTCGACCGACTGCGGCGGCTTCAACTCGATGTAATCGACGCCCTCGACGGGCGAACCTTGAGCGCACGCGGCAAAGGCAAGGAACAGGCCGGAAAAAACGCTCAGCAGACGAAAAACCATGGGGCTTCTCCTTGGAGTGCTGATTCAATTCGTGGCGACATTGGTGATTCTGACCAGCGACGCGTCCACTCCGTTCTGCGTCAGCTGCTGCCGGATGCGGTTGATCTCGTCGACACGGGTGTAAGGCCCGAGCCGCACTCGATACCAGACGCCCTTTTCGGCGAGATTGGCCGGCTCGACGTTCGCTTCCAGGCCCATCAACGCAATTCTTGCCTTGAGGTTGTCCGCATCGGCCGGGTTCTGGAATGAGCCGGCCTGAAGGAAATAGCTGTCCTTGGGCGCACCGGGCTTGCCGGCTTGCTTCGCCGCCTCCCGCATCTGGCGTTCGGTGACCGGCTCCTCCCGGCCGGGGAGGATCCGGTAGAAATCAAAGCGGGGCTTGTCCTCCGCCTTGGCCGACTTGGGAGGCTCCGGTAGTTTCTGATCGGCGGGTGGAGCTTTGTCCGGCGCCCGCGCCCTGTCGGCAAACGGGATGGGCGTCTTGAAAAAATAGATCGCAATTCCGGCCGCTACGCCCAGGCCCAGCAGAAAACCGAAAAAAAGGCCGATCAGAAAACTGCTGGATAGGTCCGGTCTGGATCGGGGTACTTGTTTGTAGTCGAAGCTCATAGCGGTAAGGCGTCACATTTTCTCGGGCTGGCTGACGCCCAACAGCGAAAGCCCGTTGCGAAGCGCTTGGCGCACCGCAAGGCACAGCGCCAGCCGCGCCGATCGCAGCGGCGCCTCGGCGACAAGTATGCGCTCAGCATTATAGTAACTGTGAAATTCACCCGCCAGCTCGCGCAAGTAAAACACAATCTGGTGCGGAGCGAGCTCGGCCGCGGCGTTTTCCAGGATTTCGGGATATTCGCCCAACCGTTGCAGAAGCGCCAGCTCGCGCGCACCGGTGAGCGGAGCGAGATCGGCGTTCTTGAGGGGATCAAAATTGACGGAGTTCAAAGTGCTCGTGACCGGAAAGGGACGGTCCCCGTCACCGAACTGCGTTCTCCATTGTTCCAGCACCGAGCAAATCCGGGCGTGCGCGTACTGCACGTAATAGACGGGATTCTCTTCGGATTGCGACTTGGCGAGATCGATGTCGAACACGAACTCCGCGTCGGCCTTGCGCGAAAGGAGGAAGAACCGCACCGCGTCCCGTCCGACCTCGTCGATCAGCTCGCGAAGCGTAACGTAGGAACCGGCGCGCTTGGAGATCTTCATCTCCTCGCCGCCCTTCATGACCGTGACCATCTTGTGGAGCACGTAATCGGGATAGTTTTGTGGAAGCCGGTGCTCCCACTTCGAAGAGGCGGCCTGCAGCCCGGCGCGCACTCGCGTCACCGTGCCGTGGTGGTCGGATCCCTGGATATTGATGGCGCGGGTGAAGCCGCGCTCCCATTTCGTCAGGTGGTAGGCGACGTCGGGCACGAAGTAGGTATAGGTGCCGTCCGATTTGCGCACGACGCGGTCCTTGTCGTCGCCGTACTCGGTGGTCTTGAACCAAAGCGCCCCGTCCTGCTCGAAGGCTTTGCCCGCGTCGATGAGCGCCTGAACCGTTTTCTGAACGCGCCCGTCCCGGTAAAGGGAAGATTCCAGATAATAGCTGTCGAAGCGCACGCCGAAAGCCTGCAGGTCGAGATCCTGCTCGCGCCGAAGTTCGGTCAACGCAAAACGGGTCACGGCTTCCAGATCTTCACCGTCGGTGTTGCCCGCTTCGAGGTATTTTTCGGCGATTTCGCGCACGTAGTCGCCGTGGTATCCGTCGGCGGGAAATTCCGCTGGTACGCCGAGCTTTTCGCGAATCCGCGCCTGAACCGAGAGTCCCAGATTACGGATCTGCGCGCCTGCGTCGTTGTAGTAGAACTCGCGCGTCACGCGCCAGCCCTGCGATTCGAGCATAGCGCCGATTGCGTCACCGAGTGCCGCCTGCCTGCCGTGCCCGACGTGAAGCGGACCCGTGGGATTGGCCGAGACGAACTCCACCATCACTCGCCTGCCGCCGGCACGGTCGGCGCGGCCGTAGCGGTCGCCTTCCGCGAGAATGGTCCTGACGATGTGCTGCTTGGCCGCTGCGCGCACGCGTAGGTTGATGAACCCGCTGCCTGCGACTTCGGCGCGCTCGAGCCATTCGGAGGGAGGCAGCGCCGCGACGAGCTCGAGCGCCAGCTCCCGCGGATTGCGCCTGAGCGCGCGCGCGAGCTGCATGGCCGTCGGGCAGGAAAAGTCGCCGTGCTGCGCCTGCTTGGGCCGTTCCAGAGAAATCAGCGAACCCGGCTGCTGCGGGGCGACCTTGGCGAGCGCACGGGTGAGCAACTCGGTGAGGTGGGATTTGACCTCGGCGGACATCGAGGGGCCGTATTATACGCGGGCCTTGATCATCGCCGGCCGTGCAAAGGTAGAATACCGTCTGCCTCAACCTTCCGATATGGAGTTCGAACTTGGGCAAAGGCGATAAGCGCACATTCCGCGGCAAGGTCTTCAAGGGATCGCACGGCAAGACCCGACCGCGTAAGCCAAAAAAACCGGCGAAGAGACCCGCCTGATTCTGCGGGCGGTCAAAACTCCATCGGGTCCACGTCCAGATGCCAGCGCACTCCGTGCGCGCGCGTCCGGTACAGCGAGTCGCTCCATTCGCGCAGGAACGCCTGCAGCCGCGGTCGCGAGCGCGATTGCACGAGCACCTGTGCACGCTCCACACCCGCGAGGCGCGCGAGCGACATCGGCACCGGATCGAACACGGCGATCGAGGCGCTCCGGTGCGGTGACTGGTCGATGGCTGACCGAAGGAAGCGTTGCGCGCGAAGCTCGTCGTGGCTTTCCGCGCGCAGCGCCGCTTCGAAAACGAATGGCGGAAACCCCGCCTCCCGACGTTGTGCAAGCACACTCTTTGCGAACCCTGCGTAGTCGTGGCGCACAAGCGACTGGTACAGAGGATGCTCGGGATAGCGCGTCTGGATCAGCACCTCGCCCGGCAGGTTCGCGCGTCCGGCGCGTCCGGCGACCTGCTGCAACTGAGCAAAGGTCCGCTCGCTCGCCCGATAGTCGCTCGAGAATAAGCCGCTGTCGGCGTTGAGCACGGCGGCAAGCGTCAAGCGCTCGAAATGGTGTCCCTTGGCGAGAATCTGCGTGCCGACGAGGATATCGGCGTGCGCCGCGCGCTCGAGCAACTCTTCGAGCCTGTTCCTCGCGCGCACCGCGTCGCTATCCACGCGCAGGATGCGCGCCCGCGGAAATTTTTCTCCGAGCACAAGCTCGATCCGCTGCGTCCCGCGTCCAAATGCCTGCAAATCAGGGTTACCGCATTCTGGACAGGCGCGCGGAATGCCTTCGGCCAGTCCGCAATGGTGGCAACGCAGCCGCTGCACGGCCAAATGCACGACCATGTTGGCCGAACAGCGCCTGCAGCCCTTGACCCAGCCGCAGGCGGGGCAGGCGAGCGCCGGCGCATAGCCGCGGCGATTGAGGAAAACGAGCGATTGCTCCCCACGCGCAAGACGCGCCGCGAGCGCCTCGAGAAGCGGGGGGGAAATCCCCTCCTGGGGGGGATGCACGCGAGTATCGATGAGGCGAATCGCCGGCAATGCCGCCCGGTCTATGGCGCGTCGCGTAAGGGGTACCAGCACGTATTTACCCGAGGTCGCGTGTTGGAAGCTTTCCAGCGAAGGCGTGGCCGAGCACAGAACGACCGGCGCGCCGGCGATGTGGGCCCGCGTGATTGCGAGGTCGCGTGCCGAGTAGCGCACGCCCTCTCGCTGCTTGAACGAAGCGTCCTGCTCTTCATCGACCACGACCAGTCCCAGACGGGCGAGCGGCGTGAATACGGCGAGCCGCGTGCCGAGCACGATGTCGGCGCGACCGTTGTGGGCGAGGAGCCACCCACGGACGCGTTCCAGTTCGGCCATGGCGCTCGTCTGCGTGACGATGCACGCGCCCGGGAATCGGTCGCGGAACGCCGCCTCGAGCGCGGGAGTGAGCGCTATCTCGGGTACCAGTATCAGGACTTGCTTGCGGCGGGCGAGGACCTCCGCAATCACCTGGAGATAGATCTCGGTCTTGCCGCTGCCGGTGACGCCAAAGAGCAGGCTCACCTGAAATTTCTCCAGCCCGCCGCGCAAAATGCCGATTGCCTGCCGTTGCTCCGAAGTCAGTTCGTGCGCGTGGACAAAACGGAGCTCGGACCGCTCCGGCTCGATGGGAGCGATCCAACCCGTTTCAATGCCGCGCTCCAACAGGCTGCGTGCCCCTCGCGCATGTGCGTCGAGTTCCGATTCGGATGCCCGGCCCTGTGCAAGCCGCGAAAGCAACGCGCGCAAGCGCCGGTGCCGCGATGGAGTCGCCGCAAGCGCGTCCTTCCCGGTCGGCGTCAGGACGTAGTCGCGCGGGGAAATGGGAACGGTTCTGGCGGCGCGCAGTCGCGGTGGTAAAGCCGCAGCGACTACCTCTCCGAGCGGGCCGTGGTAGTAGCCACTGCAGAATTCCACCAGGGCAAGCCACTCGCGTGGAAAGGGCGTCACATCGCGCAGGATTTTTTCGATCGGGCGCAGCCGAGAATCCGGTACCTTGGATTTCGTCGCTACGTCCCAGATCACGCCGACCAGGCGCTTTTTTCCGAACGGAACGAGAACCCGATAGCCGATATCCGCCCGGGTCGCATCCTCCGAGCGGTAATCGAACAAGGTCGGCACCGGCACATCGAGAGCGACGCGCAGGATCGTCATCGGAACGGATTGGAGTACGTCGGCACGCTATTCAAGTAATTTGTTCGGCCGCTTCAAGAAAGTGCTTGGTTGTCTGAGGTTTTCCGGGTTTCTCACATATTTTGTGAATAACTGTGTGAGTAAGGTCCTGCACGCTACTGTAACTCACACTTTCGCAAGGAAATTTTCTCCCTGCTCAAAATGCGGGCGCATTGAAATAAAACGATGAATCAACGGATTGCGGACCCCTCCGGGCAAGTCCTCGAAACTCCGCGCCAGTCGGGGTTTTACGGGCAGCATTGTGCATAAGTCGTTTGGCGCGACCCGTGCGCAAGACTGCGTTTTTTCCGCCCGTCAGTGAAATTTCGGACTCAATTCGCGCACTGCGGCGACCAGGGCGGCCACGTTTTCCGGAGGCGTGAACTGCGGAACGCCATGACCGAGATTGAATACGTGGCCAGCTCCACTCCCGAAGGACTCGAGCGCCTTCTGAACTTCGCGGCGGATGACTTCGGGCGAGGCGAGCAGCACCGCAGGATCCAGATTGCCCTGGAGCGCGGTACCGGCGCCGATCCTCCGGCGTGCATCGCCGAGATCCGCGCTCCAGTCGAGGCCCACGCATTCGCATCCGATAGCGGCGATTCTCTCCAGCCAAGGCGTCCCGCCTTTGGTGAAGACAATAACGGGGACGCGGGCGCCGCCATCGCCGCGATTGAGCCGGGAGAGCGTTGTCTGGATGTATGCGAGCGAGAACTCCTGGTACGCCGCTGCCGAAAGGCTCCCGCCCCAAGTATCGAAAATCATAGCGACGTTCACGCCTGCCTCGATCTGCGCGTTCAGCAACGCCGCTACGGCCTGGGAATTGATCTCAAGGAGGCGGTGCAAGAGGTCCGGACGCTGGTAGAGCATGAGCTTGACGGTCCGCCAGTCTTCACTTGCTCCGCCCTCGACCATATAGCAGGCCAGCGTATAAGGACTGCCTGCAAACCCGATGAGCGGCACGCGGCCGGCCAAGGCGCGCCGGACCTCTCCGATCGCATCGGTGACGTAACGCAAATCCTCGGCCGGGTCGGGCGCGGAGAGCCTCGCGATCGACGCTTCGTCGCGTAGGGGCCGTTCGAAGCGCGGTCCCTCTCCCTCTGCGAAGTAAAGCCCCAGTCCCATCGCGTCCGGAATGGTGAGAATGTCCGAGAACAGGATCGCCGCATCCAGGCGGAACCGCTCAAGGGGCTGCAGCGTCACTTCCGCGGCGAGCGAGGGCGTTTTGCACAGGGCGAGGAAGCTCCCCGCGCGGCGGCGCGTTTCGTTGTATTCGGGAAGATACCGCCCAGCCTGCCTCATCAGCCACACCGGTGTGTAGGGGGTGGGCTGCCGTAGCAGCGCGCGGATCAGCGTGTCGTTCTGCAGCGCAGGCATCGCTCAGACCTTCATCAAGCGGCTGGTGATGAATTCCCATTCATCCGCGCTCACCGGGGTGATGGAGAGCCGGTTGCCGCGCGCAAGGGTGCGCATCTTGGAGAGCTCGCGGTGGCTGCGCAGCTCAGCGAGGCTGACCAACCGGGTCTTCCTGACGAATTGGACGTCGACGTTGAACCAGCGGGGCGACTCGCGCTTGGCTTCGGCGTCGAAGTAGGGGCTTCTTCGATCGAACTGACTTGCGTCGGGGTAGGCGGCCGACGAGACCTGGGCGATGCCGGCGATGCCGGGCTCGGGACAGCTCGAGTGATAGAAGAAGACCTGGTCGCCGATCCGCATCTGCTTGAGCATGAAGTTGCGCGCCTGATAGTTGCGCACCCCGAACCAAGCCGTGGTCTTGCGGGGAGCCGCGACGAGGTCGTCGATGCCGAACTCGTCGGGCTCGGATTTCATCAACCAGAAGGCCATGATCGGGGTTCCAAATTCCGGGCTCACAAACGAAAACGCAGGCGCGCGCCTGCGTTTTCATTCGTCGTTTCTGCTTCTTCGTTTTATGGAGTCCCCCGCCGGTGCCGCTAGAACCGATTCCTGAACCTTTCGGTCAAGGTGGTCGCTTTCCGGTCACATCAGGTACATCCGACTAGGGACGCGCACAACAGTGACGCTCGGGTCAGCAACCCAATTCAAGCTGTTGGTTCAAGAATTTTCCGGGTCTTGGCGTACACCGCAGGGGACAATTCCTTGGGCACAGCCCGAGCTTATCCGACGCCGTCGCGCTTACGGAGCGAGGGCCTGATCGAGCGTCGCCTCCATTGCGGCCATTCTACGCCTGAGCCCCTCGATGTCAAAGCCGCTCGCGTTGTTTCTGGAGCTGAGGAGTTCGTGGGCGATGTTGAGCGCGGCCATGACGGCAATGCGCTCGGCACTCGCCACCCGACCTGCGCTCTTGATCTCGGTCATTTTCCGGTCGAGATAAGCCACCGCGGAGAGAAGGGCGTTGCGCTCCTCATCCGAACAGGCGACCTTGTAGGTCCGGCCCATGATGGTGACGTCAAGGGTCTTGGATTTCTGATTCATCCGGGGCGCTATTCGGGGATCTGCTTGAGCAGGGTCTCGAGCCGGTTGCGCGCTCCGTCGATCTTTTCGGCGAGCTGCCGCTTGTCGCCCTGCAATGCGGCAAGCTGTTGGCGCAGCCCCCGGTTTTCGTCGCGCAGCCGCTGGCACAATCGTGCCGCCTGGCGAATTTTTTCTTCGAGGGTGGCCAATTCCGTGTCCATCGGCACACTATAGTTTGGAAAATCCTGTTAGGTCAAGGTGTAAGGATTCGTTTTCAATGTAGATTCCCGATGCCGCCGCAGGGGTGAGCCCTGCGACTTGTGTTGTACAATCAACGCGCTCGTTCGAGGTGTCCCGGCGCGTTCCTCGCGCCGGGGTGAAACGGGAAAGAGGTGCGGAAGCGGATTCAAATCGAGGATTCAGAGGGGTTCGCCCCAGCCTGAATCCGGGATCCCAAGTTCTTCCAAAACCTCTGCTGCCCCCGCAACGGTAAGTGGCGCGGGCGTATCAACCAGCAGCCCGAGTCCGGCGCTGTGCGTCCGACTCGAGGCCCTGCCACTGGGAGCGCGACCTCCCGGGAAGGCGATACGCACCGATCCCACGAGCCCGGAGACCGGCCTCGACGAGGGTGGGAAATGCCGCGGGGCGCGGTAGGAAACCGGCGCGCTTCGCTATTGCATTTCCTCTCGCAACGAGAGTTCGGCACGCGGGGACGCGTGCCGGGGGAGGAAACCTTGAAACGACCCATCACTGCCGCGCTCATCGCGGTCGCTGCGCCGCTCGCGCTCGCCCAAAGTCCGGAAGATGCCATTGTCGTCACGGCAACCCGCTTGCCCCAAGCGTGGTCTCAAACGCTGCAACCGGTCAAGATCATCACGGCCGAGGACATTGCTCAAAGCGGTCAGCAGACCGTGGTCGAGGTGCTGCAAAGCTTGGGCGGTGTCGAAATTGCGAGCACGGGCGGCTTCGGCCAGCCGAGCAGCGTGTTCATGCGCGGAGCGAACAGCGGCCATACCCTGGTCCTCGTAGATGGCATGAGGATCAGCTCGGCTACCGCAGGCACAACCGCCTTTGAGAACCTGCCGATCGACCAAATCGAGCGGATCGAGATCGTTTCCGGCCAGATGAGCGGCTTGTACGGGGCCGACGCGATCGGTGGGGTCATACAGATTTTCACAAAGAGCGGGAAATACACCCCTGGAGCGAGCGTGTCGGTGGGTGCCGGCAGCTACGCTACGCATTCCGCGAGCGCAGGCATCAACGGCAAGGTCGACAACACTGACTTCAGCCTGAATTTCGGTTTTTTCGAGACCATGGGTCTTGACGCGACAAAATCGAGCCTTCCGTCGGGAGCGCCCAATCCCAATAACAATCCCGACAGGGACGGCTATCGAAACGCGAACTTCTCGGGGAAGGTCGCACGGCATCTGGACGAGCGCAACGAGATAGGTTTCACCGCGCTCTGGAGTGACGGCAGGACGCACTTCGACACTGGGCCGACGACTGGCGACGTGAATCACCAGACGCTCTCCGCTTACTCGGTGTACAGCCGCAATCGGATCGACAGCGTCTGGCAAAGTGTGCTGAAGGCGGGACAAAGCGCGGACGACCTTGTGGTGACGGGCGCTTTCCCGGGCTTCGTCAGGACGGCGCAGCCGCAATTGACCTGGCAAAACGACGTCAAAGTCGGCCCGGGAACGGCGATGGTCGGGCTCGAGTATCTGGCACAGAAGGTCGCGAGCGACACGGACTACACTCAGACCCATCGCACGATCAAATCGGCGTTCGGCGGGTATGGGGGCGAGACGGAGCAGCACGCCTGGCAGATGAACGTGCGCGAAGACAGCAACAGCCAATTCGGCGACCATACCACCGGGTCGCTCGGTTACGCGTATCGATTGACGTCCGAGCTTAGGCTTCGCGTCGGGGCTGGGACCGCTTTCAAGGCACCCACTCTCAACGATCTCTACTTTCCCGGGTTCAGCAATCCGAATCTTCGTCCCGAACGTTCGCGCAGCAAGGAAGCCGGCGTGAACTATCAATTCGGCAACAATCGCTTCAACGCTACGTCCTTCGATAGCCGCATTACGGATCTCATCGTCTTCGTCGTCACCGATCCCATCACGTTTGCGGGAATGCCGCAGAATGTGGACCAGGCAAGGATCACGGGCACGGAACTGAGCTACGACGGTTTCTTCGGCGGGCTGCGGGTGGGCGCGCAGCTCGTCTTCCAGAATCCAGTGGATGATGCGACGGGCCAGTTGTTGCAGCGGCGCGCGCGAGAGCACGGCAATCTCGCCATCGACCATATGTCCGGTCCGTGGAAAGTGGGTACCGAAATTGTCGCGAGCAGCGCGCGTTTCGATTCGACGAACGAAGATCCGAATACCAGAATGCACGGATACGCGTTGGTCAATCTGACGGCGAGCTACGCGCTGAGCCGGGAGTGGCTCCTCCGGGCGAGATGGAACAACGTCTTCAACCGGGAATACGAGCTCGCGCAGGATTTCAATACCCCAGGTAGCAATGTATTTGTGGCTCTGCGGTATCAACCGAAATAGAAGGCTCACGCCGCGCGCTCGTCAACCACGCGACCTGAGGCCGACTCGTTCCGCCCGGGATCCGCTCTGCCTTAGGTGGGCCACCTTTGGGGTTGCCGGGTTCTCTGCTATCTTGCGCGGCATGCATTATGGCCCTGTCGACGCGATCGACGTTACCCGGCTGCAGCGCGTGCTGGTGATCCAGCTGCGCCATCATGGCGACGTTCTTCTGACCTCTCCAGTATTCACGGTCCTCAAGAACCGCGCGCCTGCCCTGGAAATCGACGCGCTTGTTTATGCCGAGACTCGGGACATGCTCGACCTGCACCCGGCGATCGCGCGAGTTCATGTAGTGAGTCGCGATTGGAAGGAGTCGGGTGTGCTCGCGCGTCTTGCGCAGGAATGGCGGCTGCTCACCGCGCTGCGCGAGCGCGCCTACGAGCTCGTCGTGCATCTTTCCGAGCATCCGCGCGGGGCGTGGCTCGCGCGGTCGCTGGGCGCGCGTTACGCCGTTGCGCCCGATTTTGCCCGCAAGCCTCGACTCTGGAAAAGGAGCTTCTCGCATCTCGTTCCGCTCCCTCCGCACGCGAGGCGCCACCGGGTGGAAATCAATCTCGATGCGCTCAGGCGAATCGGCATCCAGCCCGGCGAAGACGACCGCGGGCTCCTGCTCGTGCCGGGCGAAGAGGCGGAGCGCAGCGTGGAGGGTCTGCTGGCCGGGCAAGGTCTCGCCGCCCGAAGCTTCATTCATTTCCACCCGGGGTCGCGCTGGCAGTTCAAATGCTGGCCGCCCGAGCGTGCGGCGGCACTCGTCGACGCACTGGCGGAGCGCGGCGAGCGAATTGCTCTGTCAGCCGCCCCCGATGAACGGGAGCTGGAGCTGACTGCCGAGATCCGCAAGCGCGCGAGTGCACCGATAGCCGACTTTTCCGGGAAGCTCACGCTGAAACAACTCGCGGCGCTCAGCGCCCGCGCGAAGCTCTTCATCGGCGTCGATTCCGCCCCCATGCATATCGCCGCCGCCATGCAAACGCCGGTGGTGGCGCTGTTCGGCCCAAGCGGCGAGCTCGAATGGGGGCCCTGGCGGGTGCCGCATCGCATCGTCGCCTCCGGCGAGCACGCGTGCCGTCCCTGCGGCAACGACGGATGCGGCGGCGGCAAGGTGAGCGAGTGCCTCACCCGACTTCCGGTGGAGGCGGCACTGGCCGCCGTCGATTCGCTCCTCGCGCGATGATCCGGGTGATTGCGTTTGCCGTCCTTGCTGCCGTGGCGACGGGCGCGCACGCGCTGCAGGCGGGCGATGACCGCGGCGTCACGATCTCGCTTGGGCATCCAGCAGAGCGCATCGTCACCCTTGCACCGCATCTGGCGGAGATCGCTTTCGCCGCGGGCGCCGGCGCGAAGCTCGCCGGCGTCTCGAGCTTCAGTCGCCATCCGGCCGAGGCCGAGCGCTTGCCCGTCGTCGCAAGTCACGGCCGGGTCGATATCGAGCGCCTGATCGCGTTGCGGCCGGATCTCGTGCTCGCCTGGCAAAGTGGCAATTCGCCGCTGCAGGTCGATCGGCTGGAGCGTCTAGGCGTCCGGGTTTTCGTCACCGAGGCGCGCGCCCTTGCCGATATTCCCCGCATCGTTCGCCTGGTCGGTGCGCTGGCCGGCAGCGCGGAGGTCGCCGAAGCGCATGCACGGCAATTCGAAAATGAGGTCGCGGATCTGCACAAGCGCTACGCCAGGGAGCGTCGCGTCGCGGTGTTTCTGGAGATCTGGCACAGGCCCTTGCTCAGCGTGAACGGGAGGCACCTCATCAGCGACGCGCTGCGACTCTGCGGCGGTCGCAACGTTTTTGCCGCCGCAAAGACGCTCACCCCGCTCGTCTCGCGCGAGCAGATCCTCGACGCCCGGCCCGAAGCGATCGTCACGGGCGGTTTCGGGAGCGAAGCGCTCCAGGCGTGGCAGGGTCTCGAATCGGTTCCCGCCGTTCGAAACCGCAGGATTTACGCGATCGACCCGGATTGGCTCCACGCGCAGGGCCCCCACGTGCTCCAGGGTGTTCGCGCGTTGTGCGGGCGGCTCGAGCTTGCACGGAACTAGAGCGAATGCACGTCGCTCTGGTGCGGCAGCGCTACAGCGCTTACGGGGGCGCCGAACGCTTCATCGAACGGGCGCTAGCCGCGCTCGGCGAGCAAGGCGTCGCAGTCACCGTGATTGCGCGCACATGGATCGGCGACCCCGGGCGCGTGGTCCGCTGCGATCCGTTTCACATCGGCCGCGTGTGGCGCGACTGGGGCTTCGCGCGGGCGGTATGCCGCGAAGTCGCCAGCCGGCCGTTCGATTTCGTGCAATCGCACGAACGCATCGCGTGTTGCGACATTTACCGGGCGGGCGACGGAGTGCACGCACAGTGGCTGCACAACCGCCGCGCGATCCTCAGCCGGCTCGGCCGGGTCGGCCTCGCGCTCAATCCCTATCATCGCTACGTCCTCGCCGCGGAGCGGCATCTGTTCGCGAGCCCGCGCCTGCGCGCGGTGATCTGCAATTCGCGCATGGTCAGGGACGAGATCCGCGCGCATTTCGGCACTCCGGAGGCGAAGCTCCACGTCATCTACAACGGCATCGATCTGGAGGCGTTCCATCCGCGCCTGCGCGATGCCCATCGCTCGGCGCTGCGTCGCAAGCTCAGAATCCCGGATCAGGCATTCGTGCACCTCTTTGTCGGCGCGGGATTCGAAAGGAAGGGAGTGTTTCGCCTGATCGAAGCGTTCGCCCGCTCCCGGCAGCCTGATGCTCATCTTGTCATCGTGGGGCGGGACAAGGCGCAGGCGCGCGCGGAACACCTGGCGAGCTCGCGCGGAATCGCGTCCCGCGTGCACTTTGCAGGCGCCCAGGAAGACGTGCGTCCCTGGTACGGTGTTGCCGACAGCTTCGTCTTGCCGAGTCTTTACGATCCGTTTCCGAATGCGGCGCTCGAGGCAATGGCCTGCGGCTTGCCGGTGATTACCACGCCGCAATGCGGCACGGCCGAACTGATCGAGGAGGGAATGAACGGCTATGTGATAGACGCTCTTGCGGTCGATGCGCTCGCCGACAGGCTAGCTCGCCTGGATGTTCCCGCGGCTCACGAGATGGGGCGCCGGGCGCGCAAGCGCGCCGAAGGATTCAGTCTCACGGCCATGGCTGAGCAGCTCCTCGCGCTCTACCGGAGCCTGGCACCGGCCTGAACCCTAGCTTTCCTCCCCCGGGATGCGGGATGGGATACGGGAACTGCTGGGGTAAACTATGGACATGAAGATTCCCGGCTCCCGCGAGGTTCTGGAGTTTCACGACAATTGGCTTGCGCAGCCCGATTGGGATGCCGAAAGTCCGGCGGCACAAGCGCAGGGACTCTGGTCCCACATCGAGCACAATCATCGATGCAATTGCCGGCTCTGGAAAGAAGAAGATCAGGCGCGGCGGCGGAACGTACCGGACTCAGCGATCGCTGCGAACAAGCGCAACATCGATGCCTTCAACCAGCAGCGCAACGATTCGATCGAGAAAATAGACGAATGCCTGCTTGCCCAGCTTGCGGAGGTGGAACTCAACGCCGCGGTCCGTTTGCATTCGGAAAGCGCCGGATCGATGATCGACCGTCTTTCCATCCTCGCCCTCAAGGTTTTCCACATGCGGACTCAGACCGAGCGTTCCGACGCCCCTCAAGCGCACATCGAAACCAGCCGCACGCGATTCGCTCGGCTGGTCGAGCAACGGACGGACCTCGCCGCCTGTTTCGACGCCCTGCTCGGCGATTGCCTGGCAGGCCGCGCACGATTCAAGGTGTATCGGCAGTTCAAGATGTATAACGATCCCGCCTTCAATCCTTACCTTTACGGTACCAAAAGTGGATGAGGGTGCCAGGCGGCGCCTCGCGCCGGCCTAAAGGCCGTCGCTTAGAGGTCCCCGGCCCGGAGTCGGGTGCCGGATCAGCTATAATTCGACATTTTCCGGCGCAGCCATGGCATCGTCCGACGCCACTAGCCTGCAGCTCTACCTTCGCCTCCTCCGCTACGTCAAGCCTTACTGGGCGCCGTTCGCGCTGTCGATCGCGGCCATGGTGGTGACGGCGCTGACCGAGCCCGTCTTTCCGGCGCTCCTCAAGCCGCTCCTCGACGGTAGTTTCGTGCACAAGGAAGGCGGGCTGCTCGTCTGGCTGCCCGCATTGATCGTCGCGGTTTTTCTGGTGCGCGGCTTCGCCTCATACCTCTCCGACTACGCGATAGGCTGGGTGGCCAACAAGGTGGTGCTGGATCTGCGCAATGCGATGTTTTCCACCCTTGTGCGGCTGCCGACGAACTACTACGACAATCACACCGGCGGCAGCCTCATCTCGAAGTTCACCTTCGACGTCATGCAGGTGACCGGAGCAGCGACCAGCGTGATCTCGGTGCTGTTCAGGGACTCGCTCACCATCGCCGGGTTGCTTGCTTGGCTTTTCTGGCTGAACTGGAAACTCTCTTTGGTGGCGCTCCTGGTGGGACCGCCCGCAGTCGTGATTACGCGAGCATTCTCGAACCGGCTGCGCGCCATGAGCCGCGCCGAGCAGGCGGCGATGGGCGACTTGAACCATGCCCTGGAAGAGTCGATCGGCTGTCATCGCGTCGTCAAGGTGTTCGGCGGACAGGACTACGAGGCAAGGCGCTTCGATGCCGGAGCGAACAAGGTGCGCACCTTCAACATGAAAATGACCTCGGCGGCGGCGGCCAACGTCCCCTTGGTGCAGATCGTGGTTTCGGTCGCGCTGGCACTCATCATCTATCTCGCAGTGCGCCAGGCCGCCACGGACGAGACGACGGTGGGCGGATTCGTGTCGTTTCTCACTGCGCTGTTGCTGGTGTTTGCGCCGCTGCGCCGTCTGACCGGCGTCAACCAGACCCTGCAACGGGGGCTCGCCGCGGCGGAGAGCGTGTTTCACCTGATCGACGAGCGGCCCGAGTCCGATACCGGGACGCGCGAGATCGGCCGCGCGAAGGGCAAAGTCGAATTCAGGGCCGTCGGGTTCAGTTATCCGGGAAGCGCACTCCCGGCTCTGGATCGGGTGTCGCTTTCGATCGACCCGGGCGAGACGATTGCGCTGGTAGGGGCTTCCGGCGCAGGAAAGACCACGCTCGCCAATCTGCTGCCGCGCTTCTACGCTCCCGATTCCGGACAGATCCTGCTCGATGGCGTCGACATCGCGACGCTCAAGCTCGGGAGCCTGCGCGCGAACATCGCGCTGGTGAGCCAGGATATCGTGCTCTTCAACGACACGGTCGCCGCCAACATCGCCTACGGGCGCCTCGCGGGAACGAGCGAGGCCGACGTCGTCCGGGCAGCCGAGGCGGCGCACGCGATGCAATTCATCCGCCAGATGTCCGAGGGGCTCGCTACGCTGATCGGCGAGAACGGCGTGCGCCTTTCGGGCGGACAGCGGCAGCGGCTCGCTATCGCGCGCGCGTTCCTCAAGGACGCGCCGGTGCTCATCCTCGACGAGGCGACCTCGGCCCTCGACAGCGAATCGGAGCGCCATGTGCAGGCGGCGCTGGAAACGCTCATGCGCGGCCGCGCGACGCTGGTAATCGCGCACCGCCTGTCGACCATCGAGCGGGCCGACCGCATCGTTGTTCTGGACGCGGGCCGCATCGCCGAAACCGGAAGGCATGCCGATCTCATTGCCGCTTCCGGAATCTACGCGAGGCTCCATCGCCTCCAGTACTCGAAAGAGTTTGCGGCGTAGATGGGCTGCGCTGCTTCCGCTCAGGGTGAGCTCGTGAGCCGGAGCGTCGCCGAGCCCGCGGACGGCGAGTCAAGAAGACGGCATTGAAACGAACTCCGCTTCGAATCGCGCACACCGAGGCCTCCGTGGGCTGGGGCGGTCAGGAGATCCGCATACTCGAAGAAGCGCAGGGGATGATCGCGCGCGGGCACGCGGTCGAAATCTGGGCTGTCGCCGGGTCCGGAATTCTCACAGAGGCGGGACGGCGTGCCATTCCGCATCGTGCGCTTCCTATCGGTCGCAAGAATCTGCGGGGAATTCTTGCGATGCGGCGGGCACTGGCGTCGGTCCGGCCCGATGTGGTCAATACGCACAGCTCGACCGACGCCTGGCTCGTGGCGCTTGCGCGCCTTACCCTCGGCGAGGCTCCTCCGATGGTGCGCACCCGACACATTTCCGCGCCGGTTCCGGACAACCTTCCGACCCGCTGGCTCTATAACCATGCGACCCGGCACATCGTCACGACCGGCGAGCGGCTCCGGGAGATCCTGGTGCGGGAAAATCGCTTTCGCGAGGACCGCATCAGTTCCGTCCCGACCGGCATTGATCCTTCTCGATTCCGGCCCGGCGACAAAGCCGAGGCGCGCCGCATGCTCGGGCTTGAGCCGACGGCCCGTTACGTGGGGATCGTCGCGACGCTGAGGAGCTGGAAAGGCCACCTATACCTGGTCGAGGCGTTCGCTCGACTGGCTGCCGGGGACGCGACTGTCAGGCTCCTCGTCGTCGGCGACGGACCCATGCGACCGTCGATCGAGCAGAAGATCGCGGAGCTGAAGCTTGCGGCGAAAGTGATGCTCGCCGGCCGTCAGGACGCGGTCGAGCGCTGGCTCCAGGCCATGGACGTTTTCTGCCTGCCGTCGTATGCCAACGAGGGCGTGCCCCAGGCAATGGTGCAGGCCATGCTGTGCGCATTGCCCGTGGTGACTACCCCGGTAGGCAGCATTGTCGAAGCCGTGACCGATCAGGAAACAGCGCTGCTCGTTACGCCAAGAGATCCACGCGGGCTCGCGGCGGCGATTCGCAGGCTGCTGGATGATGCGGCGCTCGCAAAGCGGATGGGGCGCGCCGCGCGCGCGGCGGCAGAACGGCGATTCAGCCGCGACGCGATGATCGCGCGCATGGAGGCGGTGTTCCAGAGCGTGGTCGACGGTTACCGTCCCCCGCGTGCCGCGTCGTGAAATTCGCATTTATCGTGACCAACCTGGCGGGTGGCGGGGCCGAGAAGGCGTTGCTGAAGCTGGGATCGCAGCTTGCCGGCCGTGACCACGAAGTCCATCTGGTCCTGCTGGAACATCATGTCGACCACCCCCCTCCGGTGGAAATTCGCCTCCATGCGCTCACGCGGCGCGGGCGTCGCCTGCTCAAGGGCGCGCTCGGCAAGCTGGTCGCCGTGCTCAGGCTTGGCCGCCTCATTTCAACGTTGGCACAGCCGCGCGCATTCGATCTCATCGTATCGACCTTGCCGTTCGCCGATGAGGTTGCGGTGCGCGCGAGCCTGCCGCGCCACTGGTGCCGGATCGCCAACACGCTGTCCGCTGAGATCGCCCGCCTGCACGAACGCGATCCGGGCAAGGCGCGGCGGCGGCTCCGCCGTTACCGTCGCCTCTACGGAAAG
>DASPWT010000213.1:0-7151 GCA_035637655.1 Burkholderiales bacterium | reverse complement strand
GAAACCAGGGGGTTGGCGAGCCGCCCGGCGCTTACCACGTCCGCTTGGGCAATCCCGAGCTCGCCGTAGGTCGCCTGAAGGCCGCGGTTGTTGAGCAGGGCGATTTGGACTGCGGCATCTGCGTCCAACGGCTGCACGAGCAAATTCTGCGTGACTTCGGCCGCGGCGCGGTCGTCCTCGGAGCTGCGGTTCCATCGCACACGCTGCTCAAGGCGCGCCGCGCTCAGCGTTTGGACGTCCTTGAATCCGGCGTCCGGCGAGAGGCTGGCGCATCCGGCGACGTAGATGAGTGCAAGAGCGGATACTCCCGCTCGCATGTTTCCAGAGGAGCTGTGCATGTCGCCTCCCTATTTCCCTGGGCCGTCGGCGGACGACTCGTGTCCGGCATGACCGCCATGCGCGGGAGGCGACGCAGGCTTCGCTGCGGGCTTTTCATGTCGGCCCGGCTTCCGCGGTTGCAGCGCCGGGTTTTCGACAGCGATTCTCTTGGCCTGCTCAAAATCGCTGCGCTCGATGGCGTCCGGCCCTTCCCCGCGCAGCCTTGGATCGAGGTAGGCGGAAAACGGCCCCGCATCGGGGGACATCGGCAAAGACTTCGCAGTCGGGTCGGCAGGGGCGCCGCGTGCTTCTTCCGCGACGAGCGATGCGTGCGATGCGGCCAGCAGCGCGGCGGCTGCGGCAAGGCTCGAGAAAACTCGAAAACGATCCATAGTGTCCTCACTTCGTCAAACCGAAAAGCGGCGAATGCCGCCAGAAGGAGGCGCGCAGACGCTTCGCGCGATGGCGCGAAGACGCTACGAAAGACGAAGAGCTAGAACAGTGCGCTCTGCGACCGCTGTGCCCGGCCTTCCGGCTTCAGGCGGCGAGAGCGAGGGGTGGGCGTTGAAACAGCTCTGGGAAGAAACGCAGGATCTTTACGCTCGGCTGAGGTTGCGGCAATGGCGCTACCTCGGCTTGCATGGTCTGGACCAACCCCGTCAGCGCGGGGGACGTACACACCTGGCACGAAGCGCAATCGTGGCACTGGACGCCGGATCGCCCTGAGTCGTTCGCATGCTCGTGCGCGGACGCGCGGTCATGCGAGCTTGCATGCGCATGAACGGCATGGTCGTGTTGGTTTTCGGCATGATTCTGCATCGCGCCGGCCTTTTTCGCGCATAGCGGCATGGTGGCGCCCATCAATCCCTGCACGGGCAGGGCAAAGACGATCAGTGCCAGCACCAGCTTTTTCAGAAGACGTTTCACAACGGGCATTCTATTGCGGACGATTCCATAGCGCAACCGCGCCGACCCCGAAGATGAATAGCGGCCACGCGCAATATCAGAGCGAGTTCAAAGGCGATGCTCAATGGCCACCAAGGCCACGGCCGGTGAGGTGCAGGATGACAAACAGCATGACCAGGACGAGGACGATGATCCCAAATATTTTCACCCAGCGCGGTGTGCTGATGGTCGATTCGCGGTCGGGCCGCACGCCGGCGTTGTCGTGCTGCCTGCGCCGGCCGTACCGGGTCATGCCCCATGGCTTGTACACCGCCAGCGTCGTGGTTGCGAGCAACAATAGCAGCGCGACACCTGAGTCGGCCACGAGTTGAATCCCCACTCGGCCGAGTTCAGCGCCGCGCAATGTTCCTCCCGCAGCCCCTGATACGAGCTTCGCTGCCTCCGCCACCGCCGTGAATTGGTGCAGCAGCAAGGCGATGGTGGCAAAGACAGCGAGCAGGAATTTCACCAGGACCCAATAGTGCCGGAGCAAACCCCATTGGCTGCCCAGTGCCTGGACAAGTCCGGTCGCCAGCGCAGCGAGACTCGTCGGGACGATGATAAACAGTCCGATCAGGTTCATCGCGAGATAGGCGCTGCGCACCACTTCAGCATCCTGGCTGGTCAGGCCAGCGATGCTGAGTACCAGGAAGCTGGCGACCGCGCCGAGCCAGCCGACCGAGAAAGTGATATGCGTGGTGAGCACGAACTTGCGAAGGCGGGGTGTCATGAAAAATCTCGCAGTTCCAAATGGCTTCTCTTTAGCGTCGGCTTGAACGACGTCACTCGCATGCTTGCCTGATGAAGTTGCTGATCTCTGCTGGCCCGACAAAGACGACCGAGGCCCGGTCGCCCTGCATGCCGGCTCCGACGATCACTGGCTTGCCCGGCAGCGGCCCGTCCTTGCTCGAATCCGTCTTGAAGCGCAGGTTGAACTCCCAGACCCTGCTGGTCTTGCCGTCCGCGGTCTTCACGCTATAGGTGTCGCCGCAGTGGCTGATGGAAACAACCTGTCCAGCGGGCGGTGCTTTTTTGAGGTTGACTTTGCCGGATTGCATCATCATGCCCCCGCGCCGTGGTTCGACCTGGAGAGCCTTGTTTTCCGAAACCGCCTTGAGGTACGCGATCACGTCCTGGCGGTCCTTGCCTTCCTTCACTCCCGGGAACGTCATGCTGGTGCCGGGCACAAACTGCTCCGGATTGGCAAGCCACTTGTCGAGCGCGGGTTCGTTCCAGACGATGTCGGCGTGTTTCAGCGCGTCCGAGTATCGGAAGAAACCTTCTGCTGTCGCGGCTTTATGGTTCCAGACGCGCGCGAGGCTCGGGCCGGTCATATGCTCGCCAGCCTTTACCGAGTGACAGGCCATGCACGCTTGGAACACCTGCGCACCGCGTTTCGGATCGCCTGCCGCAGAGGAGCCGTTGCCGACCGCGAATGAAAGGAGCCCGATCAAGGCGGCAAAGGCTCTGCTGCAACGTATTTTGTGAGCCATAAAGCCTCCATAGGACCGGATCGCTACTTCACCGACGTGATCACGTAATCCGACGCCTGCTCCACGAACTCGAACTCGACTTTTTTATCCTGCGAAAACTTGCCGAGAAGCGCCTTGTCCTTGACGGTGAAGGTCATGCTCATCGCCGGCCATTTCATCGTTGGAATCGGGCCATGCGCGATCGTCACTTTCCCGCCGGCGGGATCGACCTTCTTCACCGTGCCGGCGCCCTTGTGCGCCTTACCCTCCGATTTCTTGTCCTTGCCCATGTCCATTCCCTTCATGTCCATGCCTCCCATGCCCTGGGCGCGGCTCAAGGGAATCATTGCGACGGATAGCGCGAGAACGGCTGATAAGGCGATAAGGCGTTTCATTGCATCTCTCCTTTCAGGGTTGAAGAGGAACTGCGTTACGTGCGTCCACGTGCACCGCTGCAGCGACGCGCGGCCGGCGTAGCAACAGGTACGCGACGGGTAAGACGAACATGGATAGGAGCGGCGCGGTGATCATCCCGCCCACCATGGGCGCTGCGATGCGCCGCATGACTTCCGACCCCGTGCCCGAGCCGAACATGATGGGGAGCAGGCCGGCGATGATGACGGCGACGGTCATCGCCACCGGCCGCACGCGCAGCGCCGCGCCTTCCACGATGGCCAGAGCGAAACCGCGCTCGTCGCCGAGCGCGCCCGCCTCGTGCGCGGCGACGGCCTGGTTCACGTAGACGAGCATCACCACGCCGATCTCCGCCGCCACGCCGGCGAGCGCGATGAAGCCGACGGCCGAGGCGATCGACATGTTGTAGCCGAGCACGTACATCAGCCAGAACCCGCCGACGAGCGCGAAAGGCAGCGTCGCCATGATGAGCAAAGCTTCGGTGACGCGACGGAACGCGAAATAGAGCAGCACGAAGATGATCGCGAGCGTTCCGGGCACCACGATCTTGAGCCTCGCGGTGGCGCGCTCCAGGAACTCGAACTGACCCGACCAGGAGATCGAGGTGCCAGCCGGAAGCTTCACCTTTTCCGCAACGGCACGCTGCATGTCGCGCACTGCCGAGCTCAAGTCGCGCCCGCGGATGTCGACGTACACCCAGCCCGAGAGCCGCGCGTTCTCGCTTTTCAGCATCGGCGGGCCGTCGCTGATTTTCACCTCGGCGACGTCGCCGAGCCGGATCTGCGCGCCGCGCTCGGTGAGGAGCGGCAGAGTGCGGATCTTCTCGACCGAGTCGCGCATCTCGCGCGGGTAGCGCACGTTGATGGGGAAACGCTGCAAGCCCTCGACCGTCTCGCCGATGTTGTCGCCGCCGATCGCGGCCGTAACGACGCTGTGCACGTCGGCGACGTTCAGGCCGTAGCGGGCCGCGGCGTCGCGGTCGATATTGACGTCGATGTAGCGCCCGCCCGTAAGCCGCTCGGCGAGCGCGGAGCTCACGCCCGGCACCTCCTTCACCACGCGCTCGATTTCGGCCGCAATGCGGTCAATTTCCTTCAGGTTCGTCCCCGCGACCTTGACTCCCACGGGACTCTTGATGCCAGTGGCGAGCATGTCGATGCGGTTGCGGATCGGCGGCACCCAGATGTTCGAGAGGCCCGGCACTTTCACGATGCGGTCGAGCTCATCGACGAGTTTTTCCGGTGTCATTCCCGGACGCCACTCTTCGCGCGGCTTCAACTGGATCGTCGTCTCGAACATCTCGAGCGGCGCCGGGTCGGTCGCCGTTTCGGCGCGCCCTGCCTTGCCGAACACGCTCGCGACTTCGGGCACGGTTTTGATCAGCCGATCGGTCTGCTGCAGCAGCTCCGCGGCCTTGCCCGCGGAAAGTCCGGGCAGCGCCGAAGGCATGTAGAGCAGGTCGCCTTCGTCGAGCGGCGGCATGAACTCGCCGCCGAGCCGGTTCACGGGCCAGAGCGTCGCCGCGAGGATCGCGACCGCCGCAACTAAAATCGTTTTCGGACGGCGCAGCGCGCCTTCCAAGAGCGGGCGATAGAGCGCGATGAGGAAGCGGTTGAGCGGATTCTTTTCCTCCGCGGGAATGCGCCCGCGGATGAGATAACCCATCAGCACCGGGACAAGCGTGACCGCAAGCCCCGCTGCCGCGGCCATTGCGTAGGTCTTGGTGAAAGCGAGCGGCGAGAAGAGCCGCCCTTC
Source organism: Burkholderiales bacterium (assembly GCA_035637655.1). Lineage (GTDB taxonomy): Bacteria > Pseudomonadota > Gammaproteobacteria > Burkholderiales > SG8-39 > VBDM01. Next base: position 2,247 of record DASPWT010000213.1, on the reverse strand, counting down.
CTGCGCCTCGAGCGTGAAGACCGGAACGAAAGAGAAGGTGATGATGAGGAGCGACACGAAAAGCGCCGGACCGACCTGCGCCGCGGCCTCGCCGATCACGCCCCAGCGCTCCTCGCCCGCGAGCGTCGCCCCCGGATGGGCGTGATGCCAGGCTTCGAGCCGCTTGTGCGCGTTCTCGATCATCACCACCGCCGCGTCGACCATCGCGCCGATGGCGATGGCGATGCCGCCGAGCGACATGATGTTGGCGTTCACGCCCTGGTAGACCATGACGATGAATGCGGCGAGAATGCCGAGCGGCAGCGAGACGATCGCGACGAAGGCCGAGCGCAAGTGAAAGAGGAAGGCCACGCACACCAGCGCCACCACGACGAACTCCTCGACGAGCTTCTGCCCGAGGTTCGCCACGGCGCGCTTGATGAGCGCGGAGCGGTCGTAGGTCGGCACGATCTCCACCCCGGGCGGCAGGCTAGCCTTGAGGGAGGCGATCTTCGCCTTGACCGCGGCTATGGTTTCGAGCGCATTCTTGCCGAAACGCATCACGATGACGCCGCCCGCGACTTCGCCCTCGCCGTCCAGCTCGGCGATGCCGCGGCGCATCTCGGGTCCGACCTGCACGCGCGCGACGTCGGCCAGGCGTACCGGGACCCCCGAATCGCTGACCGAGAGCGGAATCTTGCGGAAGTCATCCAGCGACTGCAGATAACCGCTCGCGCGCACCATGTACTCGGCTTCGCCGAGCTCGAGCACCGAGCCGCCGGTCTCCTGGTTGCTCCGCTGCACCGCCTCGATCACCTTCGTCTGCGCGATGTTGAACGCACGCAGCCGCACCGGGTCGAGCACGATCTGGTATTGCTTCACCATGCCGCCGACGCTCGCCACTTCCGAGACGTTCGGCACGGCCTTCAACTCGTACTTGAGAAACCAGTCCTGCAGCGCACGCAACTGCGACAAATCCATGCGGCCGCTGCGGTCGACGAGCGCGTATTCGTAGACCCAGCCGACTCCGGTCGCGTCGGGCCCGAGCGAGGTCTTCGCCTGCGGCGGCAACCGCGACTGCACCTGGTTCAGGTATTCGAGCACCCGCGAGCGCGCCCAATAGGGATCGGTGCCGTCCTCGAAGAGGATGTACACGAAGGAATCGCCGAAGAACGAATAGCCGCGCACGGTCTTCGCCCCGGGCACCGAGAGCATCGTCGTGGTGAGCGGATAAGTGATCTGGTTCTCGACGATCTGCGGCGCCTGCCCCGGGTACGTGGTGCGGATGATGACCTGCACGTCCGAAAGATCGGGAATCGCATCGAGGGGCGTCCGCAACACGGCCCAGATTCCCCACGCCGCGAACGCGACCGTGGCGAGCAGCACGAAGAACCGGTTTGCGATCGACCAGCGGATGAGCTTCGCGATCATTTCTTCATCCCCGCAGCGTCCTTGCCGGCGGCTTGGCGCACGGGCTCGATCCGCGTAAGCGTGAACTTCCCTTCGGGCGTCTGCCTGAAACCGAAGGACACGGAATCCCCGACCGCGAGGTCTTTCGGCAAGCCGGAAGGCGGATTGCGGAACGGCATGGTCATCGCGCCCCAATGCAGCGACTCGATCGGCCCGTGCGAGATCGTGACCTCCTGCTCGCCGATCGCGACGAGCTTGCCTTCGCCACGGTGAGATGCAGCACTTGCTTGCGCGTCCTCCGCGGGTGCCATGCGTTCGACGGTCGCCGTCAGGCTCGCCTCCGAGTCGATCAGGAATTGTCCAGAGACGACGACGTTCTGGCCGAGCTCGAGGCCTTTGCGGATTTCGGTCCGGCCGTTCGCTTCGACTCCGGTCTCGACCTCGACAGGTTTGAACCTGCCTTCTCCCAGCGCCGTGACGACCACGCTGCGCGTGCCGGTATGAATCACGGCTTCGGAAGGAACGAGCAGCGCTTCGGGTGCAGCCGCTGAAGCAAGATCGACCGCCACGAACATTCCGGGCACGAGCCGGCCTCTTGGAGTCACGAGCTCGATGCGCGCCGTCACCGTGCGCGTCGTCTGATTCACCTGCGGCAGCAAAGCCTGGATGCTTCCTTTCCAGACCACCCCGGGATAAGCGGCAGCGCGCGCCTCGACCGGTTGCCCGGGCTTCAACGCTGCGGCCCGGGCTTCGGGCACGTCGGCGTTGATCCACACGCTGGCGAGGCTGTTCAGGCGGAACAGCGCCGCCCCCGCCATCACCGTCATGCCCTCGCGGGCGCCGAGCTCCGCCACGACG
>DASPWT010000212.1:0-7187 GCA_035637655.1 Burkholderiales bacterium | reverse complement strand
AAGAGTTTCTCGGCGAGCGGGAACACGTGCTCCTCTTCCTTGCGCATGTGGTCCCAGTATCCCTCGACGAACCGGTCCACCTCCCGCGCGAACTCCGGAAATTCCTTGTCCCCGCCCTCTTCATAGCGGATCAGGCACTGCTCGGCGCGTCGCAGTGACGCGCCGCCCTCGGCGTGCTCCCTCTCCAGCTCGGCGATCAGCGCATCGGGGCCCGCGCCGCGCCGGCGCAGCGGGTCGAAAAGGAACCGGTCTTCCTTGGGGTGGTGCATCCGCTCGGTGAACGTATCGAGGTAATACAGCATCGCGCGGAAGACCTTGGGATCTATTTTCGTTTTGCGCTCGCCGATCTGCCGCACCAAGTGCTGCATGCCGTGCAGTATCGCAGCGATCGAGCGGTGCTCGGCGCGGATGATGTTCAGGGCCTTCGACATACCAGTTCTCTTTCACGAGCGGTAAGGTGAGGCACGATGCGCTCCTTTCCGTCGGCGACACCTATTGAATGCCTTGTTGCTTCAGGATGCCGATGACCTTGTCGGCCACCTGGCGTGCAACCTCTTTGCGCTCGTCCTCGGGCACGTCGTCCGCGAGAAAGACGTCGGTGTATTTCTTGTAGAGGGGCAGCGCATCGATGTGCACGACTTTTTCCTCCGCGATAAGATTCTTCAGCACGCGCCCATGACATTTCAGAAAGCATCCGTCGATCACGACGGTCTTGTCCGCTTCCGTGATCCAGCGCTTCATCGATGAATGCGGAACAAAGAACGTCTCCGCATGGCAGGCGCGCGCAAGCGACGAAACTTCCTTTGCCACAAGGTTGGCGGCCTGCCTGGCGATTTCTCCCCTTATGCAAGGCCCCTCGCAGGAAAAGACGGGGAACTTCCTCTCGGCGATTTTCTGCTTGGCGTAGACCTCACCGGCGGGGCACATTCCCTTTACGCCGTCGACTTCGAGGGAAAAATCCGGCGTGTACGTATTTACTCTGGTATCCATGGTGCTCTCCTCTCTCGATAGTTATGCACGTGACTATGAGATAGAGTCTATGGCCGCGGTGGGTACCCAGGTTGATCCACGTCAAAAGACGGTTAGAATGTCATCGGCGCGCTCTTGCAGAGAAATCGACTCTTCTTGAGTGTTGCAGCTACGGCGATCTCCGTGCGAACGCCGAAGCCTTCCCTTGCCAATTCCTGCGTTACTCTTTCCATCGGTTGATCGAATCCCATTGCGGCAACCGTCTTGCCGAACGCGTATTTGGCCGACACCGTAGCTCCTTTCATTTTCAATCATAGAGCACCGCGAATGCCGCTTCCTGCGCCGCGTCGCGGGTGCGCCGTGCGGCATCGAGAGCCGCGCCGACCGCGTCCGCCGCCCCCTGCTCCATTTGCCTGAAGATATTGTCTTTGGCGGCCGGCATCCGGTTCTGCCGCGCAGCGGGTGCGGCGAGCGCGATCCAGCGCATCCCCGGCATGAACGTTTCCGACCACATCCAGCGGCTCACCCGCATCGGATGTACCCACTTGCCGAGTTCAGCGAGCCACGGCGTGGCGGCCGCCCGCACCCAGGGGCTCAGCCAGTTGCTGTACAGCTTCTCGTTGAATTCCGAAACCGCTCTCACCCGCTCGAAGCGATGCTTCGGGTAGTCGTAGTGAATGTCTGAAATCTCTCGCGGGATAAACGAGACCGAGTACTGCGGCTTCCTGCAATCCGGGTCGCCGGTCGGATTGTCGATGCGCATCTCGTAAAGACCCGGTTCAAGACGCTCGATGTCGCCCAGGCTCTCAAGGATCGCCCGGTGCTCGAAACGCACCACCTTCGCCGACACGAAGATGCCGAGATGACCGACCTTCTCGTTAAGCAAATAGACGATCCGCTGCCCCGCCGCCCTCAGGGCAGCAGTGTCGGCGTAAACGGCAGGCAGCCAGGCGAGCGCCTGATGCGGCGGCGTGATGTTGTCGCCGCTCGATGCAAAGATCACGAGCGGATTGCGCACGCGCGTCAGATCGACGAAACAGCCCGGGCACAGCTGCAGCTCGCCGCGCTCGAGCTTGTTGCCGATGAACAGGTTGTCGATCATTGCGGCCATCTCTTCGCGGCCGAAAAAGTAATACCCGGCCCACCAGCGCTCGAAGTCGAGGAACCGTTCGCGCTCCGTGTCGATCTTCGCGTACACGTCGTAATACTTCTTCCAGAGCGCGTGCCCCGGATTCAGTGCCTCGAAGTTCTGCACCAGCCAGGCACCGTCGAATTCGCCGGCGCCGGCATCCGCCATGAAGCGCGCGAGCCATGCGCCGCCGGCGAGTCCCCCGCCGAGACGCATCGGATTAACGTCGGACTCCCCCGCCCAATAAGAGAGCGGCGAGCCGTTCAGCACCGCGGGCCCGATCAGACCTTCGCAGTCGGCCGAAAGGAGTGCCAGCGCCCAGCCCGCCTGGCAGTTGCCGTAGGCGACCGGGGCTTTGCCTGGATGGCGGCGCGCGACCTCCTCCACGAAGCGGCGCAACGCGTGCAGAACGTCCTCGAGCGTCTGATCTGCGCAGGGCTTTGGAAAGAAGATCACGAAGTACACCGCGTGACCCGCGTGCAACGCGATGCCGACTTCGGAATCTCGCTTGAACCCGCCGATGCCCGGTCCGTGGCCGGCGCGCGGGTCGAGCACGATCACCGGCGGCTTCGCCGGGTCGAGGCAGTCTTCCATGCGCTCGCCGTGCGCGCCGAGGATGCGCAACAACGCGTAGTTAGCGGGACGCTCGAAGGTCCTCGCATCGAGCAGAACTTCGTAGTCGAAGTCAAGCAGCGGCGGCAAGCCCTTGCGCTCGTGCTCGAGCATGTTGTTCGCGCGCTCGCGCAACACATCCAGAAGCAGGATACTTCGCTGCGCGGCGTCGATCCAATATGACGTCGACTGTTCCAAGAAATTTCCGGCCGGCCGGTCCGTCGGTACCGCCGGAAGCTTCAGCTCATCTGGCGCATTCATATCATGCCCCGCTCCAATACCGATTTCGGTCTCTCTCCGTTTGTTTACACTCCAATTATTCGTTTGTTTGCACTTCGACTATTGACATGGATCAACAAGTCGTCCCAATCACCAATGACTCAATACCGGGAGATCTCGCCCAAGGACCCGCGATTCGCTCCTTGTCGCTCCGTTCAAATCTTGGAGCAGCTGTCGCGGTCTCCCCGCAGGGGCCACGGCAAGCATGAACGTGCCCCAAGCACGGCACCGACACCGACCACGAAGGCAATAAGGCCGAAGGTCTGGTTGCCGATCAACGCATAACCGCCGCCACCCAATGCTGAGCCCACTCCCTGACCCAGGCTTCCCGCTCCTGCGAGCACACCGAGCGTAACGCCGTGGGCGCTTCGGCCCTCCAGGGTGGCGAGATATCCGATTACCGGAAATACGATTCCCGAGCCCGCGGCGATCATCGCCACCGCAGCCGCGGCACCGAGCTCTCCGCCCGACTGAGGCAGCAGCGCCAGCCCTACTCCATAAGCGACAAAGGCAAAGAGGAGAATCTCGGGCGCGCGCAGCAGCCCGGGCCGCAAGAACAATGCTCCCTGAGCGGCGAGCATCACGGCGCTGCATACGGCAAACAGGAGAGAGATTCCGGCAGGCTCCAGCCCGGCGTCTCGTTGCCCCCAGAGGGGAAGCACCACTTCGAATGCGCCGATCCCGAAGGAGGTGACGAAGCTCAGGACGAGCATTCGTACGGGCAAGCCGCGAAGCGTCTCGCGTCCCCAAGGGACCGTTGGCGCGGCTTCTCGCCGGGTCTCCGGCGTCGCGGCGACGACGACCAGCACCGCGAGCGCTATCGCAGCCGAAATGTACTGCGATGCCGCCCAAGCATCGAACCCGCCGATCGCTTTCACGGCAGCCCAGGCCGTCACCGCAGGCCCGACGAAATACCCCAGCAGCGTCGCGGCGCCCAGCCCGGCGAACTTGCGCGCGCGATCGATTTCATCGGTGACCGAAGCGATCCTCGCGGCGGCTACCGGCAGCACCGCAGCGGCAAACGACCCGGCGAGCGCACGCGAAACGTAAGCGAGCCCGATGCTATGCACGCTCGCGGAAAGAATGAACGCAACGGCGCTTCCGGCCAGGCCAAGCGCGATGACGGTCCTGGCGCCGACTCGATCCGAAAGCGCACCCCACATTGGCGCGAAAAGGACGATAGCCAACATGTACGTGCCGCCGATCGCGCCTGCATGCCATGCCGCCGAGCCGGCATCGGACGCATCCAAGACGTGCTCGACCACCGAAGGCAGCACCGGCGCAAGGGCTCCGTATCCGAAGGCCGCGGAAAAGGCCGAAAAACAAAGGGCCAGAAAAACGCGGTTCGTCATTGAGATTCTCGTCCTATCGCGAGCCAAGCTGTCACGCCGCCTATCGCTTGCATCCTCGCTGCTAGTGGAGCATCGAACACGCCTCTGAATTTCATTATCTAGTCGTCTCCACAGGCCTCCTCCGGCAACGCGACCGCGTCCGCGCGAGACGCCGATGAAACGGGTAGTTGCTGACGCGGGTCGCTCAGCAATGCCGCGAGATACGGTTGCAGCAGCGTCTCGGCCTGCGTGCGCGCCGCGGCCTGCACCGCGGGGCCGCCTTCGGTCATGGGCCAGAGCAGTTCGGGCAGCTTCGGTTCGATCACGATCACCGCCGCGCCACATCGGCACGGACAACGGTGAAACGAGACGGGCTCGTCGGAGAGATACCACGGCCGTCGCCCGAACAGCAGCCGCCCGAGTATCTCGAGAATTGCCCAGGGCCGATCCTGCAGCCGCGTCAGCTCTTTCAGTCCCGCGAATCGCGTCGCAACGTGATGAATGATCAGCGCATCGAGGTGGTGCTTGCAGCAGATCGCATCCGTGGGCGCGAGATCGATAAGCGCGCCGTCGCAGTACCAGTCGCCGTCTATCTCGACGGGTCGATAGTGCAGCGGTATCGCCGCGCTCGCCACCATGCGTGGAGCGAGCTCCCCCGAAGAGAACATGACCTTGCGGCCACGCCCGACGCTCACTGCGAGCGTGTGGAACGGATAGCGACACGCCTCGAATCGCGGCACGGCCAACTGGCTGCGGCAGAATTCGACGGCCGCCTCGGTTCCGGACAGGCCGATGAAACCGCGGCCGCGGCGCACGGCAAGCTGCCATGCGAGCCGCAGCCACGGGTCCGGCGTCCAGAAACGCGCGGGATCTAGGTGCGCGAGCGTTTCCGACCAGGCGTGGAGATCGGCACCGCTCGCGGCTATGCCGCCTACCACGGCGCCTGCGCTGCATCCGGCGCAAGCGCTGATGGGAATGCCCAACTCCTCGAGGGCGAGCAGAAAACCGGTGTGGGCGTACACGCCACGGGCCCCGCCCGAACTCAACACCACGCCGATACGAGGAGCGCCCGCCATTGTCCGGGTCCGTCGCTATGCCTTCAGCAACAGTCCTTAGCTCGCTGCGCCTCCGCTGGTTTCGTGCAGCCGGGGAATGAATGCCGGCGTGCGCGCCATGTAGCTGCGGTATTCATTGCCGAACTCGGCGAGCGCGTCCTGTTCTTCCCTCCTCGCCAGACGCACATACATGTAAACAAGGATAGGAAACATCGTGAGGGTGACCAGCGTCGGCCATTGCATCAGGAACCCAAACATGATCAGGACGAACCCGATGTACTGGGGATGCCGGACTCGCGCATAGGGCCCCGACACCGCCAAGCGATGCGCGCGCTGCGCCTCGTAAAGAACCTTCCACGACACGGAGAGCAGCCAAAAACCAGCCCCGATGAAGATGAAGCTCAGGAAATGGAACGGGCCGAAATGGGGGTTTGCCTTCCACCCGAACATGACTTCGAGCAGATGCCCGGCGTCGTGGGAAAGGAAATCGACTCCCGGGAACTTGCTCGTGAGCCAACCCGAGAGCAGATAGATCGTAAGCGGATAGCCGTACATCTCTGTGAATAGCGCTACGAGGAAGGCCGAAAAAGCGCCGAACGAGCGCCAGTCGCGCGGGCTCTGCGGTTTCGCGAAACTGAAGGCGAAGATGATGAACACGAGCGAGTTGATGATCACCAAGGACCAGAGGCCGTAGGCGGGTGCTGAATTTGAGTGTTCCATGATCGATCTCCGATGAGGCGGCTAATGGTGTTGGTGCCCGGGCGGCTCCTGGCTCTTATTGCCGGGCTGTTGCTCGGGCTTACTTTCCCCGTCGCCGTGCCCCCCGTGCCCGCCGTGCCCGTGGAACATATGCAGCAGTGGGCAGGCGAGCAGCAGCAGAAACGGGAGATACTGGATCACGTGAGCGCGATGCTCCGTAATGAGAAAATAGCCTGCGATGAGCGCAAAGCCGATGAGCACAAATTTCCCTATCGATTTCGACGACGTGTTGTCTTGTCCGTGGTCATGATCCATGTTGATGCTCCGAGTTAAGAAAGAACGTGGCGCCGTCCGCTTCATCCGGCGTGGCCGTGAAGATGAGCGGGCGCCCTTCCCGGGCCGACACTGCGGCTCCAGGTGAAATGTTCATACACGCCGGTCCAGTACAGGCCGAAGGCAAATCCGAACAGCAATTCCTCGAGGGGAATTCCATAAACCAGCATTCCGCTCAACCTGGGGAGATTCCACACCTGCTCGATGTAGCCCGGAACAGATAGCCGCAATCCCAGCATGAAGACCGCGTAGAGGACGAGGAACAGAAATCCGCCGACAAACGTCTTGCCTTTGAGATCGGGCCGGCAAATGACCGCGGCGATGGCGCCGATCGCGAGGCAGGCGATCGACGGATAGATGGGATTCCAGGGCAGAAGATAGAGCGGCACGAACGCGACGAAAGGCGCAAGGAGTGCAACACGATGAAAGCGGTGCAGACGATGCTGCTTTTCGGCTTCGCTCATCGGCACGAGGTCCTGTTTCGTCAGTGAGTTGTAAAGCACCGCGCCGATCCCACCGATTGCGAAGCAGAAGATGAAGCTCTCGATATCGAAGCCGGTGCGCTGCGCCAGGTCGAAGAGGCTCGGGGGGTTCCAATACTCCGGAACGAAAATCGGCTCGGTCGCGCCAAAGAGCGATGTCGCGAAGCTCGCGCGCCACATCACGCCGCGGTACCCAGGCACGGTCGCAAAAGCGAGGAGCCAGGGCAGCAGGAACGCGCTCGACCAGACCAGCCAGACGTAGTGGTATTCGCTCATCAGAGCCTCGCGCGCCGCAGCC
>DASPWT010000211.1:0-28196 GCA_035637655.1 Burkholderiales bacterium | reverse complement strand
GTCGCAATTGTCTTTGTCGGCATTGCGCTGGACGCCGCACGCCGCAAGTAGCGCCTTCTAACTTGGCGGTGTGCCCGGACGCGCGGGCAGCATCGCACGTTGGTCAACTGTCCGTAGCCGCGCGCCGGTAACCTCCACGTTAGGTGCCAGAGGAGCGCGATGACAATTCAGGAATTGGTCTTGGCAACCCACATCGCGTGTGGCGCAAGCGCTTTAATTCTTGGCCCAGTGGCCATGTGGGCCAGAAAATTGCCCGGGCTGCATACGCGGCTTGGAGAAATCTATCACTGGCTTTTTGTTGGCATCCTAATCACGGCTTGCGCGCTTGCTTTTCTGAATTGGGAGCGATTGTGGTGGTTTGTTCCTGTCGCTGTGGGTTCATACGCATTTGCGTTACTGGGTTATCTTTCCGCCAAGCTGCGCTGGAATAATTGGCTCCGCTTTCACCTAACAGGGCAAGGTGGCTCGTACATCGCAATGACCACAGCGGTGCTCATAGTGAATTTCGGCACCACATCTTGGTGGGCGTGGATCCTTCCCACGGCCATTGGGTCCCCTCTTATAGCTTGGATCACCCGCGAGGTTTCATTGGGTCGAAGGCCGAAATACGCATGAAAGGCCTGGCACGCGGGAGGGATAAAGTGCCGGCATCCACCACACATCGGCGCGTCGCTGAACGCAGACGTAAACGTCATTGACGATGCTGGGTATCCACGACTACTGGTTGTTTGTCGCAACGGGCGTATTGTTGAATCTCACACCGGGTCAAGATACTTTGTACATTCTCGGCCGCAGCATTGCCCAGGGTCGGAAGATAGGGGTGGCCTCGGCTCTGGGCATCAGCGCCGGCGGAGTCGTTCACACGCTTGCCGCGGCGCTCGGATTGTCGGCTGTCCTTGCAACGTCGGCCTCTGCATTCGTCGCACTGAAAGTCGTTGGAGCCGCATATCTTGTCTACCTCGGCATTCGCCTGCTGATCACGCGCACGGCAGCCGTCGGATCGACGGATATTGCAGGCTTGGTCGATATGTGGACAGCGTTCCGTCAGGGCATGCTCACCAACATTCTCAATCCCAAAGTGGCCTTATTTTTTCTTGCGCTGATGCCCCAATTCATCGAGCCGGATAGCCCCACGAAGCTTGGCGCGTTCCTTGTCCTGGGGATTACTTTTCTCACCACCGGAACCGTTTGGTGTCTCGTTCTGGCTCTCGGTGCTTCGCGTGTGCGGAGTTTCTTTGCCAGTCGCCCGCGTGCGCTTCAAGGTCTCTCGCAAGTGTCGGGGGCACTCTTTATCTTTCTCGGTTTGCGGCTGGCCGCAAGCAAACAGTGACCCCTGACAGCACGCCCCACACCGGGGTTGGCATGGGGACGTTGTTCTCGAGACGAGTTATCAGGAAGGACAGGTCATGCGCTCGAACCTATTCGCCGGTGCAATCTGCGCTCTGGCCGTAGTGCTCTGCCCGCCCGCGTTCGGCCAGCGTGCCGCGGCACCGCCGACCCCGGGCCAGGGCATTCCGGCCGACGACCCTGTCAGGGTCCTGGTCGGACGGCTCGACTTGCAGAGGTACAAGGCCACGATCAAGGGCCTGACCGAATTCGGCGATCGGCGGCAGGGGACGGATCGCAATCGCGCAGCGATCGACTGGATCGAAGGCCAGTTGAAGAGCTTCGGCTGCACGAACACCGAGCGTATCAAGTACGCGTACAACCCGCCACCGCCGCAACCGCAACAAGGCCGTGCAGGCGCGTCCAGTCCCGTGATCGCCAGCGGGGAAATCCGCGCCGGCGCCGGGGGTGCGCGACAGCGCGGCATTACGGCACCCACGGGCGTGAATACCAATCCTGAAGCGCAACCCGATGTGAAGCTTCGCGAGCTCAACTCGCAGCCAAGCGCTCCCGGCCCGCGCGAACAGGTGGTTTGCACGAAAATCGGCTCGACGCGTCCCGACGAGATGTACATAATCGGCGCGCACATGGACGGAATAGGCTGGGGCGAGGCCGCCAACGACGACGGCTCGGGGACGGCGTTGGTCATGGAACTGGCGCGCGTGCTGAACAGCCTCGATGTGCGGACCGAGCGGTCGATCCGATTCGCTCTCTGGAACAACGAGGAAACGGGCCTCAACGGCGCCCGCGCCTACGTTGCGCAGCGAGCGGCGCTCCAGGGAATGGAGGATCCCCCCGGATCGGGCCGGTATCCGGAGCCGAAGTGGCTTGGCATGATCCAGCACGACATGATGCTGTTTGACCACGGCATGCCCCGCGCGGACGGCACGCTCAGCCCTGAGCAGCGGCCCGAAGCGGACGTCAATATCGAATTCCAGTCCACATCGAAGTTTGCGGATCAGGCCATGAAGCTGGCTTTCTTTTTCCGGGACGCCAACGAGAAGTACGCCACCGATTATCCCGCCGCCGTCGGCCACCACATGACCAATACCGACTCGACGCCTTTCATGGATCTCGTTCCGGCGATCACTCTTCGCGAAAACGAGCGAGGAATGCAGATTGGAGCCGGATGGAATCCCCATTGGCACCAGCCGACGGATCGGTACTCGACGTTCTCCGACAAGGATTTTCGGCTCGGGCTGAACGCGGCGCAGACATCGCTGGCTGCGATCGCACAGCTGGCGGGGGCGGCGCTGAAGAGATGACGGCTGGGGATCCGCCCGAAAGCCGCCTGGGCAAAATGTTGCGGGACAAAGATGCCGAGAAAGCAAAGAGGGTCATGCAGGCAATGAGCCCGGACCCTCTAGCGCTGCGGAACCGTCCAGAGATAGAGCGTGCTCGCTCCCGCCTGCACCGTCCTCTCCGGCGGCCAGGCGTCGCCGAACCCGTAGCGGTGCGCGACGATGCGCGTTCCGGGCGCGAGCTCGCGCAGCAGCTTCGGCAGCAGGCGCCGGTTGAGCGTCTCCAAGAGGAACAGCGTCACCACCGTGGCTTCGCCGATATCGGCCTCGAACAGGTCGCCGCGCACGAAGCGCACGCGGTCTTCGATCCCGGCGCGGCGCGCGTGGTACAGCGCTAGGCGCAGCGGCGCGGGGTCGATCTCGATGCCGACGCCGCGCGCGCCGAAGTCCTTCGCCGCCGCGATGACGATGCGACCGTCGCCGCAGCCCAGGTCGTAGACCACGTCCTTCGGCCCCGTGCCTGCGAGCTCGAGCATCCCGAGCACGGCCTCGTCGGCGCTCGGGAAATACGGCACCTCCGGGTCGAATGCGGGCGCGACCCCGTCGGTGAGCCGGGTGTCGCCGAACCGGTCGAGCGCGGCGCAGCCCGCCACGAGCAGCGCGAGGCCGAGAAGAGCGAACCGGGGACAGACCACGGTTTCGCTACGGCTTCTTCGGCCCGGAAACCGTGGCCTGTCCCCGGTTTCCGAAGAGCATGACCGCGGCGCCCACGGCGAGTACCCCGAGCCCCACGAGCGCGTGTGCGCGGTGGTACGCGAGGCTCGAGTAGAGCAGGTAGGCGCAGCTGAGCACGAAAATTCCCGGCACCACCGGATAGCCCGGCACGCGGAAGGGCCGGGGCGCCTCGCGCTCCTTCACCCGCAGGATGAAGAGGGCGATTCCGGTCAGCATGAAAAAGGCCCAGAACACCGGCAGCGAATATTCCACCAGCCCCTTGAAGCCCGCGTTCTGGAAAGCGCCGAAGACGACCAGCGCGAGCGCGATCGCCCCCTGCACGAGCACCGCGGTGCGCGGCGAACCGCTCGCCTCGTCCCAGCGGCCGAGGAAACCGAGCAGCGGCCAGTCGCGCCCGAGCGCGTAGTTCGAGCGCGCGCCGACGATCATCGAGCCGTTCACCGAGGTGAGCGCGGCGATCGCGATCATCACCGAGATGAGCTTCTCCCCGGCCGGCCCCCAGACGCGCTTCATCAGATCCGCCGCGACCGCGTCCGAGCGCGCCATGCCCTCGTAGCCGAGCCCCTTGAGGTAGGCGAGGTTGACGAGCAGATAGAGCAGCGTCACCAGGCCGATCGAGAGGAGCAGCGCGCGCACCATGTTGCGCCGGCGGTCGCGCACCTCTGCGGAAATGTAGGCGGCGTCGTTCCAGCCGCCGTAGGTGAACAGCACGAACACCATCGCCGAGCCGATGCCCGCGCCCATGTACCAGGGGGCACCGCCGCCCGCCGCCGCCACCGCAGGCGCCGCATCGGGCGCGAGCGCGAAGCCGGCGACGACGATCAGCACGAGGCCGCCGCATTCGAGGAAGGTGAAGAAGTTCTGCGTGAGCTTCCCCTCCCGGATCCCGGCGTAGTTCACGGCGGTGAGCACCGTCACGACGAGCACCGCCCAGACAGCCGAGGATTGCGGGCCGAGATGGATCACGCGCGACATGTAGTCGCCGAAGAGATAGGCGAACACGGCGATCGAGCCCGCGACGACCACCGTCATGCGCGCCCAGCCGTAGAGGAAGGCGAGCGGGCGGCCGTAGGCCCGCCCGATGAAATGGTATTCGCCGCCCGCGGATGGAAACGCCGTCGCGAGCTCGGCGTAGCACAGCGCGCCGATCACGGAGAAGGCGCCGCCGGCGATCCATACCGCGACGAGGAGCGCCGGGCTTTCCACGGCACGCGCAACGATCGACGGCGTGCCGAAGATGCCGGCGCCGATGATCAGGCCGACGATGATCGCGGTGGCGTCGCCGAGCGACAGGACCTGCGCCGGGCCGGAGGGAGACTGCGGGGACTTTTCGGGAGTCGGCATCAGAGAGTCAGAAATTGCGTCGTGTGGGAGTTGCGCCGGCGCAGATCGGCCAGGCACCCTTCGAGGGGCAGGCCGAAAAGCCGCTGCGCGGCGCGCGCGCGGGCCTCCAGTTCGGTCCAGGGGATGCGCGGCCGCCCGCCGCGGACGGCGAACGCGATGAAGTTGTCCTCTTCCTCGGCGAGCAGCAGGGTCGGATTGCGGCCGAAGCTCTCTTCGATGCGAGCGCAGTAGGTTTCGATGCGCTTGTCGTCGGACATGAAGTTGGCGACCATCGCGCCGCCCGGACGCAGCGCTGCGAAGGCGCTGTCGTAGAAGGATCGTGTGCACAAGTGCCTCGCCGGACTGCCGTTGACGAACCCGTCCACGACGAGCACGTCGCAGTCCGCGGGCCGCTGCGGTACGACCTCGGCGCCGTCGCCAATGACGATTTCCAGCCGTGCGTCTTCTTCCGGAAAGTGAAAGTATCTCCGCGCCATGGCGACCACGCGCGGATTGATCTCGACCACCGTGACGCGAGTCTGCCGCATGCGCTGGTGGATGAAGCGCGCCATCGAGCCCCCGCCCAGGCCCACCATGAGCACGTCGCGCGGGTTCGGACGAAAGAGCAGAAAGGCCATCATCGCGCGCACGTAGTCGAGCTCGATCCGGTCGGGCGCATCCAGCCGCATCGCGCTCTGGATCGCGTCACCGCCGATCTGCAGCACGCGCACGCCGCCCTCCTCGACGATCTCGATCGCATTCGCGAGCCCTTTGCCCAGACGTTTCATGATTTTCCGCGCAGGCGAGGGCCGCGCGGCGGGATCACGGCTTCCCCGCCGCCGCGAGAACCGCGGGCATGGGAATCTCCACCGTCCCGTGATTCTCGTATTCGCCGGCGACCCGGCCGACCGCGTCGCGGATCGCGGCCAGCGCCGGGGCGGACTGGGCGTGCAGCAAGGCCTGCGTCCTGACCGTACCGGCGAGGAACGCCTCGAACAGCAGCCCGCAGGCGCTGAAGCGCCAGACCTGCGGGACCTTTCGCACGTCCACGTTCCTGAAGCCTGCGACCTTCAGGACCTTGTCGCACTCGCTTGCATCGCTGAACCGGAAGAACGGCGGCCCCGGCGGCAGCGGCACATCGGGATTGCCGTGCTTTCGGACCGCGTCGAGGATGATGCCGAAGCCCACCGCCTCCTCCGGTTTCGCCCAGACCGTGAAGGCGTATCGGCCGCCCGCCCGGAGAACGCGGAAGGCCTCGGCCAGGGCGCGTTCCGGCTGCGCCAGATGCAGCATGCCGAAGTTCATCACCACCGCGTCGAAGCTGCCTTCCGGAAACGGCAGCGCCTCTGCGTCGCCCTCCTGAAACTCTATTTGCGGATTCTGCGCGCGCGCGAGCTCCACCATCGCGGAGGAAAAATCCACCGCCGCGACATGCGCCCCGCGGGTCGCGGCGGCCGCCGCCACGTAACCCGGGCCGCTCGCCACGTCGAGAGCGCGCGCGCCCGAGCGCACTTCCGCCGAGTCGAGCAGCGGATCGATCGCCTGGCGGGTCAGGCTGCCGAAGGCGTCGTCGTAGCGGCGGGCGGCGCGCTGCCAGCCCGCGTGCTCCAGCGCGCGAAACGCAACGGGATCGGGAGCGTGCGCCGCCATCGGCTCGCCGCGAGTCAGCGCCAGCGTGCGCTGCGCGCGCGCACCGGCACGAACGAAATCGGCGTGCGCACGGCGCACGCCGCCCCTGGGCTCCTGGGGGTCACTTGATCGCTGTCGCGACCGGCTTGCCCTTCTCGACGACGTAGGTCGCGAGCACGACTGCCTTGCCTTTGCCGACGTTCTTGCCGTCGTGGACCGCGCCAGCGGGGACGAAGAACACCTCGCCCGCCTTGAGCGTCTTCGGCGGCTGGCCGTCCACCAGGAGCTGCAGCGTACCCTCCACGACGTAGCCGAGTTCCTCGCCGGGGTGCGTGTGCCGTCCGGCCTGCCCGCCGGGGACGAATTCCGCGCGAGCCACCACCGCGTGCCGGCCCTGGGCCGTGAGGTCCTGGTCCTGCAGGACGGTGCGCGTAAAGCCGGGCTGCTGCGCATTCAGCAGGCCGATTCCGGACCCCAGCGCGGCGACGGCAAGGGCCGCTACTATCGTCAGTTTCTTCATGCTTGTTTCCTCCTTTTGTTGGTCATCAAAAACATCAGGTCAGCGTAAACCGCAGGGTGCCCAGCTTCTCGATCGTCGTGGTCAGCCGGTCGCCGGCCTTGAGCCACACCTGCTTCTCCTTGGGATAGCCTGCGATCACGCCCTCGGGAGTGCCGGTGTAGATCACGTCGCCGGGCAAAAGGGTCATCAGCGTCGAGGCGTAACTGATGATCGTCGCGCAGTTGTGCAGCATGTCGCTCGTGTTGGAGGACTGGCGCACCTCTGCGTTTACCGTGCCTTCGATTTTCAGGTTGTTCGGATCGGGGATCTGGTCCGCGGTAACGAGGTAGGGTCCGAGCAGTCCGAACCCGTCGCAGGTCTTGCCGATCATCCACTGGCTCGAGCGCGACTGCAGGTCGCGCGCAGTGAAGTCGTGGCCGATGCAGTAGCCGAACACGTAGGAGAGCGCCTCGGCCTCGCTGACGTTGCGCGCCTTCCTTCCCATCACGATCACCAGCTCGGACTCGTAGTCGAAGCGCTCGGCGGGCACCGCCGACACGCGCACCGTGCCCTGATGGGCGTTGAGGGCATTGTTGAACTTGTTGAAGAACACCGGCTGCTTGGGCGGCGTTGCGCCCATCTCGCGCGCGTGCCTCGCGTAGTTCACGCCGACGCAGAGGATCTTCTCCGGGTTGGTCACGCACGGTCCGAACTCGACGCGGTCCTCGGCGACGAAAAACCCGGGGGTCCTGCGTGCGAGCGCCACCTTGACGAGCTCGGTGAGTCCGCGGTCGCCGCGGCGGATGAGATCGTCGATCGTGGTCGGCGCGGGGCTCCGCAGGAATTTCGCCGACTTGGCGACGTCGAGAATGCCCAGATCGGTCTTCACGCCCAGGCCGTAGGCGTCGCCGTTGCGCAGGGTGACGAAGGTCATCCTTTTCGGCGCCGCGGGCGAGTCGGGGCTCGCGCCTGGCCCGGCGCCGTACGCGAGGGAGGATTCCGGCGCCGACGCGCCGGCGGCGAGCGCGACAACGCCCGCCGCGCCGGTTTTCTTCAAGAAGCTTCTGCGCTGCTCGTCCATCGCTCGTTCCTCCAGATCAGATCCTGAAGCTCACGCTTCCGCGGGTGCCGACTCGTCGGGCGAGAAATCGAGCTCCACCTTGGCGCCGCAGGGATCGTGACAAAAAATCTGCCACGTTCCAACGCCCACCTGGCGGCGCAGCGTGAACTCTATTCCGTTGGCCTTGAGCTTCGCCACCGTGCCCTTCAAGTCGGTGGCGCTGAACGCAAGATGGTCCAGCACCCCGGCCGGATCCGCGGGCACCTTCCCCTCGGAAACATGCAGGATGGGCCGGCCGCCCGCATACAGCCACGCCCCGTCGAAGCCGAGCGGGGGCCGCGGTCCCTCGCTGAAGCCGAGAACCCCGATGTAGAACGCCCGTGTCGCCGCGAGCTTGTCGGTGAGCACGTTGAAGTGATTCATTCCCTGGATCGCCATGGGGGCTCCTACGCAATGTCGCCGGACTGGATTCGCTTCACGCCGGCTTTCTTCATCTTTTCCCAGGCCGCGGCGAGCGAGCCCTGCATGTCGATCGCGCGGCAGGCGTCTTCGACGACCAGCGCAGCAAAACCGAGCTTGTGCGCGTCGAGCGCAGTCCACGCCACGCAGAAGTCGGTCGCGAGTCCGCAGACGAACACTCGCTTGATGCCGCGCTCCTCGAGGTAACCCTCGAGCCCGGTGCGGGTCTTGCGGTCGGCCTCGAGAAAAGCCGAATAGCTGTCCACGTCCCGGTGATGGCCCTTGCGGAGGACGAGCTGCGCGTGGGGAGCCGAAAGGTCCTTGTGCAGGGCCGCGCCGTCGCTCCCCTGCACGCAGTGGTCGGGCCAGAGAACCTGCTCGCCGTAGGCGAGCTTCACCGAATCGAAGGGCTTGCTGCCCGGGTGCGAGGTGGCGAACGATCGATGGCCCGGCGGATGCCAGTCCTGCGTCAGCACCACGTTTTCGAAGCGCTTGGCGAGCGCATTCACGAGCGGCACCACCTCGTCGCCTTTCTGCACCGCGAGCCGGCCGCCGGGGCAGAAGTCGTTCTGCACGTCGACGACGATCAAGGCATCCTTGATTCCGGGCTCGATCCGCGGCGCCGACGCCATTCTGCGGGCTTTCCTTTATCCGATTCGCGCCACGTCGACCAGGCAGTCGTAGAACGTCGCGCCCCTGCCGATATCGGTGAGCGCCTGCGAGGTCAAATCGTTCGTGTTGCGGCGATCGGCGGTGAGCTTTTTCCACCACACCGAGAGCGCCACCACGACGCCCTCTCGCGCCTTGTCGCTGACCCGCGCCCTGGCCGTGAGCGAACCGCGGTCGTTGAAGATGCGCACGGCGTCGCCCGTCCTGATTCCCCGCGCGGCGGCGTCCGCGGGATGGATTTCGAGGCCGGGTTCTCTGGCCTCGGCGATCGCGAAAGGCATGTTGGCGAAGGACGAATTGAGGAAGTGACGGTTCGGCGGCGAGATGATCGCGAGCGGATACTTTTTCGCGAGCGCCGGGTTCGACTGCGCCGACTCGCGCGGAGCGATGTAGGTCGGGAGCGGATCCATGCCCATGCTCTTCGCAGTTTCGCTGTAGAACTCGCACTTCCCCGAGGGCGTGCCGAAATTGCCCTGCGCGAACGGCGCGAAGCGTTCGGGTACGTTCAATCGCTGCCAGCCCTTCGCCTTGAGCGACTCCCACTCGATGCCCAGCATGGTCGGCTTCGAGGATTCGAGCGCCTGGCGGCAGATGTCCTCGTCGGAGTCCCTGAAGCACTCCTCGGCGAAACCCATGCGCGCGGCGAGGCGCCTGAACGCTTCGCTGTTCGGGAGGGATTCGCCCACCGGCGCGATCGCGGGGCTGTTCGCCACCACGTACAGGTGCCCGTAGGCGGTGTGCACGTCGTAGTGCTCGAGCTGCGTGGTCGCCGGCAGCACGATGTCGGCGTAGTCGCAGGTGTCGGTGAGGAATTGCTCGTGCACCACGGTGAAGAGGTCCTCTCGCGAAAAACCCCTCAGTACCTTCGCCGAGTCCGGCGCGACCGCGACCGGGTTCGAGTTGTACACGTAGAGCGCGCGGATCGGCGGCTTCGCTTCGAGCAGCGCATCCCCGATCGCCACCATGTTGATCGTGCGCGGGTTGGGGTTCTTCGCTTTCTGAAGCAGATCCGGCCGCTCGAGCTTCGCGTCGTTCATGCCGAAGAACCCCGAGGTGCCGAGCACCGCTCCGCCCGCAGGATGGCGCCAGTCGCCGGTTAGCGCGGGGAGGCACAGGATGTTCCTCACCGCCATGCCGCCGCCGGCGTGCCGTTGCAGGCCGTAATTGAGGCGGATCGCCGCGGGACGCGTCGCGGCGTATTCGCGGGCGAGGGAGATTATTTTTTCCGCGGGCAGGCCGGTGATCTGCGCGACCTTCTGCGGCGGATACTCCTTCACGCGCCGCGCGAGCGCCTCGAAACCGAGCGTGTATTTCTCGACGTAATCCGCGTCGTGGCGGCCCTCGCCGATGATGACGTGCATGATCCCGAGCGCGAGCGCGGCATCGGTGCCGGGCAGCGGCGCCAGGTGCTCGTGGCATTTCTCGGCCGAAAGACTGCGGTAGGGGTCGATCGCGACGAGCTTCGCGCCGCGGCGCTTCGCCTCCTGCACGCGCGACCACAGGTGGAGGTTCGAGACGATGGGGTTGGAGCCCCAGATGAGGATGAGCTTCGCCTCGTCGAACCTTTCCGGGTCCATGCCGAATGAGCCGCCCAGGGTGATTCTCACGCCCTCCTTGCCCGCGGAGGAGCAGATGGTGCGGTCCAGGCGCGACGCGCCCAGCCGGTTGAAAAAGCGCCGGCCCATCGAGTGCCACTGCACGTAGCCCATGGTGCCGGCGTAGTCGTAGGGCAGGATGCCCTGGGGATCCTCGGCCGCGATCGCCTTGAATTTTGCGGCGATCGTCTCGAGCGCCTCGTCCCAGGAAATGCGCTCGAACTCGCCCCGCCCTTTCGGACCGGTTCTCTTGCGCGGAAAGAGCACGCGGTCCTTGCTGTAGGTGCGCTCCAGATATTTCGCGACCTTGGTGCAGAGCGTGCCGGCGGTGAACGGATGATCTTTCGCGCCCTCCACTTTCACCGCAATGCCGTTCTCGACGGTGATCTGCATGGCGCAGGTGTCGGGGCAGTCGTGCGGGCAGGCGGCACGCACGACCCTGCGCTCGACGGAAATTTTCTCGACGGGAGCCGGCATATGAGGATTGCGCGATTTTACCCCGATCAGGGCCGCGCGATCGAAAACGTCCCGAAGCGCATGCGCAGCATCTGGCCGATGCGGTAATGGGCGTGGTGTGCCGCGGCGATCGCCCCGGCCATGGGAAGAAATCCGTGTATCTGGCCCTCGAAACACTCGTAGGTCACCTCGACGCCGGCCTGCGCGAGGCGCTCGGCGTAAGCCTTGCCCTCGTCGCGCAGCGGATCGAACCCGGCGGTGATGACATAGGCGGGCGGCAGCCGCGAGTGGTCCTTCGCGAGCAGAGGAGAAGCGCGCCAGTCGGCGCGGTCGCGCTCGTCGCGCAAATAATTGCCCTGATACCAACGCAGCAATTCTCGCGTCAGCGAATAACCCTGCGCGAAGCGCCTCAGCGAATCCGTTTCGGCGGCCTGGTCGGTCACGGGGTAGACGAGCACCTGCATCGCAAGGCGCGGCCCCGGATCGCGCAGCGCGAGCGCCGCCACCGCAGCGAGGTTGCCGCCGGCGCTTTCCCCGGCGACCACGAGCCGCGCCGGGTCGACCCCGAAGGAGCTTGCGTTCGCGGCCACCCACTGCAGCGCCGTCAGGGCATCCTCGACCGCGGCCGGAAACTTGTGCTCCGGTGCCATGCGGTAATCGACTGCGACGACAGCGCAGGCGCCGTGAGCGGCGATCCCGCGACAGACGCTGTCGTGTGTATCGAGATCTCCGCAGGTCCAGCCGCCGCCGTGGAAGTACACCACCGCGGGCAGCGCTTCTCCGGGCTTCGTGCCGAGCGGCCGGTAGTAGCGGGCGCCGATCGCGCCTCCCGGACCGGCTATGGAGAAATCGCGCGTTTCCCGCACTACGACCGGCGGCGGCGCAAGGGCGAGGCGCGATTTGCGGTAGAGCCGCCGCGCTTCCACTACGCCCACCGAGCTCAGCGCGGGACCGGCCGAGCGCTGCGCACTTTCGATCAACGCGCGCGCCTGCGGATCGAGCCTTGCGTCGCCGGCGTCCACTGCCTTTACGCGCCGGCCGCGACGCGGCCCCGGGCGAGGAGCCACAGCACCGCGACGGCCGCCGCGGTGACGAACGGCAGCGCGAGATAGTTGAGCAATTGCCAGCCGCTCTTTTCCAGGAGCAGGCCCGAACTGAACGAGGAGGTGGCCATCACGACGAAGATGATCAGGTCGTTTACGCCCTGGGTCTTCGCGCGCTCGGGCGGCGTGCACGCCTCGGTGATGAGGGTGGTTCCGCCGATATAGAGGAAATTCCAGCCGACGCCGAGCAGCACGAGCGCGAACCAGAAGTGGGCAACGCCGATGCCCGACAGCGCGATCGCCACCACGACGTAGAGGAGCAGCGCCCCCGCGCCCATCACCTGCAGCACCCCGAAGCGCTTGATGAGCGAGCCCGTGAAGAACGACGGCCCGAACATGCCGATGACGTGCCAGCCGATCACCGTCGCCGCGGCCGAATACGGATGCCCGCACAAGCCCATCGCGAGCGGCGTCGCGGTCATGAGCAGGTTCATCACGCCGTAGGCGATCGCCGCTGCGAGCACTGCGACCACGAATACCGGTTGCGCCATGATCTGCGCGAGGGGTCGCGCCGGTTCCTTGTGCGCGGCGGCGGCCGGCACCGGGATGTCGAGCCATTGCACGACCAGCACGACGAGCGCCAGGAATCCGATCAGCGACAGGTACGCGCCGAGATAGTGGGTGGCGAGCAGATCGACCGTGTGCTTGCTGAGTTCGGGGCCTACGATGCCTCCCACCAATCCTCCCGCAAGCACCAGGGAGATCGCCTTCGCCTTGAAATCGGCGCTTGCGGCGTCGGCTGCCGCGAACCGGTAGTACTGCGCCACGGCGTTGTACACGCCGAACACCATCGTGCCGAAGCAGAAAAGCCAGAAATTCCCGAAGTAAAGGGCGACCGAGCAGATCGACGCGCCGACCATCCCCGTCAGCGCTCCGACGGTAAAGCCGGCACGCCGGCCGATGCGCTTCATGAGAAGCGAAGCCGGAAGGGTCGAGAGCGCCCCGCCGATCACCCACGCGGTGACGGGGAGCGTCGCCAGGGCCTTGTTCGCGGCGAGCGCGTAGCCCGCCAGGCCATTCAGGGCGATTGCCGTCGAGTTGTTCGTGAACAGCAGCGCCTGGCAGGTGGCGAGGACGGCGACGTTTTTTTTGGCGGTCTCCACGGCGCTTGCCGGGGTGACAGGAAATTGTCAGGGAAAACGGGTCTTTGATTATAGCGAAGCGATCCCCCGGCCGGGCCGCTCTTTTTCCATAGGGCGAAAAACCGTTTGGAGGTGGTTGACATTTCCCTCTGATTGACGCACTCTCGCGTTGCCCGTACCGTCCGTGCGGCGTCACCTAAACAGCTCGTATTAAAGAGGAGAGATATACGATGGCCAAGAAGAGAAAACCCAATGCGGCATTCATGAAACCCATGACCCCGAGCGCCCTGCTGGCGGAAGTGGTGGGCTCCAAGGCGATACCGCGCACCGAAGTGACCAAGAAGCTCTGGGGTTACATCAAGCGGAACAAGCTGCAGGACAGCAAGAACCGCCGCATGATCAATGCCGACGAGGCCCTCAAGGCGGTGTTCGGCGGCAAGAAGAGCGTCTCGATGTTCGAGATGACCAAGCTCGTCAGCAAACATCTCAAATAAATAACCGCCGCGTCCCGGGATTTTCCCGGGACGCGCACCCGGAAATAAAAACGCCCGGCTTGCCGGGCGTTTCGTTGCGGTTGCGCGAGCTCAGGGCCTGGATCTGTCCCTGCCCTGCTTCGCGGACCTGTATTCCTCGACCGCCTTCTTCAGGTCGGTGTATTCCTCGCAGGGAAGAAAGCACAGCTTGTCCAACCGCGCAAGGTGCTCCTCCGCCTTCGGAAGATTGTTCACCATCAGATAGGCCTCGCCGATGTACTCGAGCGCTCCCTTGTGCCGAGGGTTGAGGCGCAGTGCTTCGTTGTAGTGTTTGAACGCAAGGTCGAGATTGCCGGACTTGCGCCAGGCGTAGCCGAGGTAATTCTGCGCGTCGGCGTTGTTCGGATCGCGCGAGGCAACCCGGCCGAAGCTGTCGAGGGCCGTTCTCCAGTTGCCGGCCTCGATCGCCTTCTTGCCGCTCTCGTAGTCCGGGTCCACGGGACGCGCGTTCGGCGCCGGCTCGGAGTCCATTCCGGCGGCGTGGAGAGTCGGGGCTGGAGCCAGGCCCGCCAGCAGAGCGAAGACTGAAATCAGGAGCTTGCGCACGGCGCCTCCTCAGATCGTTTGACCAACGGGATTATAGTGGGTTCGTCTGGGATGGCAGCAATTCTGCCGCCATCTCGCGGATCGCCTGCGCCGCGGCCTCGGGCCGCTCGAACGGAAACAGGTGCCCGCCCGCGACGCGCACCACGCGGAAATGCCTGCGCGTCGTCGCAAGCCCCGTCCGCCTCGATTCCGCCGATTCGCGTCCGCAGATCACGCCGGCCGGCACGCGCAGGCGCGGCAGCTCCTTCGCGAGACCGTGCGGGAATGTTCGGTAGATGCGGTACTCGATCGCCGGATCGAACGCGAGCCTCACGCCGCCGGCCGAGTGCCGCATCCCGAGCGTCACGTAGTCACGCAGGCACTCGGGATCGAAGTTCTGGAACGCGCGCTTGCTGCGGAAGTGCGCGTAGGCTTCGTCGGCGGAGGCCCACTCGGCGCGGCGGTCGCGCGTCATGCCCGCCGGAGTCACGCGGTCGGCGAGGCCGAAGCGCTTCACCATCTTGAACACCGTCCCCCGCCAGCGCCCGAGGATCAGCGAATCGAGCAGGATGATCGCGCGGAAGAGCGCCGGGCGCTTCAAGGCCGCGAGCGCGGTGAGATAGCCGCCGAGCGAATGGCCCACCCCGAGCACCGGCTCGCGGTAGCGCTCGAGGCGCTCGATCAGCTCCGCGACCAGATGCGGCCAGCTGTCGGTGACCGGATGGCGCGGATCGTGGCCGATGGTATTGACGAAGCCGATCTCGAAGTCCGGCTCGAGATAGGAGAACATCTTGCGGTAGCACGCGGCGGGAAAGCCGTTGGCGTGCGAAAAATGCAGGACCGTCACGGTCGCATTATCGGGGTATTTCCCTCGGAACCCCCCCGGCTTGCAGCCGAGGATCAGGCGCTCAATTCCTTCGCCGTCATCGTGTACTTGAAGTTGTCCGGGTCGAGGCTGTCCAGCCGCCCCTGCGCGGTCTCCGCCTGCGGATACATGAAGAAGGTGAGCTTGCCGCCTTTCGAGTTGGGCAGGGCGAAATCGTTCGCGGTGTTGAACGCGAGCCAGTTCATCTCCCACGCGCCGAAGAGCTTGGGCCTCACCGCCTGCACCAACGGATCGCTCAAGTCCGTCGGCTGCGCCTTCTCCTCGAGCACGACCTTCCTCACGTCGGCCGGATCGACCGGCACCCAGCCGAATCCGGTGAGATACACCTCGGCGCGGCAGTGCTGAGCGCGCGTGATGTTGGCCGTGCCCGCGCCCAGGCTCCGGTAGCCGAACTGCGACTTCGCCACGCGCACGCCGTAGACATCGCGAGCCGGCAGGCCCGAGGCGCGCGCGAGGCCCACGTACAGCGCGTTCAAGTCGGCGCACTTGCCCCCGAGGTTTCCGGTCTCGAGCATCGTCTTGATATCGCCCACGCCGCAGCCGCGCGTTTTCGGATCGCGGTAGGTGTTGTCGACGATCCATTCGTAGATCGCCTTGGCCTTGTCGTAATCGGACTTCGCGCCTTGCGTGATTTCCTGCGCCGTCTTCTTCACGATGCCGTCGATAGGCATGTGCTCTGTCGCCTCGGTGTAGAAGGCCCGCTCTCCCGCGCCAAGCTTCTGCGCGGATGCGGGGCGCGACGAAAGATCGACCGCGCGGTCGCGCGTGGCGAAACGGCTGTAGAGCTCGACCAAGGGATTCTTCTCGGAGCTGGGCCACTCGGCGTAGAGCATGCCCGCGCCGTACTTGCCGTCGTACGCGATCTTCGTGGTTTGGGCGTTGCCCGACCAGGCGTTGTCGATGGTCTTCTGATAGACGGAATCGACCGAAGGAATGGGCAGCCACACGCGCGTCGCGCCCTCGGGAAAAACGATCTCGACCCGGGTCGTCACCTCGAAGCTGCGCCATTTCTCCGCTTGGCGCGGCTCGAACGGCAGTTGCTGCGCGTGTGCGAGCCTCGGCAGCGCCGCGGCAGCCGGGAGGATCGCGCCGGTCTTCAGAAATGCACGTCTATCCATGTCGGTTCTCCGGTCAATTGAAGCGCTGTTTCACAACGCGGACGCGGGTGTCCCAACGCGCGAGCGCGCGCAATACCCGGCGTCGGTTGCTGCAAAGGGGCTGAGGCTGTGGAGGGGAAACTGCAGAAGAGCGAAGGTCGAGCGCGGAAGTAGGGGCGCCGCTGTCGATATCGCCGTCGGAGCGCCATGTCCCGCGCGAGCCCGCAGGCTGCGCGAAGCCGATCATCACCGCGAGCGAACGCGAGCTGCGTGAAGTCAGGCGTTGCTGGATGATCATCGGCAGGTGGTCCGGCGGAAAAGGACGAATCCCAAAGCGGACAATCTACTCCGAAAACGTCCCCGACCACAAGTCGCGCCGGACCAGTCCAGTGCGTGCCTCAGCTCGGGGGAAGAAGCTTTTTGATCGCATCTTCAACGGACTGGGAATCCCACTCCAGGTCGCCCGTCACGGAGTAACGGATTCGGTGCTGGGGATCGAGCACCAGGGTGGTGGGCAACACCTTCACCTTCCACGCCGTCGCCGCGGAGGTGTCCCGATCCAGCAGCACCGTGAAACGCACCGGGACTTTCTTCAGGAACTCGTTGATCCGCGGCGCGCCTTCGCCGTAGTCGACCGCGAGGATCGCGAACGGCTTGCCCGCGAGCTTGTCCTGCAGCCGCTGCATGGAAGGCATCTCCTCGCGGCAGGGATCGCACCAGGTGGCCCAAAAATTGAGCACCACGACCTTGCCCCGATAATCGGCCAGCTTGTGCTCCTTGCCCTGGAGATCGCGCAGCGCGAGGGACGGCGTCGCACCGCCGCTCCAGGGCTTCAGCTCGCCCCCGGCGGCACGTGCCGCGCCCGAGGTCAAGACCAGCCCCGCGAGCAGCGCCAGAGAGAGAAAACCTCGCGCGGCGTCCCGCGGGCTCAAGCGGCTTCCTTGCTTGTTCCGGCGAGAACCGCGAAATCCTCGGCGTAGTCGGAAAGGTGCCGGACGACCTGAGCGCGCTGCTTGGGAGAGAGCGACCGGTCGAGATCCACGATGAGCTGTCCCAGGTCCTCGTCCCAGCGCTTGTCCTCGCGAATGAACTCCTCGGAGCGGCGCAGCTCCGGCCTGTAAAACATCTCGGCCAGGTGCCGGCCGAGCTCCTCCGGCTTGCGCTCAGCCTTGAGCGCCACGACGAAATCGCGCTGCCAGCGCTGCCGGTCCTCGAAGCGCAGCGCAACGTGGCGCTCGTGCTCGAGCGCGAAGCGCCCGATGCGGGCCTCCTGGTCCGGGGTGAGTTCGCCGGCAAAGTCGCGAAAGCGCTCGAGCATGCGCTTCAGCTGCGCGCGCCGGCGCTCCTGGTCGTCGAAAGAGAGGAATTTCTTCGCGTATTTTTCGTTGTTTTCGGTGAACTTGCGCTCGAGCGCCGCGAGCTGCGCGCTCGCGAGCGTCGCGAGCACCGGTGCCGCGTCTTCGGCCGCTTTTGCCGCGAACCTGCGGTAGCGCGAGCGCACATTGGCGAGGCCCCACGCGACGTCCTCCGCCGTGATGCCCTTGGCCGCGCGCTGGCTCGCGCTCCTCAACAAGGCCGCGTACACCGGAAGCTCGTTCGAGCGGTGCCATTGATGAAATCGCGCGATGCGCGGCGTCAGGTCATCAGACTGCGCGGCGTCGAGGTCCAGATAGCTCGACGCCATGAAGCGCAGCATGGTGTCGGCGTTGTTGTAGGCGACCCGGGTCGCGCTGCAGGCAGCGAACGCCAGCGCGCCGGTAACCAGCAGCAAGCCAAGCGCAGTCTTCTTCACCAGTAGTTTTCCACCGCAATATGTCCCGGCTCGCGGCGCCGGTGCTTCTTCATGCCGCGCCGCGCGAGCGTTGCCTGCGTGTCCGTCACCATCTCCGGGTTGCCGCAAATCATGACTCTAGAGGTCTTCGCAGAAAGCGCCACGCCCGCCGCGGCCTCCAGGCGACCGTCCTCGATCGCGAGGGGGATGCGCCCGTGGAGCGCGCCCGGTTTATTTTCCCGGCTCACGAAGGAGACCACGCGCATCTGCTCCCCGTGCTCGCCCAGCAGCGGCGAGAGGCTGTCGCGGTAGGTCAGCTCCACGGCATGGCGCACCGCGTGAACCAGGACCACCTGCCTGAAGCGCTGCCAAGGACCTTCGGTCTTTAGGATAGACAGGAAAGGGCCGACTCCCGTTCCCGTCGATATCAGCCAGAGGTTCTCCCCGTCGGGGATTTCCGAGAGCACGAGGAACCCCGCCGGCCGCGGTGCAAGGTAAATCGCGTTCCCCGCTTCCAGCCTGCACAGCCGCTGCGTGAGCGGTCCGTCGGGCAGCGTCACGTAATAGAACTCGTGCGGACGCTCCTTCGGCGCATTCACGAACGAGTATGGGCGCGCCACCATCTCGCCCTCCACCGCGAGAGCGAGCTTGGCGAACTGCCCCGCCTCGAACGCAGCGACCTCGGCCTCCACCTGCAGCGTGAACAGGGTCTCCGTCCAGCGCTTCTGGTTGACAACGGTGCCTTCGACCCACTTCTGCATGATTCACCGCGGCAAGACTCACTGCAACAGGAACGGTTCCATGGTGAGCGATTCTACCTCGCCACCCATCATGACGATGCTGCCGCCGCGCCGGTTGTCGCCGTTGTCGGAGAATTCGAATCGGTACACCCGCCGCAGGGCGACGCGCCCGTTCTCGTCGCGCGCGGGGCGAAGCGACACGCACTCCACCGTCTCGTCGAGGAACTGCAGGCCGTTGCGCTCGCAGGCGAGCGCGCCCGCCGCGACCGCGTGCTCGCGCGCCCGCATGCTGTCGAACCACAGCCAGGCGAGGAGAACGAGTGCAACAAGAGCCCATGCTTCCCACATTGGTATGCGCGCCCTGTCGGGGAAATGAATTCACCAATATGGTATCTAGCGAGCTTGACTACAATGGGATGCAGGCCGATGAAAATCGAACGCAGCGTGGTCCTGGGCATTCCCACCGTCGTGCTGGCGGGGTTGATCCTGTTCACGTATTTCAGCTATCGGGAAGAACTCGGCGCCGCGGAAGCCCGCGTCTCCTCAGGCAGCCAGATCGCCGATACACGGTGCGGACGGATCGAATACGCCGTCATCGGCAAGGGCGCGCCGGTGCTTCTGGTGCACGGCGCAGGCGGCGGTTTCGACCAGGGCCTGGAATTCGGACGCCCCTTGGCCGAGCACGGCTTCACGGTGATCGCGATGTCGAGATTCGGATACCTGCGCACCCCCATGCCCGCCGACGCATCGCCCGAGGCCCAGGCCGACGCCCACGCCTGTCTGCTCGACGCTTTGAAATTGCCCAGGGCGGCGATCCTGGGGGGATCCGCGGGCGCGCCCTCGACGATCGAATTTTGCCTGCGGCACGCCGGGCGCTGTTCGGCGATGGTCCTCCTCGTTCCGGCTTTCTTCCAGCCGGGCGCGCCGCAGGTGCGGCCGCCCGAGTCGCCTTCCTTGATGTTCGATTGGATGGTCGGATCGGATTTCCTTTTCTGGTTGAATATGAAGGTGGCGCGAGACACCATGCTGGAAAGAGTCTTCGCCACTCCGGTCCTCGATTTCGAGAATGCCTCGACCGAGGAGCAGGAACGCATCTTGCGGATCGCGCGAGGCACCTTGCCGCTCAGCCAGCGCCGCAAGGGACTGTGGAACGACTTGGCGATCGTCGCTTCACAACCGCGTTACGAACTGGAGCGGATCGCGACCCCCGCGCTCGTCATCAGCACCGAGGACGATTTGTTCAGGACTCACTCGAGCAGCCGCGCGGCGGCGGAACGCATTCCGGGGGCGCGTTTCGTGAGCTTTCCGACCGGAGGGCACCTGTGGGTCGGACGCCAGAAAGAAGTCGTGTCGGAGACGACGAAGATCCTCGGCAATACGTACCCGCGGCCTTCTACTCGTGGCGGCGCGTGATCCATTCGGCGACCAGAACCGGCTTCGCCTCGCCTTCGCGCTCGACGGTGACGTTCCAGGCGGTCTGAACGCCCTTGGGGATGTCTTCCACGGCGTCAAGCCGGAAGCGCGCGCGCACGCGCGAGCCGGCCGGCACGGGGCCGGTGAAGCGCACGCGATTCAAGCCGTAGTTGATCCCCAGGCGCATGCCCTGGATCTCGACTGCCTGCCGCATCAGGTGCGGCAGCAGGGACAGCGTGAGAAAGCCGTGCGCGACGGTCGTTCCGTAGGGCGATTCCTCGGCCGCGCGCTCGCGGTCGACGTGGATCCACTGGTGATCCTCGGTCGCGCCGGCAAAGGCATCGATGCGCTCCTGGCTCACGGCGAACCAGTCGGTCACCGCGACCTCCTTGCCGGTCCATTCCTTGAGCCGGGCGATACTGGGGATTACGATTGGGGTCACTTGGTTGGGACGGGTCGACGGGCCCGCTATCTTATCGCGAAGGGCTTGAATGCTTCTCGCCGAATTGCTCGCCGCCTCCGAGCGCGTCGCGGGGACGCGCAGCCGCCTTGCGAAAATCGACGCGCTCGCGCAGTGCCTGCGACGACTCGATGCGTCGGAAATCGGGCTGGGCGTGGCGTATCTCAGCGGCGACACGCGCCAGGGAAAGATCGGCATCGGCTACGCGACGCTGAAAGACGCGCTCGCCGCGATGCCCGCAAGCGTGCCCCGGCTCACGCTTGCGCAAATCGACGAGGCGCTCGCACGCCTCGCGCAGATCAAGGGAGAAGGCTCCGCCGCCGGGCGAGCGCGCCTGCTCGCAGAGCTTTTCGCGCGCGCAACCGCGCGCGAGCAGGATTTTCTTGCGCGGCTGTTGCTCGGCGAGCTGCGCCAGGGCGCGCTCGAGGGGATCATGCTGGACGCCATCGCGAAAGCGGCGAAGCTCCCGGCCGCTAGTGTGCGCTCGGCGGCGATGCGAGCGGGCGGCCTTCCCGCAGTTGCGGAGGCCGCGCTCACCGAAGGCGAAGCAGGCCTCGCGCGCCTTGCGCTCAGGGTCTTCCAGCCGGTGCAGCCGATGCTCGCTCAACCCGCCGAGGACGTCGCGAACGCGATTGAACGCCTGGGCACGGCGGCCTTCGAGTGGAAGCTCGACGGCGCGCGCGTGCAGGCGCACAAGTCGGGCGGCGAAATCCGCGTCTATACGCGCAGCCTGAACGAAGTCACCTCCACCGTGCCCGAGATCGTCGCGGCGCTGCAAGAGTGCCCGGCGCGCGAGCTCATCGCCGACGGCGAGACGATCGCGCTCAAGCCCGAGGGCACGCCCTACCCTTTCCAGGAAACCATGCGCCGCTTCGGGCGCAAGCTCGACGTGGAGGCGTTGCGTACGATGTGTCCGCTCAGCGTCTTTTTCTTCGACTGCCTGCTTGCCGAGGGCGAGGACCTCACCGCAAGACCCGCGCGCGAGCGCTTCGACGCGCTCGCGAAATTTCTGCCGGCGACGATCCTCATCCCGCGCCTTGTCACCGGCGACATGGAAGCCGCGCAGGCTTTCTACGACGACGCGCTCGCGCGCGGCCACGAAGGCGTCATGGCGAAAGCGCTGGAGGCCCCGTACGAGGCCGGGAGCCGCGGCGCCGGCTGGCTCAAGATCAAGGAGGCGCACACGCTCGACCTCGCCGTCATCGCGGCCGAATGGGGCAGTGGCCGACGCAAGGGCTGGCTCTCCAACCTGCACCTCGCCGCGCTCGATCCCGCCACGCGCGGCTTCGTCATGCTCGGCAAGACCTTCAAGGGCATGACCGACAAGATGCTCGCGTGGCAGACCGAGCGCCTGCTCTCGCTCGAAACCTCGCGCGAGCGCAACGTCGTGCACGTGCGGCCGGAGCTCGTCGCCGAGATCGCGTTCAATGAAATCCAGCAGAGCTCGACTTATCCGGGCGGCTTCGCGCTGCGCTTTGCGCGCGTCAAGCGCTACCGCGAGGACAAGAGCGCAGCCGACACGATCGAGACCGTGCGGGCGTTGTACGAAGGACAGTTACATCGAAAGGCAACAACCTAACCCCGTCCTGCTCCTGTCGGGTTTTCCCGACAGCAAACTCAAAATTAGAACAAAAAAGCACGAATCTAGGCGAAAACTCTGCCTTATGTGCGATATCGCACAGAGAGCGTCTTGAAGTGAATGAGATAGTCGGGTCTGACAGTGGGCTTACGATCAACGGCACCCGATGCGTGGAAGGTGTGAGATGACAACGAGGATCAAGGGAAAACCCGGCCGAGCGCCGGCCGCGAGTCGAACCCGGTCCAAAGACGCGCAAGGCCCCGAAGCCCTCGAGGCACGGATCCACGGCGCATTTGACTATGCTGCCATCGGCATGGCGCTGGTAGCCCCCGATGGCCGCTGGCTGAAAGTGAATCAAGCCCTATGTGGAATCGTCGGATATTCGGAGCAGGAAATGCTGGGCCTCACCTATCATGACATTACTCATACCGACGACCTGGCGACGATTTCCGCTGACGCGACGAAATTGCTGGCGGGCGAGATCGCCACTTACGAGACAGAGAAGCGTTATGTTAACAAGCTGGGACGCAGCGTACCCGTATTCTTGAGTATGTCGCTGGTGCGCGACGGGAACGATGCGCCTCTGTATTTCATCTGCCAGGTCCAGGATATATCGGCGCGCAAGTCGACCGAAGCGGCATTGTTCGCAGAACAGGAACGAGCGCGGGTCACGCTCAACTCCATCGGCGACGCGGTGCTCACCACCGACATGGCGGGCAACATCACCTATCTGAATGTGGTCGCGGAGAAGATGACCGGCTGGTCTCGAGAGGAGGCAGCGGGCCGGCCGCTTGCCGAGGTATTCCACATCCTCGACGGCAGCACCCGACAGCCATCGCGGAGTCCGGCGGAGTTGGCCCTCGCGGGAAACAAGACCGTGGGCATGGCCGCCGGCGTTGTATTGGTCCGGCGCGATGGCTCCGAGGTCGGGATCGAAGATTCTGCCGCTCCCATCCACGACCGCGACGGCAAAGTTACCGGCGCGGTGCTGGTTTTCCACGATGTCACCGCTTCACGGGAAATGATGGAAAAAACGGCTCATTTGGCCCACCACGACTTTCTCACCGATTTGCCGAATCGCCCGCTGCTGAATGAACGGCTTACTCAGGCGATCGCGTTGGCGCGTCGGCACCGAAGAAAGGCCGCGGTGTTGTTTCTGGACGTGGACCGCTTCAAGGACGTCAACGACTCCCTGGGACATGCGATGGGGGACAAACTGCTGCTGTCGGTCGCCAGACGCCTGCTGGCTTGCGTACGCGTCTCGGACACCGTCTCCCGCCAGGGCGGGGATGAATTCCTGGTGCTGCTTCCGGACATCGAGCGCCCGCAGGATGCCGGACGCTTCGCGGCGAAAATACTCACCGCGCTGGCCGTGCCGCACGGCATCGACGGGGAGGAGCTCCACGTCACCATAAGCATCGGCATCGGACTGTACCCGGATGACGGTCAGGACGTCGACACCGTGATCAAGAGTGCGGACACCGCGATGTATCACGCCAAGGAAAACGGGCGCAACAATTACCAGTTCTTCGCGCAGGACATGAACACCAGGATGGTCGAGCGGCTCTCCATCGAAGGCAGTCTGCGCGGCGCGCTGGAGCGGGGCGAGTTCAGCTTGTACTATCAGCCGAAAATAAATCTCGAGTCCGGTGCGCTGATCGGCACCGAGGCGCTGATTCGCTGGCGGCATCCGGTTCGCGGCACCATCCTTCCCGAGCAGTTCATTCCCATCGCGGAAGACTGCGGCCTTATCACCCCGATCGGCGACTGGGTCCTGCGCGAAGCATGCCGACAAGCCAAAGCCTGGACGGATGCCGGCTTGGAGGCCGTGCCGGTGGCGGTCAATATCTCCGCCGTGCAGCTCCGGGACAAGGATTTTCTCAAAGGCGTTCGCGGCATCCTGACGCAGACCCGCCTGGAGCCGCGCTGGCTCGAACTCGAACTGACCGAAAGCGTCCTCATGCAGGATGCGGAGTCGACTGGCCGCACGCTCCAGGCGCTCAAGGCCATGGGAGTGCAGCTTGCCGTGGATGACTTCGGCACCGGCTACTCGAGCTTGAGCTACCTGACGCAATTCCCGATCGACACCCTGAAGATCGACCAGTCGTTCGTGCGCAAGATGCTTCTCAATACCAACGATGCCTCGATGATCAGTACAGTAATCAGCATGGGAAAAAATCTCAACCAGCGGGTGATTGCCGAGGGCGTGGAAACGAAACAACAGCTCAGATTTCTTCAGGCCCGGCAGTGCAGCGAGGGACAGGGCTACTATTTCAGTCATCCCCTGAACGCCGGGGATTTCGCGAAGTATGTCGAGGCCCGCGCGTCACCCGCACTTCATGGTTGATCGCCGGATTGCCCGGCAACCGCAATCCCGTTCCGGGCTTTTTCCGGCTGCTGCTAATCCTGTACGGCGCCGTTCATGTCCCTGACGAGTTCGTAACAGGAGCAGGCGGCGCCTTCGAGGCCTCGACGGTCGAGGATCCTGATCTTGCCGCGGCTGTAAGCGATCAGTTTTCTTTTTTGCAGAGCGCGCGCGGCCGTGGTGACACCGACCCGCCGCACTCCCAGCATATTCCCCAGAAATTCGTGCGTAAGACGGAATTCGTCCGACGATACCCGGTCCCGCGTCATCAGTAGCCATCGGGCAAGGCGCGCCTCTACGACGTGGAAGCGGTTGCACGCGGCGGTTTGGGTGATCTGAGCCATCAATGCACGCGTATAGCGGCTAACCTCTTGTTGCAACTGCTGGCTTTTCCGGATTTCTTCGGAAAAGCGCGCCGACTTCATCCGCATGGCCGCTCCCGCTCCCTGCACCAGCGCGCGAACAGGCGAAACGTCCGTTCCCAGGGACAGAGGAACACCGACCATGCCCTCGCGGCCGACCATGCCGACTTCCAAGGCGAGATGGCCCTCGACCACCGTCAGCAAGGAGACGAGCGAGTCGTTGGGAAAGTAAACATGCCGGATCCGCTCCCCCGGTTCGTACAGGATTTCACCGAAAGTCAACGCGATGGATTCGAGACCCGTGAGCAGGCGCTGATACTGCTTGTGCGGCAAAGCGGCAAGCATGCGATTGGCAACGGGTGCTCGGCTCGCGATTCGCACGGGGTTCCTTCTGGTTTGTTCGCTCTACCCGGAGGACAGGCAGACGGTACAAGATTAGCGCGAACAAGTAGGGACCGTATGTACGCTGACGCACAGAGGAGCTCGGGTTACGCGCGCCAGCGCTTCAGGCCGCGGTCTTGGCGGGCAGCAAGCGATCCGTTTCACTTTTGACGACTGCGTAGCACTCGCAGACCCGCTCCTCCAGCCCCGGCCGGTCGAGCACTTTGATGTGACCGCGATTGTACTGAATCAATCCGGCCGTTTGCAGCTTTACGGCCGCCTCCGTGACGCCCTCGCGGCGCACTCCCAGCATGTTCGCGATCAGCTCCTGCGTCATGCGCAGCTCGTTCGAGGGCAGGCGGTCCAGGCTCAACAGCAGCCAGCGGGACAGTTGCTGCTCCACCGAATGATGCCGGTTGCAAACGGCGGTCTGCGCCATCTGCGTGATCAGCGCCTGCGTGTAGCGCAGCAGCAGATGCTGCAATGGGCCGCTGTGCTCGAATTCCCTCTTGAGGATTTTTGAAGGGAGGCGGTACGCGTGGCCGGCGCTTTGCACCACCGCCCGGCTGGGCGTGGATTCCCCGCCCATGAACAGCGCGACGCCGACCAAGCCTTCATGGCCCACGACCGCGATTTCCGCCGACGCTCCGCTTTTCATGACGTAGAGGAGCGACACGATGCAGTCGGTGGGGAAATACACGTAGTCCAATTTACCGCCGGACTCGTAGACCGCCATGCCGAGCGGCAGGGGCACGCCCTCCAGGTCCGGCTTCAGGCGCCGGTAATCCGCCGCGGGCAGCGCGGCAAGAAGGCGATTTTGAGTGGGGGTAGGGGTTGCGGATGCGGCGAGATTCCTACTCATGGTCTCCTCCAATCAAGGCCGTAGCAAAAGCAAGGTCCCCCCTTCCCCCAATCCCCTTCCCCGCTGGCAGAAGGCCCCCATCCTACGCTTTGTGTGCGCTAGCGTACAGAAATCGCAGGTACGACAAGACGATCTACCTTGCCTGCATCGGCTGGCCGCAAGTCGGAATCTCGTCACCCCGGCCGGCGGGAAAACGGCCGGAATGAGGTGAAAACTCCCTCCTTATGTGCGCTAGCGCACAGAGAGTCTTGAGGTGACGGAGATAATCGGGTCTGACAGGAGGCTCATGATGAACGGCACCCGGTTCTTGTCTCGCCTCACCGGCCTCATGCGCGGCAAGCGCAGGCTCCCTTCCGACCCATCGCCCGTTTTGCTGGGCCTCGCCGGTTTCGACGGCAAGCTGAAATTTCTCAGCCCGGCGTGGGAGAAAATCCTCGGATACTCCGCGCAAGAGCTGCTAGAGCGGCCCCTGTGCGAG
Source organism: Burkholderiales bacterium (assembly GCA_035637655.1). Taxonomy (GTDB): domain Bacteria; phylum Pseudomonadota; class Gammaproteobacteria; order Burkholderiales; family SG8-39; genus VBDM01. Next base: position 1,507 of record DASPWT010000211.1, on the reverse strand, counting down.
TTGATTCAGCAGCATGGGCAGGCCGCCGTCGCGGTGATGGACCGGCTCTTGGCCGAGGACAGTTCCGACTCAATGGAATTCGGCTTGCGGTGCCAGGACGGCACATCCAAGTGGTTCTTATGGCACCGGCGGATCGATTCGGAGCACCAGGCGATCTTCATCGCGGGGTATGACATCACCGAGCAAAAGAGCCGGGAGATCGCATCCTTGCGATCCTATGAGGGACCGAAAAGAGCTGACGCCGCGGTCTGAACCCGGCGAAGGCGGCGGCCTGAGCGGCCTGACAGGCCCCGTAAAATATTGCCCTTATGTGCGCTAACGCACAGAACGGTTTGGGATAAGAGGGGATGATTGAAACGGGTGTATATCTCCTCCCTGATAAACACTCGAAGTCCCTGGCCCGGTAACGGCAATTCCGTTTCCGGGTCTTTTTTTATGTGCGCTAACGCATAGAACGCCTTGGACAAAAGGGGGATGATCGAAAACGGGTGTAGATGGGTGTTTATCCTTCCTTTCTGATAAACACCTGAAGGACCAGGCCCGGTAACGGCAGTCCCGTTCCGGGCCTTTTTTTCGGCCGTTGCCGACCCTGTACGCTGTCGTGCGTGTCCTTAATCACGTGGGCGCCGCTACCTGTTGACCATCCCGGCAATCAGCTTCAAGAACTCGGCCTGAACGAGATCCTTGTCGATCTGGGCCAATTGGTAATCCCCTCTCGGGCCGGCGGGACCACCCAATCGGGGTACCGCGTTGCTGCTGTGTACGCACACTGTCTTGTTGTAATGCCGGGTGGCGAAAGATAACGAGGGAAACTGGGCATCGTCGTGCGAGGACTTTTCCATCCCCGCGGGCATGACATGGATGGAGACGGCCGCCTCGGTGGTCTTGCCACCGGGTCCGCCGGCGTACTCGTTCTCGGAAATGTCGAAGTCATGCCCTCGCTCTTTCAGGATGACCCCGATCGCCTCGAAAACCGGCCTCACCACGTTGGTTCTGAGATCGGCGAACCCTTTTAGAAAATTGGCCTCGTCCGTTTTGACCTGCTGTCTCCTCTCCTCGACGGCACGGCGCTTCTCGTCGTATTGATCCAGCAATTTTCCAAGCTCGAGATTCAGGTCATTCGCCACGGGGTTTCTTTGCAGTTCCGTCAAAGTTGGCCGCCGGCGGACAAGAAAAGCCCAACACCCGGTTGGGTGCTGGATCGCCAGGAAACTGCGAAACTCCTCTCGCGCGAAAAGAGCGGGCTGTCTCTGCAACCTTCTCTTTTTTCGCGGCCTTGTACGTTGACGCTGTGCTCAAGCACCGGACCTTACATATCCATCCCTTGCATGCCGCCCATACCGCCCATGCCGCGGCCGCCGGGGCTGGCGCCCTCTTTCTCCTCCACCAGCTCGGCCACCATCGCTTCGGTGGTGAGCAGCAGGCCGGCGACGGAAGCCGCATTCTGCAGCGCCGTGCGCGCGACCTTGGTCGGGTCGACGACGCCCATCTCGACGAGATCGCCGTA
>DASPWT010000210.1:0-60222 GCA_035637655.1 Burkholderiales bacterium | reverse complement strand
ACCTTCGCCGAGATGGAGCGGCGGACGAAGATCAAGCGCATCCACACCCACGGCGAAAAATCCGCCGCTTACATGGCCGACGGCTACGCGCGCGCCTCGGGCAGGCCGGGCATCTGCATGGCGCAGGTGATCGGCGCGCTCAATCTCGCCGCGGGCCTGCGCGACGCGCATCTCGCGCACTCGCCGGTGATCGCCTTCACCGGCGGGCGCGATCCCAGGACCAAGTTCCGCAAGGTCTACCAGGAAGTGGACGACGTGCCGGCCTTCGAGCCCGTGACCAAGTTCAACGCCACGGTGGACGCGGTGGAGCGCTTTCCGGACATGGTGCGTCAGGCGTTTCGCGTGGCGGTCTCGGGGACGCCCGGGCCCGTGCATCTCCAGTTTCGCGGCAACGAAGGGCAGGTGGACGCCGAAGAAGCCGAGATGGAGCCGCTCGTCGAGCAGCAATTCGCGCGCGTGCCGCCGTTTCGCCCCGAGCCGGAGGAAGGAAGCGTGCGCGCCGCGCTCAGGATTCTCCAGGACGCCGAAAAGCCGGTCATCGTCGCGGGGGGCGGGGTGCGCGCATCGGGCGCGGCGAGGGACCTCGTCGCCTTGGCAGAAAAACTTTCGATCCCCGTCGCGACCTCGCTCAACGGCAAGGATTCCATTCCCGGGGTGCACCCGCTTTCGGTCGGCGTCGTGGGTACTTATTCGCGCGAGAGCGCGAACCGGGTGGTGGGGCAGGCGGACCTCGTGTGTTTCATCGGCACGGAGACCGGGGGAATGACGACGCATTTCTGGGCGGTCCCGAAGATCGGAGTCCGCGCCATCCAGATCGACGTCGATGCGGAGGCGCTGGGGCGCAACTACCCCCTCGAGGCGTCGGTGCTGGGCGACGCCAGGGTCGTGCTCGAGCGCATGCTCGCGCACGCCGACGGCAGGACCGCGGCGAAGAGAAAGCCCTGGGTCGAGCAGGCGCGCTCGATGTGCAAGGAGTGGTATGCGAAATACGGGCCGCAGCTCGCCTCGGATGCCGTTCCGATCCGGCCGGAGCGCATGTGCGGCGAGCTCACGAAGAACGTGCCGGAGGACGCGCTCGTCGTGGTCGACACCGGGCACGCGGGCATGTGGATGGGAGGGATGTACGATCTGCGCGCGCCCGAACAGAGCTACATGAGGAGCGCCGGGCACCTCGGCTGGGCGTTCCCGGCGGGACTTGGAGCGAAATGCGGAGCTCCGGAGCGGCCCGTGGTCGTGTTTACCGGCGACGCCGGTCTCTGGTACCACATCGGCGAAATCGAAACGGCGGTCCGATGGAAGATCAACTCGGTCACCGTCGTGAACAACAATGCGAGCGGCAACCAGTCCAAGCGCGGCTTCGACCGCGTCTACGGCGGCCAGCAGACCGAGCAGGCGCGCGAGCTCTGGACCTACAGGCCGGTCAACTTCGCGCGCGTCGCCGAGGAGATCGGAGCGCTCGGCATCCGCGTGGAGAAACCGGGCGAGCTCGCGCCCGCGATCGTGCGCGCGCTCAAGGCCGATCACCCCGCGATCGTGGACGTGGTGACCGACATCGAGGCCCTGGCTCCCACCGCGGTCACCTAGATGCTAAAATTCGCCCGTTCACGCGGCATTCAGCACGAATTTCCGGGAGCGAAGGGGCGTTAGCTCAGCTGGTAGAGCAGCGGACTCTTAATCCGTTGGTCGTAGGTTCGATCCCTACACGCCCTACCAATAAATTCAGAGGCTTAGTCATTTGCCAGTCCTTTGAAGTATAGGATTTGTCGTAGCATTGACTCGTAGATAGATCAATCCCGACGGCCCTGCGTAGATACTGCGATGGCCCGGGCGAGGCCGAGCCGGGGTAAACCCCTACAGGAAATGTCGGGTCTGTCCCTAAATTCGAAATTTCTTATTTGACCCATAGGAACGACGCGCGTAGATTTTGTTCTCCGTTTCAGTTCCAGCTACCACAGCGGCGCCAGGGGGCACCAACACGCAAAACTGCGTGCCCAGGGGGATGGGGGGCCATGGAGTTTGTTCTGCAAAATCTTTGATCGCGATGTTCTGCGCCATGGATGCGGTGGTGCTTACGTCCTCTACCGCCCTCTCATTCCCACTGCTCGGAGCAAGCCCACCTCAGCGGCCATGTCGGTCCGCTGAAGACCCTCTCCGACTGCACAAGGAATCAAAGCTCGATTGGCATCGGCGCGCGATTGATATGTGGTGAGTTGCAACAGGAGGACATCATGTCGGACAACGGCGTAGGACATCGCTCTGGTGCACGGATGACGACTGCGCACAATCGCGTGCTCGCCTTTCTCTGCGTGTTGCTGGGACCCGTTCCGATCGTCGCGGCGCAGGACTGCAAGGTGAGTGCCGCAGTGACCCGCGAGACCTCCGTCTACGCGCGCCCGGCGACCGAATTCAATACCGCGAACGGCTGGGTCTACGGTTCCCCCGTCGCTGTGCTCGGAGCGAAAGTGAGGGTCTTCGTCTGTGCCCAACGCACCGTGCGCTTCGGCGTGATCTCGCAAAGCTGGACGCAGATCGCATACTGGAGCAGCGGAAAGTGGCAGCACGGATGGGTCGTCAGCGACAACATCCAACAGGCTGTCGTGGATCAGCCTTCGGCCTGGGTGACATCATTACCGCAACTGATCCTCCTCGTTCCGAGTGCACGTGCGCAGCCGCCGGTCATCACGGAAAGTCCGCCCGCCGATGCACGCGCCGCCCCACCACCGCCTAAAACCTCGTCCCCCGGCGGCGCTGCGAACGCCGACGCTTCGGCGCTCGCGAACTTCTATGTGGTGTTGTTCGTTTGCATGGTGCTCGGCATGGGCGCGAAGATATTCTTCGACACGCTCCTGGATCAGAAGGGCGTCAACCTGAAGGCGCGGATTCGAGCCGGCCTCCTGCCAATCTTGGTCTCTCCCATCGTTTTTCTGGGCATTATGCAGGGGGCTGATGTGACTGCAGCCGCCACCCTGACGAGCTTCGTCGCACTCGCCTGCTCGGCGTTCCAGAACGGATTCTTCTGGCACACAATCCTCGATCGGGCGAGATAGACATAGCGCGTGTCTTAGCGGGAAAACATAGGCGAGACCTGATCTCGCGTGTACGGAGGGTTCGGGCGCAGCTGGAAATAATTCGGAACTGCGGCAGACAGAGGCCGAGTTTTTGAGGAGCACGTTGCGCACCTGTGTAGGGTAGATTTGCCTAAGAGGCTACGTCATATGCGGAGGTCCTTATGAGTCGGGTCGCTGTCGGTGGATTTGTGGTGCTGCTTGTTTCCCTTGTAATGGCCTATGCAGTTATCGACCCGACGCCGCAGGGGGCCCAGGCTGCGGATGACAGATCTGCTATTGCGACGGTTGGCCAAGGGGCTAACGCCGCACGACCCACGCCGGAAAAATCTATTGTTGATCAGGACGCGCCTTATTACCAGGCTTGTGCGCGCGAGGGATTGAATGAGTCGGAGTGTGTCGGGCGGCTGATCTGGTTCAAAGCCACTGCTGGCAACGACCGGTTTCATACCTATACCTTTCAGCAACGTGTCGGCGTGTTGATCGACTGGTATAGGGTGTTGCGAACGGACCAGCGAGACGACCGCTTCTACGCCTGGGGCATCATAAACGATCCGGCTTGCTGCAAGCCTGGCGATCCCAATTGTCCGGCCAGGAGCCTGGAGGAAACCTTTGGCTTCGATTGGTGCCCCGGGGACGACGTCCTACTGAAATACGTCGGCAAGATCGGCTACGTCGATCCTGCGTGCGGTTTGAAGGATGCGGCGCTCGATCCCGATGATCCGCACACGAAGGGAAGCAAGTTGGATCAGCGTCAGTCCCCATGTGACCTCAAGTTCGGTACCTCAACAGGTACACTGGGCATTCGCAAGTTTCCTAACCCACGCTTCGATGCGAAGAAATGGCGGCAGCTCAACGCTGGCTCGGTCGGTTGGGAAGGCTTCAGCAAGAAGCTAGTCAAACAAACCGGCATCCCTTCGGACGCAAGGGTGAGCAAACTGGCCGACGCGTCGGTTGAGCCACCGTACCTCATCGGGACGACCTGCGGCTCGTGCCACATCGCGTTTGACCCGCTTAATCCCCCGATAAACCCTGCTCGCCCACGGTGGGAAAACATCAAAGGCCTTATCGGCAACCAATACACTCGGATGTCGGAGCTTTTCGGCTCCGGGATGGCGCGCACTAGCCTCGAGTGGCAGATGTTTGCGCATGCACGGCCTGGTGTCCTTGACACCTCGGCGATCCCGCACGACCAGGTGAACAATCCGGGCACGATCAACGCGATCATCAATCTGTCGCAACGTCCCACTTTCACCGGAGAGTTGATCAACAAATGGCGCAAGGTCGACACCTGCGGCGCGGAAAAGGATGAAGAAAAGTGCTGGTGCGAGCCGGGTCGCGATAGCAAGTGTTGGCAGCGAAGCACGCGTAGCGACGACAAAACACCAGCCAGGATCGGCGGCAAGTCTGTGACGCTAAGCGGCGTGCACCACATTCTTAAGGGCGGTGAAGATTCGATCGGCGCACGCGAGGCGATCCAACGCGTCTATTTCAACATTGGTTCCTGCGCGGAGGCGTGCTGGGTCAATCATTTGACGGACTTCCGCCAATTGGATCCAGAGGCCCGCGGCTTTGGCCAGACGCCTTTCAACATCGGCCAGTGCCGACGCGACTGTCCAAATTTCCGCGCCATCGAGGACCGGCTGTCCAACATACTTGATTTCTTTTTCTCGGCGGAAGCCGACGCGATGGACCTACACGTCGCGAGAAACAACGAACGCAAGACAAGGAATCCGGCGGCTCCTCCGTACACCCAGCAGGACCTCATCGACGAGCTAGATAAAGAGTTCGGCAAGCGAGCCGTTGCCCGGGGCAAGACTGTCTTCGCCGCAAGCTGTGCGCGTTGTCATTCGAGCATCCCCGAGAACGTCGGTGGCCCATTCAGGAATCGTGATTTCTATGCGCTGGCGAAAGAGCATCCACGCAAGGTGCGCGAGGATTTCCTCGGCAACGATCAGGCGACGCCCGCTACCGAGGTTGGTACGTTCCGCTGCCGGGCGCTGCATTCAAATCACATGGCGGGACGTGTCTTTTACGAGTACGGCTCAGAGACGATGCGCGCGAAAAAGCCGGTGCCCGATATTCCGGAGCGCGATGAGTTCAAGAACGGTGGTCGCGGTTACTACCGCAACATCTCCTTGCTGAATGTCTGGGCGACAGCGCCTCTCATGCATAACAACGCTATCGGTCCGGAACTTTGTGGCACGCCCAAAAACCCGGAAAACGAGTTCTTCCGCGCGCGCTACGTGGACGCCGGCGGCAAGCTGCTCGACAAGCAGCCTGCTTGCTTCAGATACGACCCGAGCGTCGAGGGCCGCTTCAAGCTCTATAAGCAGTCGATGTATGAGCTCCTGCACCCGAAGGAGCGTGGAACAAAGACGACCCTGACCGACGACGACGTGATCGTGGATCTCGGAGTCCGCACTTGGGATGGCAAGCAAGAAAAGGCGTTGTTCGGGTCAGGCGAGGTAAGGATTGCAAGGGGCAACCATGCGGGATTCCTCAACGGTCTCATGCACAAGGAATTCATCGACGACCTGTACCTCGCCAAGCGGAATCCCGCGCGCCTGGAGGCGGCCGGCAAGAAGGACATCGTCCCCGAACTGCAGAGCATTGCCGATGATCTGTTGAAGCACCCGGGACGTTTTGTCGAGATAGTCAAGGAAAAGCGCGACTTTCTGCGCACCCGATACGACACCTGTATGCAAGAAGTCGAGAACGAAGGTCACCGCTTCGGTGAAGACTTGTCCGAGGAAGACAAGAAAGCGCTGACAGCATTCCTCGCCACCATGTGACCTGACTAGGAGATCAGCCATGGACACGCAAAGCAAATGGAATCCGACGATCTCGCGCGACAAACGAGTGTTACTTATCGCTGGTATGAGCGCACTCGTTGTGCTCTTATTGACGGAATGCGATCGGTTCAAGCCGCAAGGGCCCGAAGTCAAATTCGTGGCCCCATCTGGCCCAGGCTATCAAGGCAAGGTCGACTTCGCGCAGATCGAGTACAAGTATCCCCTCACGGCGGCAGACCTCAACAAGATTACGCCGGAGAATCTGGAGGGTCTGGACCAAGAACAAATCGATCAAATCTACGCTCGGATCACGGCTGGCCCCATACCGGATGGCGCATTCGACGGCAAGATTTTATTTCCTCGTGGATCGAGCGGCGATTTTCGGGCGTCCGAAATCGCGGGCGGCATCGCAGGATTGGCTCTGGAACTCAAAGGCGTCAAGCTGACGGTGCTCGGGGAGGCTTTGTGGAAGGGAAAAGTGTTTTTTCGGGACGAGCGCGTGTTGAGAAACCGCATCGAGGAGCTCGACATCCTGAAGAAGGTGGGGCTCGTCGAAGGTGAACCAAGAAGGCTGAGCGTCAACGGCAAGGAAACTTGGCTCTTGTTTCCAGCCAAACTTTACTGCGGGCAAAGCCTGCTCGATGCGCGGCGCGAGTCCATCATTATTGACTATTTCTTCACCGACGAGATTCCCGGCTACCAGGAGAAACCCGACTTCCTTGCTGGCCGCCGCGGCGCGAGAGTGCGCGACGAAATCCGCATGGTGCGTCCAGGATTTTATCTAGGTCGCGCGTACCTGGACCGTGTCTTTCTGCTGACCTTCACGCTCTACAACAAGGAAATCGCCGAGCGCGATGGTCCGGCATTCCTTAAGACCGGTCAGGTCAATGAGGACTGTTGGACTGGAACACAGCAGCGGCTGGTGGCTGCGGCGAAATAACGTCAGAAACGGGCACCAATCGATAAGGCAGATCGGAGAGGGCAAGTCGAATGAAACTCCCGCTCAAGTCTGCGGCCCTGCTGAGCGTGCTCGGTTTCTCTATGGCGATCGCGTTCGGGCTCTGGCATTGGCAGGGGGCTCAGAACGCAGAGACCGTACAGGGGAAGCAGGTCTCAAGCCTCGCTCAACAAGTAGCACCTGTGTGGGCGGCTGACCCTGCAAGTGCGGGCGAGAGCTTGCCGCCAGTGGGCCGCTCCCTCTTCGATTTTGTGGTCATGGATGGCGAGTCAACCAGGGTGCCGTTTCCCTTCGAGGCACTTACGAAGAAGATCGACTCTCGGCTCGGGTGCGCAGGCGATGGTCGTGCCACCCCCAAGGAGCGTGGCATCGGAACGGTCGAAGCTTCGTGTCTGAAGCGCGTGCTGATCCCATTGGGCCGCTCCCTGCAGCGGAGTGCGGCAGGGCCCGAGTTCTTCAAGTACCCGCGTGCTGTTGTCGCAGTGGATACCGAGTCGCCCGCTACGGCACCCGCAGGGTACCACCGCATGCTGCTCAAAGACCGACTCTATCTTGGCTACCAAGAGAAGGCCAATCTGATCGAGGTGATCAGCTACAACGAGGCGGCCGGCCGCTTTGAGTTCCAGTTGGTCAAAGACTACCGTGTCGGGGCCACGCCTAAAGTCGTCTACGCCAACCGGACTGTATGTGTCACCTGCCACCAGAACCACGCGCCGCTATTCTCACGTCAGTTGTGGGACGAGACCAACGCCAATCCGCGCATCGCCGCGCTGCTCACGGCGCGCAGCCGGGTTTTCTACGGCATTCCCGTTGCGCGTGGCGTGGACGTTCCAAACGCGCTCGACGATGCCACGGAGCGTGCGAACCTACTGTCGGTGTATCAAAAGCTTTGGCGTGAAGGCTGTGAGGATACCCAGAACAGCCGCAGGTCAGCACGGTGCCGGGCGGCGCTACTTCAGGCGCTGCTCCAATATCGCTTGAGCAGCGAGTACGGTTTCGATCAGACCGCGCTGACCTATCGCGAGAATCTGCTCGCGTTACTCGGTCAGACAACCAAAGAGCGTTGGCCCGGAGGCCTGGCGATTCCGAATCCGGACATCCCCAACCGCGATCCCCTGGTGGGTGGTGCGGACGATCCGGGGTTGGCCGGCGCTACGACGCTAGCGCATGTGCCAGTGCGCTTCGATCCTTTGGTCCCGCGGGAGCCACTGGAAATCTGGCCTCCCGATGCTAACGACTATGCCAGGCGAATGATTGCCGGCCTGTCTCAATTCATTGCTACGGAGGACGTAAGACGCCTAGATGCTCATTTATTCGCCCTCGGCTCAAAACCTGGTCAGCCGCACCGGACGTGGTCAAGCGAGTGCAGCTTGGTCTTCTCGCGACCGTGGTCGTTCGCGCAGCGGCTCGATTTTCGTTGCCCGGGGAAAGAAAACATCGAGAGCGCATTACGAGTTTCCGGACGCATAGAAATACCGACTGGGAGCGCAGCGACAGGCACTGTAAGGAATTTGAGCATGTCCGGGATAGCAGGCGATACCGGCGAGTTTGAGGTGCATGCCGAACGAATGGAATGGAGCAACGGGTACTCAGCGCTCGTCGTTCGCGCACTGCGGCAGGGGCGGCACGTGCGCCTAATCGACGGCAACGCCGTTGACCGGATCAATCTGCGCTGGCGTTCTGCGGCTGCGCCGGAGAGCAACTCCCCCAGCGCAACCGTCGAGCTCAAGGGTGAAATAATCATGAGCGCGCTCGACGATTTTGCACCAGTTGCCGCCGCGCTCGCGCGGCTTGCGGAGGACGAAAGTACCGCCAAGGATGTGCTCGCCGCAATGCCTTTCCGCCGGGCCGCCGTGCTGCCGCCCCTTTTTGCTCGTCTAGGTATGCCCACCGGCGAGTGGTGCTGCCTTGATGATAAGAACATGGCCGCCGCGCGCCTTGATGAAGGCGAGCGAGCGATGCAATCGGCGCTTGCGGGCGCAGCGCCGCTCTATCAATACTGCGCCTTGTGCCATCAAACGTCGGAGCCCTCGCCGCCGAACTTCCTCTACGGCGACGCCGATCAAGTAGCGACGAATCTCAGGCACTGTGCCGAGCGCATTTTTTTCCGCCTGAGCATGTGGCAACTGCGGCATGACGACCGGCCGAAAACGCCCATGCCACCCATGTTGGCCTTGACGCAGCTCAATGCGGAACCGGAGAAGTGGCCTGGGAGCGTGGAACTGGCGGGACTCAGGCAGTACGCCGTTGACCTGCTTCAAGCGCAAACGGGGCGCACCCCCGATCTTGATCGTCTTTTGAACGGAAATTACGAGAACCTACGCGGCTGCCTGTGAGGCGTGAAATCCGGTCCCGAACACGATAGAGACGCGCCATCGATCAGCGGGCGCAACGGAGAAGGAGAATCCGCATGGAACAAAAACAAGGTGCAGGTTCCATGAACTTGAACGCACTATTAGGTGACTGGTGCCGAGCCATCGTCACGCTCGCTGTTGTTGTCGCGCTACTCGTTTGCGGGTACCTCGTCTGGCTATGGAATGAAGACACCCCAACGGACTACGCTGACGTGGTAGAGCATTTCAAGTACGGTTCCACTGGAGGCGAGCGCGAATCCGGCTTTCCGCTCTGGATCTGGAAGGCGCTACCGCAGGTGTGCGCTGAACACCTCCCCGATAAAGGGTTTGCTTCGCCCGGCGCACGCCACGAGGACGGCAAAGGTTACGCCGCTTTCGGGATGATTTATGAAACGGGCCACGACCTGCCGGTTGGCGCCTCCAAGCGCTCGGTTATGGGTATAGAGCGCACTTTTCTGAACTGCGCGGCGTGTCATACCAGTACCGTGCGCAAAACCGAACAGAGTGGGCCGGAAATCTATGCCGGCATGCCCGCCAACACCTTCAACGTCATGGCGTTCGAGAAATTCTTCTTTGATTGCAGCGCTGACCCCAAATTCAGCGGCGAGTTCATCATCCCCGAGGTCAGACGCCTTCTTCAGGCCCGCGGCGAAGATTTGGGACTTATCGACCGCTACGTGGTCTATCCGCTCGCCGTTTGGATTATGCGCGAACGCCTGCTCATGCTGCGCGGGCGTTTTCAGTTCGTATATGCGCAACACGATTGGGGCCCGGGGCGGGTGGACACTTTTAACGCAGCGAAAGTGTTATTTAACTTTCCTATGGGCCAACTGCCGGACCGCGAAATGAATGCCCCCGCTGACTTTCCTGCCATATGGAACCAGCAGAGGAAGAAGGGCATGCAGTTACACTGGGACGGCAACAACAATATGGTGGAAGAGCGCAACAAGAGTGCGGCATTTGGCACCGGCACTACACCGCCTACCATAGATCTTGGCCGCATCAGACGGATTGAGGACTGGCTTCGGAACGCGAACCCACCGTCCTACCCGTTTCCGATCGACCAGGTGCGTGCGGAAAAGGGCGCACCAATTTACAAGAAATACTGCAGTGGATGTCACGGTGCAAGCGGGCAGGCATTCGGCGCTGCCGAGGGCGGCCAGAAGATCGAATGCCTAAAGCCGGGCGAGCCGGATGAGGTGCTCTACGGTCCCTTAGTGGGCAAGATCACACCGATCGAGGCGATAGGCACTGACCGCCGCCGTCTCGATTCATATACCTATACCCTGGCTGTGAATCAGAGCGCTTTGTACGCGGGATACGAGTGGCGCTTCTGCCATTTTCGCAAAACCTTCGGCTACGCCAACATGCCGCTCGATGGTCTGTGGCTCCGCGCGCCTTACTTGCATAACGGATCGGTCCCAACGCTACGCGACCTGCTTGAGCCGAGCGGGAAGCGGCCGAGGACGTTTTACCGCGGCTACGACGTGTATGACCCGGGGAAGGTCGGCTTCGTCAGCACCGTCGCTGAAGAAGGCGGTCGCAAGTACTTCCGCTACGACACCAGCCAGCCCGGCAACGGGAATAAGGGCCACGAAGGCCCAGCCTACGGTACGCAACTTGGGCCCGGGGACAAGGACGCCCTCATTGAGTATCTGAAAACGTTCTAACGCGCGTCGCCGGCGTCCTGCCGAGGGGAAAAAATGCAAACTGCAACCAAGAAACGAAAGTGGAAGCTCGTCCTCGCAGTGGTACTGGTTCTGGTCGCCATCGGGGCCTTCGTCGGCTGGCACAAATTCTTTCGCGAAGAACCGCAGCCGGAATGGATCACGGCCACGCCTGAAATGCGGTTTAAGTATGGTTCCATCGGAGCCGAGCACGATGCCGGCATTCCGTACTGGATCTTCTACGTGCTGCCGCGAGTGTTTCCCGACAAACTGCCGGGGCCGGGTGGTTACGCTTCATTCGGCGTGGCGTGGGAGCAAGGACAGGAATTGCCGATCGGTTTCACCAAGAAGGTGATCGGCTTCCCGCGCGTGGCGAACAACTGCGCGGCCTGCCATACCGCGAGTTATCGCAAGCGTTCCGACGAGAACCCGACCTTCGTGCCCACCGGCCCGAATCACACGCTCAACCTTGAGGCATTCTTCCGCTTCCTGGTGGACTGCGCCAAGGATCCGCGCTTCAACGCCGATAACCTCATGCGCGAGATCAAGCTCGTCACCCAGCTCTCGCCGCTTGATCGGGCACTCTATCGCTTTCTCATCATCCCTATTACCAAAAAACGCCTGCTAGAGCGCGAGCAGCAGTTCGCATGGGTCTATCGCAAGGATTTCCCCGAATGGGGTCGCGGGCGCGACGATGCGATGAACCTCACCAAGTACTTCATGATCCGGTTTCCGATGGACGACACCATCGGTCCGACTGACATGCCTTCGGTCTGGAATCTCAAAAAGTACAAACCCGAAAAAGGCATGCTCATGAACTTGGCGGGCGACAGCCACGACGCGCGCTCGGTCATCATGGATTCGGCGCTCGGGTTGCTTGGTGCGGCCCCGCACAACAAGGGAGACTTTCTGAAGGAGGTCGACTGGCTTGAACAGTACCTGCGCGAGCTACCGGCGCCGAAATATCCGTTCCCCATCAACCCGCAAGCGGCAAGGGTCGGCAAGACTATCTTCGACAACAACTGCGCGGGCTGCCACGCCTCGGAACGGACCGGCACGCGGGTGCCGGTGGAGGAGGTCGGCACTGATCGAGAGCGTCTCCTTACCTGGAGCAAAAAGGCCGCGATTGAGGCAAACAAGGTCGTGCGCGCTTTCGGTCTCGAGCGCCGCGGACTGGTCGAGGCGGAACCGAGCGGCTACATCGCCGCGTTCCTCGACGGGATTTGGCTGCGCGCGCCTTATCTACACAACGGTTCGGTGCCGACGCTGCGCGATCTGCTCAAGCCCGCTACCGAACGACCTAAAGAGTTCTATCGTGGCTACGACGTATACGATCCGGTCAATGTCGGTTTCATCACGCAGGGACCAGAAGCGCAACGCGTCGGCACCAAATTCAACGTGGGCGAGAGAGCCAGCGGCAATCGAGGGCACGAATACGGCACGCGCTTGCCCGCCGCGGGGAAAGATGCGCTGATCGAGTACCTTAAAACACTATGAACGTTTTCTCCGTCGGGACCGAACACGCCTAAGGGAGAGAGAGATGAAAAACCCGCCTTTGTATCGGGTTGCTGTCCTCGCTGCATTGACTGCATGCACGTCGGGCGTGCCCTACCGCAATGGGGATTACGGGGCGATTCCATCGTGTGAGAAAACTTACGGCGCCTACGACGCCGCGCTTCTGTCAGTTGCGGCGCCGCCGATCGAAGAGGGCGACAACTGCTGGAAGCAATCCCGCGAGAGCCACCGAGACTACGACGTCTTGTTTGTCGAGTTTGACGATCAAGGTTGGGTGCAGGACGCAGCCAAAGAGAGCAACCCTACCAAAGCAGATCACCTGAGTAAGCTGTATGAATCGATCAGACAAATCCGCGAGAAACCCGACAAGACCCAACAGAGGTTATCTATCGTTGTTTTTGTTCACGGTTGGCAGCACAACGCAGAGGCGACGGATTCCAACGTGCACGCGTTTCGCAGGCTGCTCCGCCAGGTCGACACTCTGGAAGCCGCCGCTGCTGGTCAAGGCCCCAAACCGAGAGTCGTTGGTATTTATGTCGGCTGGCGCGGTAAGTCACTGACCATCCCGATTCTAGACAACACTACGTTTTGGGAACGTAAGAATACTGCCGAACGAGTTGCCCAAGGACAAGTTCAGGAACTTTTTCGATGGTTGGATTTGTTTCGTGATACTGGGACGGACCCAACCACGGGCGAACGAAATGTCACTGTCCTCACTATAGGGCACTCCTTTGGCGGATTGATCACGTTTGAAGCGTTGAGTGGCGAATTCGTCCGTAACGCGGTACGTTTCAAGCGTAACGTTGAGAAACCAAACGATCACTACATGTCTCGGGTGGGAGATTTGGTCGTGATCGTAAATCCCGCGTTCGAAGGGGCACGCTACGAGGTATTGAGGGCCGCCGTTCGGAGGCTGCCGGACGTGGAGCGTAACCAGCTGCCAGTCGTCATAGTCGCGACTTCTACGGCCGACGTGGCAACCAGATACTTCTTCCCACTTGCGCGATGGTTCAATACGGTGTTTGAAGCAACGTCCGGGGAGGAGCAATCAGCGACTGTCCTGGCTGTCGGCCACAACCCACGGTATATCACGCACGACCTAAGTCTGTGCGCACCGGACAACACCGACTGCCAAGAAGCATGCAAGGCGGCATCAGGGACTGCCAGCAATACTCTTCAAAACAACTTTGAAGCCAAGGCCGCTCGCGAATATTCCTATATGTTTGCAATTGCAGAACGCGGGTTCGACCACCGCAAAGCGAAACCCGGCCAGCAGTATCTTTGCGATGGACTGGAGTTGAGGTGGACCGAGGAGGCGTACCCAGACCATAACCCGTTCTGGGTGGTCCGGACGACTGACGACATCATGCACGGCCACAATGACATCTTCAATGCCAACATGGTGGCCTTCGCGCGCCAGATGTACACAGGGTTCGTTGCAGCACGTAACCAATTTAACGAGAAGATGCGCAGTCAGCCCAAAAACAGGAAATAGATACGGGAGCGAGCGATGGACCTAAGCCCGAACGTGGTGGGAACTGCCGCGGTACGTCAAGCCCTGTTCAATGACGGTCGATTGCTCGGCCGGTACGGAGCTCGAGTTTCCCCCGGCTCTGCGATCACGCCCGCCGCCGACATGCGTTCGAGAATGGATGGATGCTCGATTATTCCCTTGGGAAACGTCCTGCTTCTCTTGGGGAGTTCTGGCCACGGATTGTGAACCCATGGCTTGTGCGCGGTAGCCGCGGCATTCGGCACGAGCTGCTTTACGTCGTTTTGCGCGAATCGCACGCCCGCGCTCCTAAGCATCTCGATCATCCACCCCAGCGGTACATTCGACAGCCCGCTTTCTGCGGGGTTATTCGGATAACCGCCGCCCACGTCGGCGTGTGCGCCGGGAAAGAGGACCTGCGTCACGTTGGACGCGGCATCCCAAAGTGTCGGCGTGAAATCGCCGCGCTGCTCATCCAGCGCGACCGCGTGAAAACCCTTGGCTACTTTGGTGCTGAGCTGGGTATTGGCGAACTTGAATTCATCGATGCGAGCGTCTTTCTTGTAGTCAGGCAGTCCCATGGCACCAACGGTGTCCCACACCCCAACGGAGGCGATGCGATCGATCGGTATCAGATCGGAGTCCTTCAGAACGTCGCGTGTGAACAATTCCCGTGGATTGGCCAAGGCTTCGACCGTGCGCACCCAAAAATTGGGCTTGGTCTTACCGGCCGCGCGATAGCGATACCACGCCTCCTTGCCGCAGCGATAGGCGAGCTCCTTGTCCTGGGTGATGGGCCGACCCAAAAGGCCCTGAGACACGATGAGACCGGCAAGCGCCCGCGCCGTATACGCGCCGCGACTAAAACCAACGATGTGAATGTGCGCCCCGGGTTCGTAATTGCGGGAAATGAACGTATACCCGCGTACCACCCGGGAGATGATTCCCGCTCCGAACACCCCGCCCATGATCCGTTTGATCGGGTTGCCCGAATCGCCGACGCCGTGAATATATTTGGCAATCTGCACCATGCCGTCGGCGCGCAGCTCCTTTTCTTGCTCGCGTTCCAATTTCACCGACCCGGCCGGGTCGTTTCCTTCAAGCGTCAGGAACAACTTATACACGTTCGTGTAATCGGGCGAGCCATCCGAGTCCTCGTCCTGGTCCGGACTATTCCACGTTCCATCTGCCAAAAAAATGATCTTCTTCTCCATGGCGCTTTCCTTTGTTTATCCCTACACGCCCTACCCAGCCTTCACGGAACCGCGGCGGCGCCCCCGGAGCGCCGCGCGGGAAGGCTGCGCCTCGACACCAGACCCGAGATCCACTTCACCGATAGGCGCGCCCGCTCGGCGACCATGGGCAGCGGCAGCTGGCGGTAGTCGTCGTTGAAGACCTCGAAGCTGTAGTCCCCCCGATAGCCCATTTCGTCCAGGGTGCGGACCATCTCCGCAACCTGCGCGCCGTGCACGCCTTCGCCGGGAAAAACCCGGTAGTGCCGCGCGGTTTCGATGCGATCGTCGGGGGAGCGGATTTCCTCCCACATGAAGTCGGACAGCTGCACCAGGAACA
Source organism: Burkholderiales bacterium (assembly GCA_035637655.1). Lineage (GTDB taxonomy): Bacteria > Pseudomonadota > Gammaproteobacteria > Burkholderiales > SG8-39 > VBDM01. The sequence continues at coordinate 44,804 of DASPWT010000210.1, read as the reverse complement.
CCTTGGCAGGGTCGATCTCCTGCAGCGCGCCGAGGCGCGTTTCGTTGGCGAAGATGTGAAACGAATCCAGCGCGAGGCCGAGGTTCGCGCGGTCGGCGCTTTGCACGAGCTCGGCGGCCCGCGGAAATTCGTTCACGTGCCGGCCCCACGACAGGGCTTCGTAAGCGATGCGGATATTCAAGGGCACGGCCAGCATCGCGAGTTTTTGCAGGTCCTTTATCAGGAATTCCGGGTCGCCGACCGCGTGCGCCGAAGTCGACGAGCACGCAAGCAGCACCTCCGAGCCGAGCGCGCGGCACATCCGCAGCATCGCCTTCGCCACGTCGACCTTGTAGGCGTGCAGGTGGCCCGACAGGCCCTCGAAATCGCGCAGGACCTGGAACCCGGTGACGCGCAGGCCGCTTGCGCGCACCGCCGCGAGCGCGGCCTTCTCGCCGCCGGGATGTCCGACGAGGTCGGGCGCGGAGAGCATGACCTGGGTGAAGCCCGCGCCGCGGATCGCGTCGAGCTTCGCCTCCAGCGGCCCGGCGAGCGTGATCGTGTCCATGCCGAAGTTGTCGAGGTTCATGGCCTCAGGTGGCTCACGACCAGTTCGAAATTGACCCCGCCGAGATAGACCTGCGTCAGCGCGCCTTTCTGGCTGGGCTGCACCGGCCCGCGTTCAACGAACGCGATGCCGCGTTCCTGCAGGGCGCGCGTGGCCGCCGGAACGTCGCGTGCGCCAAGGCCGAGGCGCACCAGGGCCTCGTCCCAGTGGATTTCCTCCGACCCGGGCGGCGGCTCGATCAGCTGCAGATAGAACTTGCGGCAGGGGCTCTCGAGCAGCGTGCCTCTCGGCAGGATGCCGAAATACTGGCCCTGCGGCAGCACCGAAAAGCCGAACAGGCTTCGATAGAAATCCAGCCACTCGGCGGTGCGGTCGACGAGGATGGCTTGCACCACGCCGAAGTAGTGCAGGCCGGCGATCGCGGGCGGCCGGGGATCGGCGCCCGCCAGCGGCGCGAAATCGACGTCGTAAATCGAGAAATCCCCGTGACGGTCGACGAAGTAAATGAGGGTGTCGCCCACGCCGTGGATTCCCGGGATGTTGAGCTCCATGGCGGACGCCCTCGTCGGCATGTCCCAGGCGCCGAGCTCGAGCGCACGCCGATGCGCGTGGGCGGCATCGCGCACCCGCAGCGCGATCGCCGCAAGTGCGGGCGTGCTCCCGGGCGAGGACAGTCCCGGCAGCGCATCCGGATGTGCATTGACGATCAGGTTCATCGAACCCTGGCGGTACAGCAGCACTTCGCGAGAACGGTGCCGCGCGACGAGGGAGAACCCCATTTTCTGGAGCAGGGTGCCGAACTCCTGCGGGTGAGAAGTCGCGTACTCGATGAACTCGATTCCGTCCAGCCCGAGCGGGTTGCTCGGCTCGGCGACGGGCTCATGAACCGTCATGGATTCTCCCCGGGACGCAAGATTCGGCTTCAGGGTAGCATTTGTGTCGACAGGGAGGGAGGTTGGGCGACTTTCTGCAGCTCGTCATCTCCGGCACGGCCACGGGCGCGATCTACGCTCTCGCCGCGCTCGGATTCACGCTGCTCTGGCAGGCCTCCGGAACCATCAACTTCGCCCAGGGCGAGTTCGTGATGCTGCCCGCGTTCGCGATGCTGCTCCTGCTGACGATCGGCGCGCCCCTGTGGCTTGCCTTCGCACTCGCCTGCTTGGCTTCGATGCTGGCGCTCGGCATCGGCTTCAAGCTCCTGGTGGTCGATCCGCTGATACGCCACGGCGTCATCCCGCTGGTGATCGCCACCCTGGGCCTGACCATCGGCCTGAAGAACATGGTGAAGGCCGCCTACAGCGCCGAGGCCCATCCGTTTCCCTATCTCTTTCCCGACACGCTGCTGACGGTCGGGACGCTCCGGGTTTCCTCGTTCGACATCGGGACGCTGTTCGTGGCCGGCCTGATCGTCTTCTGCCTGCAGTCATTCCTCAACCGCACCATGACCGGCCGGGCGATGCAAGCCGTGGCGCAGAACACCGAAGCTGCGGCGGTGCTCGGGATCAACGTGAAGCGGATGATTCTCTACGTCTTCCTGATGAACGCGCTGCTGGCGGCGGTCGCAGCCGTGCTCGTGACTCCGACCTATCTCGCCAAGTTCGACATGGGCGACACCATCGGCCTGAAGGCGTTCTACGCGGCGATCATCGGCGGCTTCAACCAGACGCGCGGCGCGCTCCTCGGCGGAGTGCTGGTCGGCATCCTCGAGAACCTGATGGGGGCATACGTGTCGCCCGCCTACAAGGAAGGGGTGGCGCTGATGCTGTTCCTCGTCGTCATCCTGTTCCGCCCCGAAGGCCTGCTCGGCAAGGCCGAGGAACGCAAGGTATGAGCGGAACGCAGAAGATCGGCCTCGCCGCGATTCTCCTGGCGCTCGCACTTGCGCCCATGGCGCTGAAGAACTACGGGACGTACCTGCTGACGTTGTGGTGCGTGTACGTGATGGCCGCGATGGGCCTCAACCTCACGGTGGGCTACGCCGGCCTGATCTCGCTCGGGCACGCGGCGTTCCTGGGAATCGGGGCCTACACCGCCGCGATATTGATGAAAGCGGGCGTGGCCTTCGGGTTCGTTCTGCCTGCCGCGGCGCTGCTGTGCTTCGCGGTCGGGCTCGCGCTCGGCTTCCCGGCGCTGCGCGTCCGGCACCATTACCTCGCCTTCGCCACGCTCGGCTTCAACGTGCTCGTCTATCTCGTCCTCCGCAACGAGGAGTGGCTCACCGGAGGCACCTTCGGGATCTCCGGAATCCGCAGGCCTTCGCCGTTCGGACTGTCGCTCGACGGCTCGGCCGCGTTTTTCTACTTCACCTACGCGGCGACGATTGCGCTGGCGCTGCTGCTCGCCTGGCTGATTCGCTCGCCGTGGGGCCGTGCGTTCGCCGCGCTGCGCGACAATCCGATCCGCGCCGAAAGCCTCGGCGTCAACATCGTCGCCTACACGCTGCTCGCGTTCGCCATCGGCGCGGCCTGCGCCGGGATGGCCGGGGCGTATTTCGCCGCTCTGGTGCAGTTCGTCGATCCGGCGCCGTTCCATCTCAGCGCATCGCTCACCATGCTGCTGATGGTGATCGTCGGCGGGTCCGGGCGCTTCTTCGGGCCGATGCTCGGCGCCGCGCTCGTCGTCCTGCTGCCTGAATGGCTGCGCTTCATGAAGGACTGGTATCTCGTGGTCTTCGGACTGTCGATAGTCGCCCTGATGATCTGGCTGCCTGGAGGCCTGCTGTCGATCCCGGACCGCATCAGGCTGCGCGCGGCGCCGCAAGGGGCCGCCAAGTGACGCCGTTTCTTCAGGTCGAGCTGTGCACCAAACACTACGGCGCGATCCGCGCGGTCGACGGCGTGAGCTTCTCGGTCGGACCCGGTGAGATCGTCGGCGTGATCGGGCCGAACGGCAGCGGCAAGACTACGCTCTTCAACAGCATTCTCGGGCAGATCAAGCCGACTTCCGGGCACATGGAATTTTGCGGAGAAGACGTCACCGGCATGTCGCCGCTCGAGCTGAGCCGCCGCGGCGTCGGTCGCACCTTCCAGACTCTGCAGGTGTTCGGCAAGCTCTCGGTCCGGGACAATCTGATCGTCGCTTCGCAGGAGTTCAGGGGCACGCTGCCCGGACGGCTGTTCGCCGCACCCGATGCCGGGCTCGGCCGCCACGCCGACGAGATGATCGAGCTGTTTCGCCTCCAGCGTGTCGCACACCTGCCGGCGGGAAGCCTCTCCTACGGCGAGCAGAAGCTGATCGACATCGCGATGGCGTTCATGCCTTCGCCGCGCCTGGTGCTGCTCGACGAGCCCTGCGCCGGCGTCAACCCCGCGATGGTCGAGCAGTTGCGCGAGCTGCTGCTGGAGCTGAACCGCACACAAGGGGGAAGCTTCATCGTCATCGAGCACAACATGGACTTCATCATGCGCCTGTGCCCCCGCGTGATCTGCATGGTCGAGGGCAAGGTGCTCGTCGAAGGCAAGCCCGAGCAGGTGCAGGCGAATCCCGCGGTGCTGGAGGCCTACCTTGGAAGCTAGCCGGGCAGGCAGGCTGATCGAGTTCGAGCGCGTGGTCGCCGGCTACTCGCCGACCTTGACGATCCTGAACGAGCTCAGCCTCGACGCCCGCCGGGGCGAGATCACGCTGCTGATCGGCCCCAACGGCGCCGGCAAGTCGACGGCGCTGAAAGCGCTGTTCGGCCTGCTCACCCCCCGCACGGGCGAAATCCGGCTCGAGGGCAGGCGAATCTCCGGGATGTCGCCGCGCGACATGATCGATTGCGGCCTCGCCTTCGTCCCGCAGGGCCGCAATTTGTTCGCGTCGCTCTCGGTGCTGCACAACCTGGAGCTCGGCGGCATCACGCTTCCCGGCAAGGCGCTGCGACGGGAGCGCGTCGAAGAGATCCTCGAGCTCTTTCCGGGCATCCGCGAGCGCCTCGGCAACCAGGCCTCGACGCTCTCGGGCGGCGAGCAGAAGCAGCTCGAGATCGGTCGGGCGCTCCTGCTCAAGCCGCGCGTCCTCCTGATCGACGAGCCCTCGATCGGGCTGTCGCCGAAGATCAGCCAGGAGGTGTTCCAGCTGCTGCGCAGGCTCGCGGACACAGGCACCACCCTGCTGATGGTGGAGCAGAATGTGCGCAGCGCGCTCAAGTACGCGGACCGCGCCTTGGTGCTCGAGATGGGGCGGCTCGCACTGGATCGCCCCGCGGGCGAGTTCCTCGAAGATCCGAATTTGAATCGCTTGTTCCTGGGTGGGGCGGCGGCCCGGACCGGCCGCGCGGTGGCGCCGTGATCGACGGAGACACGCTCCTGTTCGCGACGCCGGGAGACCCGGTGGCGCAGGTCCGGCTTCCTCAGGTCATGGAAGCGGTTTTCGCCGAGCTGGGCGTCAACGCCGTCTGGGTGCCCATGCACGTGGACCACGAGGGCCTGCGCGTCGTGCTGCAGGCCCTGCGCACCATGCGCAATTTTCGCGGCATCACGGTCGCGATTCCCCACAAGCCGGCGGTCGCCACTATGCTAGATCGGCTCTCGCCGCGCGCGCAGGCCGCCGGCGCGGTGAACCTGGTGCGCCTCGATCCCGACGGCAAGCTCTACGGCGACATCGTCGACGGTGCCGGCTTCGTGCGCGGGCTGGAGTTGTGCGGCCATTCGGTCGAGGGCGTCACCGCGTGGTTGGTCGGCGCGGGCGGCGGCGGCTCGGCCATTGCGACCGCCCTGGCCGAAGCCGGCGCGCAGCGGCTGCATGTGACTGAGACCGACGCAGCGCGGGCGGCAGGCCTCATCGAGCGCCTTCGGCGGCATTACCCGAAGATGGCGGCGGACATCGTCACCGCGCCGCCCGCGTTCTTGGACTACGCGATCAACGCGACGCCCCGGGGGCTGCGGCCCGAGGACCCCTTGCCCTTCGAACCGTCGCTGCTTCCGGCAAAGACCGTGGTGTGCGACATCATCATGAAACCGAAGGAAACGCGCCTGCTGAAGGCGGCGCGCGCGCGTGGGATGCGAGTACACCACGGACATCACATGGTAGACGCGCAGGTCCCGATGTATCTGGAATTCTTCGGCATCCCGTTCCCCGACGAACGCAGCATCATCGAGACCTCGAGCCGTGCCTGATTGCAGTAGAGTTCAGCGGTAAACTTGGTGCCAAACCAAGCGGATCTTTTTCACCCAATGGAGGAGTTCATGAAAAGACTTTATCTTCTTTCTGCGGCTGTCTGGCTTGCGACCGCTGCGCTGCCGTCCCTCGCGCAGCAGGTTCCGGTCCGGATCGTGGGACTGGTCGAGCTGTCGGGGACCGGTGCCACCTCGGGGACGAATTTCGATAACGGAGTGAAGCTCGCGGTGAAGGAAATCAACGCTGCGGGCGGCATCCTCGGACGGAAGATCGAGTACACGAGCAGCGACACGCAGTCGGCGCCGCAGACGGCGAAAGCCCTGGCAACAAAAGCTGTCGATGACGGGGCCTACATCGTGATGGGTCCGGTATTTTCCGGGTCGATCCTCGTCAGCATGGCCGAGACCCGACGCGCCGGGATTCCGAATTTCACGGGCGGCGAGAGCGCCGCCATCACCCAGCAAGGCAATCCCTACATCTTTCGCACGTCGTTCACACAGGCGACGGCCATGCCCAAGGTGGCGCGCTACATCAAGGACACCGTCAAGGCCAAAACCATCGCCATCGTGTGGGTGAACAACGACTTCGGGAAGGGCGGGCGCGACATGATCATGAAAGCGCTCGAAGCGCAGGGCATCAAGATCGCGGCGGACATCTCGACCGATCCCGGTCAGGTCGACTTTTCGAGCCCGGTGCTCAAAGTGAAACAGTCGAACGCCGACGCCGTGTTCGTGTATACCAACGAGGAGGAATCGGCGCGGGCGCTGCGCGAGCTGAAGAAGCAGGGCTATGACAGGCCGATCGTGGGCGAAACGACGCTCACCAGCCAGAAGGTCATCGAGATGGCGGGCGAGGCTGCAAATGGCGCCGTGGCGCACGTCGGGCTGAGCGCGGATGCGCCGCAGCCGACGATCAAGGCCTTCGATGGGCGCTTCCAGAAGGAATACAGATACAAGACGGACCACAATGGATTGAAGGGTTACAGCGCGATGTATATCGTCAAGGCGGTGACCGAAAGGGTCGGCAAGTTCGACCCCAAGGCGTTTGCCGCCGCGATGCACGGCGCGGCGCTTTCCGCGAAGGACTACCCTGGCGTGCTGCTCGATGTGACGTTCGATCAGAACGGCGACCTCGATCGGGAGAGCTTCATGACCAGGGTCGTGAACGGCAGGCAGCAGATCATCGCCACCTTGCCGGCGGCATCGGCAAAGTAGGGAGGAACACGATGATCTTCGATCTGCGCATCTACTCGCTGCACCCGGGCCGTCTGCCCGCCTGGCTGAAGATGTACGAACAGTACGGACATCCGACCCAGGTCAAGCACTGCGGCGAACCCGTGTTCTACGCGGTCACCGAGGTAGGGCCGCTCAACCAGGTGGTACACGTGTGGAGTTACGAAAGCCAGGCCGACCGCGAGAGAAAACGCGACGCCCTGATGAGCGATCCCGTGTTCCAGGACTACCTGCGGCGCAGCGCCGAGATGGGCGCGCACCAGCACCAGGAATCCAGGATCCTCAAGTCCACCTCGTTCTCGCCGTTGTAGCGCGGACAAGCTTGCTTGCCCCTGGCTTAGCGAGTAGCATCGCGGTTCTCCGGTCGCAATAAGCGCCGCCGGCATTCGAAAATGCCGGAATTTCAAAAAAGGTTCGCGTGGGTACAGGTTGGCAATTGCTCGAAGGCGTCGCGGCGCTGCTGCTCTCGATCGCCGTCACCTACTGGCTCTTCGTTTCCCCCTCCCGCGCGAAGCGCGAGCGGCAGCGCCTCGCTCGCGAGCTGCAGGATCCGCGCCGCCCGTAGCTCCTTGTCTTCCCGAAGTCCGGGAAGCGCGTTAACTCCCCCGTAGGCGCAAAGCGTAGCGCGCGAGCGCATGCCTTAGAACATTTCCATGCTGTATCAATGGAGTATCACGTTATATTAAAGTAATTTATAGCCTGCCTGTATACTGAGCCCGGAGCGCCCGAGGCGCGAGCGCTGGAATCGCTCCTCGAAAAAAGATTCTCCGGGCTTCAAGGGAAAAGGCCCTAGTAATTGAAAACTAAGTCTTTTCACCGCCGCCACGAGGCGGTAGACTTACGCGCAGTCAGGCGCTGCGAAATGAGAAACGGCAGGCTTGACGCTGGAGGGAACGTGTTTTGAAGCCGACTGATATCGGTGCACCGGATTATTTCCACAAAGTCGTAGATTGCCAGTGGGCCTGCCCGGCCCATACTCCAGTCCCCGAATACATCCGGTTGATCGCGGCAGGGCGTTACGACGACGCCTACATGGTCAACTGGTACTCCAACGTTTTTCCAGGAATACTCGGGCGCACTTGCGACCGCCCTTGCGAGCCCGCCTGCAGGCGAGGGCGCGTCGAGGAAAACAACGGCGAGAAGCCCGAGCCCGTGGCGATCTGCCGCCTGAAGCGCGTCGCCGCGGACAACAAGGGCGACGTCAAGGCGAGGATGCCGAAGGCCGCCGCGAAGAAAAACGGGAAAAGGATCGCGTGCATCGGCGCCGGGCCAGCGTCGCTCACCGTGGCGCGCGATCTCGCCCCGCTCGGCTACCACGTCACCGTGTTCGACCAGGACCCGCGCGCGGGCGGCATGATCTGGTCGCAGATCCCGCGCTTCCGCCTGCCGATGGAAGTGATCGACGAGGAGGTCGGCTACATCCTCGATCTCGGCGTCGAGTTCAAGGGCGGCACGAAGATCGCGAGCATGAAGAAAGTGCTTTCGGAGAATTACGACGCGATCTTCGTCGGCTCGGGGGCGCCGCGCGGGCGCGATCTCGACATTCCCGGGCGCAAGGAAGCGGCCAAGAACATCCACATCGGCATCGACTGGCTTTCATCGGTCTCCTTCGGCCACACCGACAGGATCGGCAAGCGGGTGATCGTGCTGGGCGGCGGCAACACCGCAATGGACTGCTGCCGATCTTCGAAGCGCCTCGGCGGCGAGGACGTGAAAGTCATCGTGCGCTCGGGCTTCGAGGAAATGAAAGCCTCGCCCTGGGAAAAGGAAGACGCTCAGCACGAGGGCATTCCCATCCTCAACTATCTCGTCCCCAAGGCATTCGAGCACGAGAACGGCAAGCTCACCGGCATGACTTTCGGGAAGGTCAAAGCCGTCTTCGACGACAAGGGCAAGCGCAGCCTCGTGTCCACCGGCGAGCCCGAGCAGCATTTCGAGTGCGACGACGTGCTGGTCGCGGTGGGGCAGGAGAACGCCTTCCCCTGGATCGAGCGCGACGCTGGAATTCAGTTCGACCCGCACGGCATGCCCGTGGTGGACAAGGTCACCATGCAGTCCACACAGCCGAAGATCTTCTTCGGCGGCGACTCGGCCTTCGGCCCGAAGAACATCATCTGGGCCGTGGCGCACGGTCACGACGCCGCGATCTCGATCGACAAGCTTCTCAACGGCGAGGACATCAGGGAGCGCCCGTCGCCGATCGTGAACCTCTCGAGCCAGAAGATGGGCATCCACGAGTGGAGCTACGACAACCAGATCTCGCCCGACGAGCGCTACAAGGTCCCCTGGAAGGACCAGAAAATCACGCTGAAGAACATCAAGGTCGAGGTCGAGGTCGGTTTCGATCCGGCCACCGGCTTCAAGGAAGCGCAGCGCTGCTTGAACTGCGACGTGCAGACGGTGTTCGCGGACAAGCTGTGCATCGAATGCGACGCCTGCGTCGACATCTGCCCGATGGATTGCATCACCTTCACGCAGAACGGCGAGGAGGCGGACCTGCGCACCCGCCTCACCGCGCCGGCGAGGAATCCCACCCAGGACCTCTACGTCTCGGGCCCCCTCAAGACCGGCAGGATCATGGCGAAGGACGAGGACGTGTGCCTGCACTGCGGCCTGTGCGCCGAGCGCTGCCCTACGGGCGCCTGGGACATGCAGAAGTTCCTGCTCGACCTGACGCACGCCGGCCACGGCTGCCGTACGCCGCAGAGGAAAGCGGCCTGAGGTCGCCATGACGAAGGCCATCCAATCCGTCAACGCCTTCGTCGTCAAGTTCGCCAACGTGAACGGCTCGGGCTCGGCCTCGGCGAACGAGCTCTTCGCGAAATCCATCCTGAGGATGGGCGTACCGGTCAGCCCGCGCAACATCTTCCCCTCGAACATCCAGGGCCTGCCCACCTGGTACGAGGTGCGCGTCTCGGAATCGGGCTGGCTCGGCCGCCGCGGCGGCGTCGACCTCATGGTCGCGATGAACCCGCAGACCTGGGACGCCGACGTGAAGGAGATCGATCCCGGCGGCTACCTTTTCTACGACAACACCAAGGCCCTGCCCAAGTCGAAGTTCCGCGACGACATCAACGTCGTCGGCCTGCCGCTCACCGAGCTCTGCAACCAGGCCTACACCGATGCGCGCCAGCGCCAGCTCTTCAAGAACATCATCTACGTCGGGGCGCTCTCGGCGCTGCTCGACGTCGACCCGCTGGTGATCGCCGAGCTGATCGGCGAGCAGTACCGGGGCAAGGAAGCGCTCTTGAAGCCCAACCTGAACGCGCTGCAGCTCGGGCGCACCTACGCGCTCGAGCACCTGAAGTGCCCCCTGGGCATCCGCGTGCGCCGCCTGAAAGGCGAGGCCAACGCAGTCGGCGAGAAGATCTTCATCGAGGGCAACGCCGCCGCGGCGCTCGGCTGCATCTACGGCGGGGCGACGGTGTGCGCCTGGTACCCGATCACGCCGTCCTCCTCCCTCGCCGAAGCCTTTCAGAAGTACTGCTCGAAGCTGCGGGTGGACAAGGAAACGGGCAGGAACAAGTTCGCCATCGTGCAGGGCGAGGACGAGCTCGCTTCAGTGGGCATCGCCATCGGGGCGGGCTGGAACGGCGCGCGCGCGTTTACCGCGACCTCGGGGCCGGGCATTTCGCTGATGCAGGAGTTCATCGGCCTTGCCTACTTCGCCGAGATCCCGGTCACGATCATCGACGTGCAGCGCGGCGGGCCTTCGACCGGCATGCCGACGCGCACGCAGCAGTCGGACATCCTCGCCTGCGCCTACGCATCGCACGGGGACACCAAGCACGTGCTGCTCTTCCCCGAGGACCCGCACGAGTGCTTCGAGTTCGCCGCGCAGGCGCTCGATCTCGCCGAGCGCCTGCAGACTCCGGTTTTTCTGATGAGCGATCTGGACATCGGCATGAACCAGCGCCTGGCGAAGCCCCTGGTCTGGGACGACTCGCGCAAGTACGACCGCGGCAAGGTGATGACTGCCGAGATGCTGGAGGCCGGCAAGGAATTCGGGCGGTATCTGGATGTGGACGGCGACGGGATTCCGTTCCGCACCTATCCGGGCACGCACCCGTCGAAGGGCGGCTACTTCACCCGCGGCACCTCGAAGAACGCCTACGCGATCTACTCGGAGCAGGGCCCGGACTACAAGGCCAACATGCAGCGCCTCCTGAAGAAGTTCGAGACGGCGAAGACGCTGGTGCCCAAGCCCATCCTGAACGCGTCCAAGGAGCCGGCGCGCTTCGGCGCGATCTACTACGGCTCGACGAGTCCCGCGATGGCCGAGGCGCTCGACGCGCTCTCGCGTCAGGGGATCTACGTGAACGCCCTGCGCCTGCGCTCGTTCCCGTTCCAGGACGAGATCTTCGACTTCGTCGCCTCGCACTCCAAGGTTTTCGTGATCGAGCAGAACCGCGACGCGCAGCTGAAGACGCTGCTCGTCAACGACGCGGGGATCAACCCGGCGAGCCTCATTTCGGTCCTGCACTACGACGGCACGCCGATCACCGCGCGCTACATCACCGCCGAGATCGCCGAGATCGTCACCGCGCTGAACGTGCGGCCTCTGGTGAAGAAGGACAAAGCGGCATGAACCCACATTGTCATTCTGAGCGTAGCGAAGAATCTGCTTTTCAAGCATGACCTACCTCGCAAAGCCCACGCTCCATCACCCGAGCCTGCCGAAGAACAAGGCCGGGTTTACCCGGCGCGACTACGAAGGCAAGGTCTCGACGCTGTGCGCCGGCTGTGGCCACGACTCGATCTCGGCGGCGCTGATCCAGGCTTTCTTCGAGCTCGACATCCTGCCGCACCGGGTGGCCAAGCTCTCGGGCATCGGCTGCTCGTCGAAGACTCCGGACTATTTCCTCGGCAACTCGCACGGCTTCAATACCGTCCACGGAAGAATGCCCAGCGTCCTCACCGGCGCCAACCTCGCCAACCGCGAACTGATCTACCTCGGCGTCTCGGGCGACGGCGACTCGGCCTCGATCGGCCTGGGGCAGTTCGCGCACGTGATGCGCCGCGGCGTGAACATGACCTACATCCTCGAGAACAATGGCGTGTACGGTCTCACCAAAGGCCAGTTCTCCGCCACCGCCGACGCCGGCTCGAAGTCCAAGCGCGGCGTGGTGAATGCCGACGCCCCGGTGGACACGGTCTCCCTCGCCCTCATCATGGGCGCGACCTTCGTCGCGCGCAGTTTCTCGGGCGACAAGGCCCAGCTCATTCCCCTGGTGAAAGCGGCGATCGCGCACGAAGGTGCGGCCTTCATCGACGTGATCTCTCCCTGCGTCGCGTTCAACAACCACGCCGGCTCGACCAAGAGCTACGACTACGTGCGCGACCACAACGAAGCCGTCAACCGCCTCGACTTCTGGCCTTCGCGCGAAGCCATCAACGTCGAATACAACGACGGCGACGCCATCGAAGTGCCCCAGCACGACGGCTCCATCATCCGCCTGCGCAAGACCCATCCCGAGTACGACCCGACCGACCGCGTGCAGGCGCTCGAATACGTCGCCCACCATGCGGCGAAAGGCGAAGTCGTCACCGGCCTGCTGTACCTCGACACCAACTCCGAAGACCTCCACGCCCACCTCAACACCGTGGAGACCCCGTTCAACAAGCTCGGCGAGAAAGAGCTGTGTCCGGGGGCGGGGATGCTGGAGAAGATAAACGCGGCGTTGCGGTAGACCTGCGTCGATTTTCCCATCAATCGGCGCTAGCTCTGTCAGCTCGCTGCGCGCGAGAGCCTTTTAGCCTGGGAGAGCTTGCGGGTTGTCTAGGTCTGCTCAGGATCGGGCCAGAAAGCTGTTCGCGCTCTGTCGAGTAGCGGGCCCAATCGCCATGCCGGGCCCGTTTGGGGTAATCTTGCAGAAATTTCGATCCACGATATGCAACTAAAGTACCGGATATATCACTCTGAAGATGGTGTTCCGAAAGTAGAGCGGGCGGTATCCAAGCTTTCGTCCGCTCGGTTAGAGCACGAGCTGGAGGAACTGCCCACGGCGCTGCGGCTCCATTTCGCAAAGTCTTTCGTTGAAGCGCGTACGGACCTTCTGCCTGGGGAACCACACTCCATATATGTGACCCTCGAATCGGACCAAAATACAAGTAAGATGGAAAGTTCATTGGTTCAATGCATCAAGAACGTGAACTCAAGAACCTCGGGCTTATCCTTCTTAATCGAAAAGATTTCATCCTGAAATGCGTTCCAGCACAGCAGAATGGGTGCCCCTCGATCTGCCAGTTCTAAGGAACGCGTTGGAGAACGGGATGCACCAACTCTCGCGTGGCAATTGGCCGCGGTGGACTGACTCAAGCACTCAGTTCAGCCGCATATTGCTTGTTTCGGGTGACGCTCTGCGCGATTTCGGTTTGACCTCTCCCTCATCGGCAATCCGGGGCGCTTTGCTGACCGAGCGTATCGATTCGAATGATGATCCGCAAATCTACAACTACAATGTCTATTTGATTGCGGAAACTATCAGTGGCCAACTCTTTCAGTCACCCCCATTCGCGTCATCCGATCCCGCCCACCGCTCGTCGTCACCGTCAAGTTGGTTCGGGGGCTTGGGTTCATCGATATGACTAGTCGTCCTCAGCCGCCGAAAGTTGCTAGGCAGACCGCCACGATGCTATATAAGACAAACTTCTTTGACGTGACGTACGAAGCAAAATTTCGAGCACCGCTGTTTGTGCTGGCTGGAACTCCCGTGGTTATTTTGGAGGCCGTGCACGGTCGCCTTTCACCCAAGTACGCCCTTGCGCCGAGTGATCTCGTCGTCGACTCTGGTCGTAGCGTTGGTGACGTTCATTCGCGCATCAACCTATTTGCGGGCAACGGAAGTTTGGATATTCGTGCAGACGTCTTTACGGCAAAGTTTACAAACCCCAATGCCCCTGGCGACCTGGACACGATTGAGGACTGCATTCAATTGACCATCGAAGCCCTAGCAACCGTTGGCGGCAGCAAATTCGCCGTACAGGAAGAGATCCTAGGGGGGCGAATGTTTATCGAGCTGCTGGATAGTTCGACGAACGTAACCGAATTGCTGCGAGGCCTATTCAACCGATCCGACCTCTTCGCTGCGCCAGCTGGCAAACGCCACGCTGAGGCAATTCCAGGATTCCACATAGAGTTCGTGGAGAATGAGGAGAAGTGGACTTTCAACTTCGATCTCACTCGTGCGATACGCTCTTCCAAGGAACTATTCTTCTCGACTAGCACCCAATTTCGTGAAGGTGGTGCATTCTCCGCACTCAAGGAAAAAATAGAGCATGCCGTCAATCTTACGAAAGAGGTTCTCAAGCGCGCGGGTCTAGAACCACAGAAACAACCACAACCATCGAGTAAGAGCTAAGGGCGAACTATGCTTCGACCACGACCGAACGGGCAAGATGCGGAAACGCCACTTGCGGAGCGAATAAGATTTGCTCCATTAGAGGGAATCGGCCGATCCCTTGGCGAGTCTTCGCAGTCGCCTGCAACACTCAGACGGCCAACGCATACAGGCGCCCTAGTCCAATCTGAAGATTTGCGGCGTGCGATGGAAGAGTCATTGTCGCCATTCCGCTGGGCGAAAGCAGATGAGTTCTTGCGCGAGGCGAAAGAGGCCGGTTTCAAAATCTTTACGACTCAGAGCGGCTCTGAAAACCCATTTCGCGCGGATCGTATTGTTGGTCCCGTTCAATTTGTATCGAAGCTTTTTCAGTCTTGGAATCTTGACCTAGCACAGGCAACTCGGTTGCTAGGTTATGAACCCGGAGACCAGCCTACCGTCGCAGCGATTTTGGCCGGTCGCACTTCCCTGCGCGGAGCCGATGTCAAGGCGCGAATTGCCGCGTTGTTCCGGATCAAAGCCCTTGCGAGTGGGCTGTTTAGAGAGGGCGAGCAAGCGTGGATGCGTACTCCCAGGCTTGAGCTTGGAAATCGCGCACCACTCGACATGCTCCTCGAGGGTTCTATGGAGAACCTACTAGCGCTGCGGCAATATGTTGAGCACATCTCGGGGCTCTGAGGGATGTTGGAACAGGTCGAGACAACGACGTTTGAAGGCCCCACCCTTCGACTGGTCAACCAGGTAAGTCACATGGAGAAGCTAAGGGACCTAGGCCTCGATCCCAGACAAATTGAGGAGATGATCGAATTATTGAGGGACCGAGGTTTCACTGACGATCCTTCTGATGTCATCGAAGGGCCTTTTGCCAATAAGTCTCTCTACAAAACGGACCAGACCCGATTCTCCGATGGAACGTTGAGGGTCTTCTATAGTGCGCTAGAGGCTGAAACGGTCGAGCGCGAAATCAGGTACTGGTATCTCAAACCACTGCTTCAAGGCAACGTGCCTACCCGAGCGTACTATCGCTTGGCTCGCGTTAGATTTGCCGGGGACGTAAAAGACTTGAGGCCGAAAGTCGAGGAGTGGCCGTTCCTCGTTGCTGAAAACGGGTACGACGCTTGCAATCAATTAGGGGAGGAGGCCGTCGAATCGGGGCTTGCGGCTCTGATGTCTAGATCGGCTCGTCGTCCGGACGGTACAACCTTACCGGTTTTCTCAAAGAATTCGCTGTCCCAAGTCGAACTCCAAGGCTACCGAGTATTTAGCTATGACCCCGAGAATGGCGAAGTAACGGTCAGCGCGGCATAGGGGCTTGGGGGTCCCGTACTTCTTTCGCCGCGGGGTGTCTTCGGAAAGGTCGAGAGTCTTGAGATTGCCGAGCGCTTCGCGCACCTCGGCCGCATCGAGTTCCGACACCGGATAGGCGTGGCGGTCGGAGCGCTCCTGGACGTCGGCCTTGAGCTCGGGCAGGGTGCGCGGGCCGCCCGACTGGGCGAGGGCGGGCGCGGCGAGCCCGAGCAGCAGGGCGAGCGCAAGCGGCTCGCGAAATGCGAGGCGTTTCATGACTTTTTCCCGATCGGCATTAGCTAAAGGGAGGGTCAGCGCCCTGCGATCGGCGGGCCTTGAGTATACTCGACGGGCCCATGTATTCCGAGCCCAAATCCCTTTCCCGCACCGGCGGGATCCCCGAGGAGAGCCGCAGGGGACCCGAGCCCGAACGCGGCGACACGGAAACGCGGGAGAGCCCGCCTTTTCTCTCGCGACGGTTCGTCATCGGCTCGCTCGTCGCGTTCGGCATCCTCGTCGCGAACGCCTTCGTGACGTATCGAACGATCGCCAATCTGATCGAGGCCTCGCGGATCGCCGAAAACACGCTCAAGGTCGTCGAAGCCCTCAAGGACGTCCAGGGCGACGTCGCCGATTCGCAGATCGAGCTGCGCGGCTACATCATCGGCGGCGAGCGGGAACGCCTCGAACGGGCTCGAGCGTTTCTCGAGCGCGCCGCGAAGCCCGTCGAAACGCTGCGGGCCTTGTCCGGAGCGATTCCGGATCAGGCGCAGCAGATCGAGTTGCTCGGCGCGCAGATCGGCGAGGAGCTCGCACGGTTCGACACCCTGATCGAAATCCACCGCCGGAGCGGCGTCGCAGCAACCATCCGAAACATCCGCGCTACGGCGGGCCCGGCGACGATTCACCGCGTCCAGCTCCTCACGGCCGAGCTTCTGGGCGCGGCGGATGCGCGGCTCGCGCGCCGCACCGAGCAATCCAGGCGCAGCTCGGACTTGAGCGTCATCACCGCCGCCGTCGCGACGTTGTTCAACCTCGGCCTGCTCGGCCTTCTGATCCTGCTCGCGCGGCGGGAAATCAAGGAGAGGCGGCAGGCGGAAGAGGTGGTCAGGTTCGCGGCGACGCACGACCCTCTGACGGGCCTGCCCAACCGGCTGCTGCTCGCCGAACGGGCCAATCGCGCTCTCACCTCGGCGAAGAGGGGGGGACGCCCCGTCGGCCTGCTGTTCATCGATCTCGACCGCTTCAAGAACATCAACGACGCCCTGGGCCACGAGGCGGGCGACCGGCTCCTGCAGAACGTGGCGGCCAGGCTGGCGCGTTGCGTGCGCAGGTCGGACACGATCGCGCGGCAGGGAGGCGACGAATTCGTGGTCCTGATCGAGGCGTTCCAGGACCGGGGCGACCTCGCCCAGGTGGCGCAAAAGATCCTCGTCGAGGTGGCGAAGCCGATGACGGTGTACGGCAAGGAATTCCAGATCACGGCGAGCATCGGCATCAGCGTCTCTCCGGTCGATGGCAAGGATCTGCGGGCCCTGCTGAAGAACGCGGATATCGCGATGTACCGCGCGAAGGAGCAGGGCAAGAACACCGCCCAGCACTATGCCAGCGGGATGAACCCCGGCTCCGTCGAGCGGCTCGAGCTCGAAGCCGCGCTGCGCCGCGCGCTGGAACGGAACGAGCTGAGCCTGTATTACCAGCCCAAGGTCGAAGCGCGGTCCGGGCGCGTGACGGGAATCGAGTGTCTGTTGCGCTGGCAGCATCCGACCGTCGGTCTCGTCCTGCCCGATCAGCTCGTCCCGCTCGCGGAGGAGACCGGCTTGATCGTCCCGATCGGACAATGGGCGCTGCGCGCCGCCTGCCTGCAGGCGCAAAAGTGGACGGGGCAGGGGTTGCCGATGTTCCGGATGGCGGTGAACCTGTCGGCGCGGCAATTCATGAGCGCCACCTTGCTGGAGGACGTCGCGCGCACGATCAGGGAAACGGGGATGGATCCGCGCTGGATCGAGTTCGAGGTGACCGAGAGCGTGATGCTGCCGGATCCGCAGCAGGCGGTGAAGCTGCTGCGCAATCTCAAGGCGATGGGCGTGCGGCTCACGATCGACGACTTCGGGACCGGCTACTCCTCGCTCGCCTACCTGAAACGCCTGCCGATCGACTGCGTGAAGATCGACGCGTCGTTCATCCGCGGCATTCCGGTGGACGCGAGCGACGTCGCGATCACCGAGACGATCCTCGCCATGGCGGCCAGCCTGGGGCTCAAAGTCGTCGCCGAGGGCGTCGAGACCCACGACCAGGTGCGATTCCTCGAGCGCAGAGGCTGCGACGAAATGCAAGGCTACTACTTCAGCAAGCCGCTGCCGGCGGAAGAGCTGACGGCCTACCTGGAGGAGCAGGGAGCGGCGCTCGAGGAGAGCCGGCGGCGCGAAGCGCGGGGTCGGCTCAGGGTCGTCTCGGGCGGGGACAGGCGGGTCCCCAAATGAATCGACCGTAGCGCCCCGCTCAGGGCGCGGCGCGCTTCCACACGTGACGCTCGCGCGAAGGCGCGCGATGGCAGGCTGCGAGCCAAGTGGCGTAACATCGGCTCATGGACCCCAAACCGAAAATGGGCTGCTCCCCGAACGGCCCGTACTATCTCCTGAACGACATGGAAGTGAGGCCGGTGCCGAACCTGCGCCGCGCCTCCGGCGAAGCTTGCGCGAACGTGCGCGCGGTGGCGCTGTGCCGCTGCGGCGCCTCGAAGAACAAGCCCTTCTGCGACGGGACGCACAGCGTGATCGGCTTCAAGGACGCGAAGACCGCCGACCCTGCAAAGGACAAGCGCCAGGCCTACGAAGGCAAGCGCATCACGATCCTCGACAATCGCTCGATCTGCGCGCACGCGGGGTTCTGCACCGACGAGCTGAAGTCGGTGTTCCGCATGCATGACGAGCCCTGGATAGCCCCGGACGCCGCCGCGGTGGAGGAGATCATCGCGACGATCAGGAAGTGCCCGTCCGGGGCCCTCAGCTACGCGATCGGCGGCGTCGAGGCCGAGCCGCTAGAGCGCCCGCCGATGGTCACGGTGACGAACGACGGGCCGTACGCAGTCACGGGCGGCATCGAGCTGATGGGCGTGAAGTTCGGGCAGGGCGGCTCGACCGAGCATTACACGCTGTGCCGCTGCGGCGCGTCGAAGAACAAGCCGTTCTGCGACGGCTCGCACTGGCAGGTGGGATTTCGCGACCCGGCGTGAGCGTCCCGGTCCGAGGCGCGTATATTGCAGGCGGAATTCGAGGGACATGACCAAAGGAGAGAGCATGGACACCGCTGCGACAAGAAGGGCTTTGATCGTTTTCTTCCGCCTCGCCATGGCGTGGACTTTCCTCTACGCCGCCTCGCACCAGGTCTTCGATCCCAACTGGAGCGTCGCCGGGTTCCTCAAGGGAACCAAGACGTTCCACGATGTGTATGCGCCTTTCACGAGCGCGGCCTGGGCGCCGACCCTCACGTTTCTCGTGGAATACGGCCATCTGCTCATCGGCTTGTCGCTGCTCTTGGGCCTGTTCGTGCGGGTGAGCGCGGGTTTCGGCATCCTGCTGCTGCTCCTTTACTGGACGGCGCACATGAATTTCCCTTATATCGAGAATAAAAACAACTTCCTCCTCGACTACCACATCGTGTACGCGGGCGTGCTCGTGCAGCTGATCGTCGAGCGCGCCGGACACGTCTGGGGCCTGGATGCGTGGGCGGAGAGGCTCGCGTTTTTTGGGCGGCACCCGAAGCTGCGCGCGCTGGTGGCCTGACCTGGGTTCATCCATATAATGAGGGACCAGCGACCACCCCGGAGACCCGCATGGACACGATCAAGCCCCTCTTCACCGCGACCGCGACCGCCACCGGCGGGCGCAACGGTTACACCGAGTCGAGCGACGGCGTGGTGAAAGCCAATCTCTCGGTACCGAAGGAGATGGGCGGCCCGGGCAAGCCCGGCACTGCGACGCCCGAGCATCTGTTTGCCGCCGGCTACGCCGCGTGCTTCGGAGGCGCGCTAGACTTCGTCGGCAAGCGGCACAAGAAGGACGCGGCGAAGGCGCGGATCACCTGCGCCGTCACGATCGGCCCGCGCGAAGGCGGGGGCTTCGGCCTCGCCGTGAAGCTCAGCGTGCAGGACAAGAGCCTGCCGCAGGCCGAGCTCGCCGCGCTCGCCCGCGAGGCGCACGAACAGATCTGCCCGTACTCGCACGCGACGCGCAACAACGTTCCCGTCGAGCTCGAGGTCTCCGGAGCCTAGCTCGCGACCGGCACGGGTTCCTCGACGCCGCCCTGCAAGTCATCCGAACCAAAGGGTATTCGGCGACGCGCATCGAAGACGTCTGCGCGGCCGCCAAACTCACCAAGGGCAGCTTCTTCCACCACTTCGACAGCAAGGAAGAGCTGGCGCTTGCCGCGGCGGATCATTTCGCGGCAATGGCCGACGTACTGTTTGCGACCGCCTCTTACCAGAGCGCCACCGACCCGCTCGAGCGGCTATTGGGCTACGTCGAGTTCCGCATTGCGATCCTGCAGGGCTCGCTGCCGGAGTTCACCTGCCTGCTCGGCACGATGGTCCAGGAAACCTACGACACGCACCCGGCGATCCGCGCGGCGTGCGACACGCATATCAGCGCGCACGCGGCGCGGGTGGCCAAGGACATCGCCGAAGCCAGGCGTCGCTACGCACCGGATGCGCCGTGGAGCGCTGAAAGCCTCGCCCTCCACATCCAGGCGGTGATCCAGGGCGCCTTCATCCTGGCCAAAGCCAGGCAAGGTCCGCGGATCGCCGCCGAGTGCCTGCGGCACCTGCGGCGCTACATCGAAACCCAGTTCACCCCGACGAAGGAGCACGAGCCATGGCCAGCAAGCAGAAAATCACGACGTTCCTCTGGTTCGACAGCAACGCCGAGGAGGCGATGAATCACTACGTCTCGATCTTCAGGAACTCGAAGGTCCTGAGCGTGACGCGATACGGCAAGGCGGGACCCGGCCCTGCCGGAACGGTCATGGTCTGCAACTTCCAGATCGAAGGCCAGGAGTTCGCCGCGCTCAACGGCGGTCCGCGATTCAAATTCACCGAAGCCATCTCCCTGGTCGTCAACTGCGACTCGCAGAAAGAAGTGGACGACATGTGGACGAAGCTCTCCGCGGGCGGCGCGCCGGGGCAGTGCGGCTGGCTCAAGGACAAGTTCGGTCTGTCCTGGCAGATCGTTCCGCGCGTCATGATCGAACTGCTGCGAGACAAGGATCCCGAGAAGTCACAACGCGTCATGCAGGCGATGATGCAGATGACCAAGATCGACATCGCGGCACTGCAGCGGGCTCATCGCGCTCATTGAGTCCCTCAGCGAGCAGATAAACCCCACTGTCGATACGAGGAAGCCGCATCATGACCCAACCAGCCGTCAAGCCCATTCCCGACGGGATGCGTTCCCGCACCCCGCTCTTGACCTGCGCCGGCGCGGCCGACGCGATCGAGTTCTATACCAAGGCGTTCAATGCCGTCGAAGTGTCGCGCCTGCCCGGTCCGAAGGGCAAGCTGATGCACGCCATGCTGCGGATCGGCAACTCGGCGCTCATGCTGACGGACGAGTTTCCCGAGTGGGGCGGGTTCGGGCCGAAATCGCCGAAAGGCTCGCCGGTTACGGTACGCTTGCACGTGGAGAACGCCGACGCGGTGGTGGAGCGGGCCGTCGCCGCAGGCGCAAGGATCGCCATGCCCCCCGCGGACATGTTCTGGGGCGACCGGTATGCCGAGCTGGAAGATCCGTTCGGGCACCGCTGGTCTGTGGCGAGGCGCACGCGCGATTTGAGCCCTGCGGAGATTCAAGAATCATAAAATCACAAGACCTGTAAAACTTTTGCCTGCGCCCTATGCCCTATGTTACGGTTATGGGACGATGAGCGGGAGCATTGCGGTGCTGAGAGAGATCCGCGACGTATTGCAGGACGACCCCTCGAGCGAGCGGCGCTGGTTCCACGACGATTACTTCGATCTGTTCGTGCGCGAGACGGGTGGCGAGCTGTCTGCGTTCGAGCTCTGCTACGGAATCGGTTCCAACGAGCGGGCCCTGGCGTGGATCCGCGGCAGTGGTTACTTTCACGACGGCGGGATGTCCGGCTCGGAAGACTTCATCGGGGCGCGGCTTGCCCCCGGAGACCCGCTTGAGGCCGATCCGATCATCGCGCGCTTCGAGCTCGCCGCAAGCGAGCTGCCCGAGGCGCTGCGCCTGGCACTGAAGGCGCGACTGCGCGAGTACGCGCTGCAAGACGCGGAGGGCTCCGCGCGCCGCGCGCGCTTTCGCCGCGACCCCTGGCAGCGGACCGGCGGCGAACAAGAGCCGAAAGAAGGTCGCGGCTGATTTCCTTAGATCGCGTTCCGGGAAAAGGAGGGGCCATGCATATCGATCGCAGAGCGTTTTTAGGGAATAAGTCTCGCGCTCGCAACGTTTGCGCTGTGTCGTTCACTTCGAAGGAAACTCCATGACCCGCACCATCCTTGCATTGCTGATTGCCTCCGTATCCGCTGTCGCCATCGCCCAGGCCCCCGCCAATCCGCCGGTGAGAATCCGGGGCACGGTGGAGAGAATCGACGGTACCAACCTGACCATCAAGGCCAACAATGGCCAGAGCATGAGCGTCAAGCTCGCGGACAATTACGCGGTCATGGGGATCGCCAAGGCGAGCCTCGCCGATGTCGCCAGCGGAAAATTCATCGGCACCACGACGCTCGGCGAGCGCGATGGCGCGCTGGTCGCGCTCGAGGTGCACATTTTCCCGGAGAACATGCGCGGCACCGGCGAGGGGCACTACGACTGGGACCTGAGGCCCGCCAGCAAGATGACCAATGCGAACGTGGCCAATGTCACGAGCATGGGCAAGGACCGCGTCCTCACGGTGCAGTACAAGGGCGGCGAGAAGAAGGTGCTGGTCCCCGAAAACGCGGTGATCGTGTCCTTCACGCCCACCGAGCGCGGCGAGCTCAAGCCCGGCGCCAAGGTATTTGCAGTCACGCAGCGCCAGCCCGACGGCAGCCTCACCGCCGCGCGCGTCAACGTCGGCCTGAAAGGCCAGGTGCCGCCGATGTAACGCGGCGAGCGCCGCAGGACATGCTCAGGATCGCGCTTCACGGTCGAGCAGCGCCCGCTTGCGCTCGACGCCCCAGCGGTAGCCCGAGAGCGAGCCGTCGTTGCGCACGACCCGGTGGCAGGGAATGGCGACGGCGATCGCGTTCGTGGCGCAGGCGTGCGCCACCGCCCGCACGGCTTTCGGCAGGCCGATGCGCTGCGCGATCTGCGAGTAGGTCACCGTCGAGCCGGCCGGGATCTCGCGCAGCGCCTGCCAGACGCGCTGCTGAAAGGCGGTGCCGCGCACGTCGAGCGGCAGATCGAGGCCGAGCGCCGGCGCTTCGACGAAGCCGACCACTTTGGCCACCCATTGCTCGAAGTCCCTGTCGCCGCCGATCAGAGCCGCCTTGGGAAAGCGGTCCTCGAGCTCGCGCACCAGCGCCTCGGGCTTGTCGCCGAGCATGATGGCGCAGACGCCTTTGCCGGTGGCGGCGACGAGAATCGAGCCGAGCGAACATTCGCCGACGGCGAAGCGGATCGCCGCGCCGCTGCCTCCGGAGCGGAAGCGGGTCGGCGTCATTCCCAGCACCTGCGCAGACTCGGCATAGAAGCGCCCGCTCGAATTGAATCCCGCGCCGTAGATCGCCTCGGTCACCGTGGAGCTCTGCGGCAAGGCTTCGCGCACTCGCCGGGCGCGATGAGCCGCCGCGTAGGCCTTGGGAGTGACCCCTGTGACCGTCTTGAAGACGCGGTGGAAGTGAAAGGGGCTCATTCCCGCGGATGCGGCGAGCGCCGCGAGATTCGGCATCTCCTCGGCCGTCTCGATCAGGCGGCAGGCCTTCGCCACTGCGGCGGCGCGGCGCACGGCGAGAGCCGCCTCGTTCGGCCGGCAACGCTTGCACGGCCGGAACCCGGCCGCTTCGGCCTCCTCGCAGCTCGCGTGGAAGCGGACATTTTCGCGCCGCGCGAGCCGCGCGGCGCACGAGGGGCGGCAATAGACGCCGGTGGTCCGCACGGAGTAGCAGAACACGCCGTCCGCGTCGCGGTCTTTGCGCTGGACCGCCGCCCAGCGTTCGGCGTCGCTTGCGAAAGGCAGGCAGTCGGTTGCTTTCCTCGTCATTGCGAATTCCATGATAACGCTCCTTTTCGGTGGCGGCGCGCCATTGGGCTCGCCATGGCGCCATGTTCGGGGACGGCACGAAAGCAAGCACTCCGGCTCTTGCTTTCAAATCCGCCGCCTCCGATCGGCCTCGCGGTGAGCGGGCGTGGGTGGAGCCTCGTGCGTTCCCTGATAGGATACGATCCGCGCTCAACTTCAGGAGAAGAAAGTGAGTTTTCGGTTGCGTCGGCTTGTTTTGGCCTTGCTGTGCGTGGCGTGCTTTCACGCCGCATCCGCGGCCGCCCAGAACTTCCCCGCCAAGCCGGTGCGCGTGATCGTGCCGTTCGCGCCCGGAGGCGCGACCGACGTGGTGTTTCGCCTGCTCGCTCCGAAATTGTCGGAGAGCCTCGGCCAGCAAGCGGTCATCGACAACCGCCCGGGCGGGGGCTCGACCATCGGCATGGACGCCGTCGCCAAGTCAGCGCCGGACGGCTATACGCTCGGCGTTGCCAATCTTTCCTTCGCCGTCAATCCGAGCCTGATGGCGAAGCTGCCCTACGATACCGGGCGCGACTTCGCGCCGGTCAGCCTGGTCACGATCGTGCCCCTCGCGATTTCGGTGCACCCGTCGGTGCCGGCAAGGTCGGTGAAGGAATTGATCGCGCTCGCTAAAGCCAAGCCCGGCAGCCTGCATTACGCCTCTTCGGGCAACGGCAGCGCGACCCACATGGCGACCGAGCTGTTCAAAACCATGACCGGGACCGACATCGTGCACGTTCCCTATAGCGGCGGCGGCCCGGCGGTCGTGGCCGTGGTCGGCGGGCAAGTCCCGATCTATGCCGGCAGCATTCCTTCCCAGGTGCAGCACATAAAGTCCGGCAGGCTGGTGGTCCTCGCCGTGACGAGCTCGAAGCCCGATCCCGCGCTTCCCGGAATACCCACCGTCGCCGAGGCCGGCGTGCCGGGCTACGAAGCGGTCGAATGGCAAGGCGTCGTCGTGCCTGCGGGCACGCCCGGCCCGGTCATCGGCCGGCTCAACCGTGCGATCGTCGAGTCGGTAAAGGCTCCGGATTTCAACGAACGCCTTGCC
This sequence comes from Burkholderiales bacterium, assembly GCA_035637655.1. Classification (GTDB taxonomy): domain Bacteria; phylum Pseudomonadota; class Gammaproteobacteria; order Burkholderiales; family SG8-39; genus VBDM01. Next base: position 20,030 of record DASPWT010000210.1, on the reverse strand, counting down.
GGCGTGGGCGCGCACGCGGTGGGGAGCACGCCGGCGGAGTTTGCGGATTACATCAAGAAGGAACTGGCCACGTGGTCGGGAGTGATCAAGGCGACGGGCATCCGGGTCGATTAGCAAGGATCGCATCATGTCGTCCGGCGCCTGGATCGAGCAATTCCCCGGCAATCTCACCTGGTCGAACGCGGCTCTCGTCACGAAGGGGATGGCGCCTTACGGCGCGGTCGCGCTCGGCGAGATCGACGAAGTCTGCGAAAGGCTGAAAGCTCGCCAGGGCGAAGCCGACGCCTGGCGGGAAGAGTGGTGCGCGATGGCGAGACGGCTCGAGCGCGCCGCCGACGCGGCAGCCCGCGAGGGGCGCCAGCTCACGGCGGGCAACTGTTTCCTGCGCGCCGGCATGTATTACTTCACCGGGGAGCGCTTCGTCGTCCCGGGCGAGGAAAAACGCGAGATCGGCCGCAAGGCTCTTCAATGCCAGCACGCAGGCCTGGAGCGGCGCTACCCGAACATCGAGCGCGTGGAGGTGCCGTACGAAAATACGACGCTGCCCGCGCTGTTCATGAAAGCCCCGGGACCGCCGGGACGCGCGCCGACAGTGGTCGTGTTCGACGGCATGGACAACTGCAAGGAGATGAGCGTTCTCTTCGCGGGACTCGAGTTCGCCAGGCGCGGCTGGCATACGCTCGCCATCGACGGGCCCGGGCAAGGCGAGTCGCTGCGTCTTCGCGGGCTCCATGCCCGTCACGATTACGAAGTGCCCGGCACGGCGGCGTACGAATACGCCGCCCAGCGGCGGGAGGTGGATCCGCGCAAGGTGGTGATCATGGGCTACAGCTTCGGCGGCTATTACGCTGCCCGCATCGCCGCATTCGAGAAGCGCTACGCCGCCGGCGTGGCCATGAGCGCGCTGCACTGGGACCTGGCGGCGTGGCAACGCGAGGTCAAGCGCAGGCACGCGACCGACCCGAAGACCACCCCGCAATCGGCTTTTCATTTCCGCTGGATCATGGGGGCCGAGGACATCGACGCGGCGATCGAGCGGGCCGGGCGCTTCTCGCTCGTGGGGGTCGCGCAGAAGATCACCTGCCCGTTTCTCATCGTGCACGCCGAGGACGACAAGGTCGTGCCGGTCGCTTCCGCCCACAAGCTCTTCGAGGCGATCGGTGCCCGGCGCAAGAGCCTGAAGATCCTCACCGCCGAGGACGGCAGCACGTATCATGCGCAAGCCGACAACCGGCAGGTCGGGATCGATTGCATCGCCGACTGGATCGGCGCGAATCTATAGCGGTAGTAGAATCGCCCGCGAAGACGTCGCTACATACCGAAGGAGAGCAGCCATGGATGTGTCCAGCCCGGTTCTCAAGCAGGTCGCGACGGAGAACGAGGCTCCGCCGCGCGTTGCGCCGAAACGCAAGACCTGGAAGGGCGCGGAGATCCTGGTCGAATACCTGATCAAGGAGAAAGTCCCTTACCTGTTCGGCGTGTGCGGGCACGGCAACATCGGCTTTCTCGACGCCGCCGCCGATGCCGCCTCGCGCATCAAGACGATCTCGGTGCATCACGAGCAGGCGGCGGGCTACATGGCCGATGCCTACTACAAGGTCCGCCACGAGCCGGTGGCGACCATCACCTCGTGCGGACCGGGATCGTGCAATCTTCCGGTCGCGCTCGCGGGAGCCATGATGGATTCGTCTGCGTTTCTCGCGATCACCGGCAACGTGCCCACCACCCAGTTCAACCGCATGCCGTTCCAGGAAACCGGCCGCTATTTCCAGGGCGATTTCCCGTCGGTCATCCGCCCCCTGGTGAAGAAGAGCTTTCAGCCGACGCGCGTGGAAATGCTGCCGCTCGCCGTCAAGCAGGCGTTCGGTCTCCTGCGCACCGGCCGCCCCGGACCGGTGAACATCGACGTTCCGCTCGACGTTTTCCAGGAAACCGCCGAAGTCGAGATCCCCGATCCCGATCCGCGGGTGAACCAGCGCTTCCCCGGCGAATTGCAGGCGCTAGCCCGGGCGCTCGAGCTGCTGCTTGCCGCGCGCCGCCCGGTGGTGCTGGTCGGGCAGGGCGGCCTGATCGGCGAAGTCACGGACGCGCTGCTCGAGTTTCTCGAGCTCGTGCGCATCCCGGTGGTGACCAGCCCCAACGGCAAAGGCACCCTCGATGAAACCCACGAGCTCGCGTTCGGCGCGATCGGCAGAAACGGGCCCTATGCCGCCAACGAAGCCGCGCGCAACGCCGATGTCGTGCTCGCGCTCGGCTGCAGCTTCGACGACCGCACCACCAGCGCGTGGATCAGCGGCTATACGCTCACCATACCGCCCACCAAGCTCATCCAGATCGACAACGATCCGGCGGAAATCGGGCGCAATTACCCCGTCCACCTCGGCATCGTGGGCGACATCCGGGCGAGTCTCGAGGCGATGACCCGGCGCGCGCAGGAAAAGCTGAAGTCGTCGACAAAGAACTTCGACGACTGGACGGCGCAGTTGCGCGACTGCCGGGCGGCCTGGGACAAATACCAGGCCCCGTTTGCCGGAAACGACCAGTCTCCGCTGCGCCCGGAGCGCCTGATGCAAGGCCTGTCCCGGGTGATGCCGGAAGACGCGATCTTCGCGACCGACGTCGGCGTGCATCACAACTGGGTGGTGCAGCTGTGGAAGGCGCGGCGGCCGCGTCATCTGCTGCAATCATGGGGCTTCGCGTCCATGGGGTTCGCCACCTGCGGCATTCTCGGCGCGAAGCTCGCCCAGCCCGAGAGCCCGGCGGTGGCGGTCGTCGGCGACGGCTCGTTCCTGATGACGCCGCACATTCTCGCCACCGCCGTGGAATACGACATTCCCGCCGTGTGGGTGGTGTGGAACAACCACGGCTACTGCTCGATACGCGACATGCAGCTCGGCATGTTCGGCAAGGAGCTGGCGACGAGCTTCGAGAATCACAAGACCGGCGAGCTCTACAGCCCGGACTTCGCGATGCTCGCGCGCTCGTTCGGAGTCGAGTCCGCCCGCGTCGAGCGCGCCGGCGATCTCGAAGGCGTGCTCGAAACCGCGATCAAGGCCAACCGGCCCTATCTGGTCGAGGTTCCCGTCGATCGCGAAATCCGGCCGGTGGGCACCGGCACCTGGTCCCTGCCGCCTCTGCCGCACGCGGAGCCGAACTTCAGGAAATTGGCGGCGCTCGACGGCAAGAAAAACTGAAAGACAAAAGGGCGCGCGGCCGCGCTCACTCGGCCTTGGCGCCCGAGTCCCTGACCAGTTTTGCCCATTTCGTGATTTCCTGCCGGACGTAGCGGGCGAACTGATCGGGAGCCTTTACCGAGGGCTCGGCCCCCAGCGCGGCGAGGCGCTCTTTGACCTCGGGCGCCGTGACCGCGCTGCCGATCTCGGAATTGAGTTTCGCGACGATGTCTGCGGGCAGTCCCGCCGGACCGAACACGCCGTACCAGGACGTCACCTCGAATCCCGGCAATCCTGCTTCGCTCACGGTGGGCACCTCCGGCAGCAGCGGGGAGCGCGCGGCGCCCGTCACCGCGATCGCTCTCAGCTTTCCGGATTGAACGTGCGGCATCGCCACCGGCAAGCCCATCGACGCGAGCTGCACCTGCCCGGCAAGCAGATCCCCGACGAGCTGCCCCGATCCCTTGTAGGGAACGTGCACCATGCTGACGCCGGCCATCGCCTGGAACAGCTCGAGCGAGAGATGATTCGGCGAGCCGATGCCGGCCGACCCGAAACTGAGCCGTCCGGGCCGGGCCCGAGCGAGCGCGATCAGCTCCTTCACCGATTTCGCGGGCAGCGATGGATGCAGGACGATCGCGCTGGGAAATGACGCCACTTCCGCGATTGCCGCGAGGTCCCTGGCGAGGTCGTACGGCAGCTTCGAATAAAGGCTTGCCGAGATCGCGTGGGGAACGCCTCCCAGCAGCAGCGTGTATCCGTCCGGCGCGGATTTCGCCACCTGCTCCGCGCCGATGTGTCCGCCCGCGCCGGCGCGATTCTCGATGATCACCGGCTGCCCCGAGCGCTCGGTGAGCTTTTGCCCGACGATGCGCGCGAGCGTGTCGGTCGACCCGCCCGGCGAGAATGGCACTACCATTCGAACCGGCCTGCTCGGGTAATCCTGAGCCGGGCTCGCGCCGGCGGCGAGAGACGCGACCAGCAACAACGCCACGGCGCTCATGGGGCTCTCCATGCGATAACGAAGTTCTTATAATAAGGGTCCGGCCCGCGATGAACTCCCTGCCGACGCGCTATACCCGCACCGCCATGACGCTGCATTGGCTGATCGCCCTGGCCGTGCTCGGGCAGATCGCGTTCGGCTGGTACCTCCAGCTCGTTCCGCGCGAGACGCCCGACCGCACGATCTTCGTCAATTTCCACAAGTCCACCGGGATCGTGATCGGGCTGCTGATCGTGTTTCGCCTGGCCTGGCGCCTGACCCACACGCCGCCCCCGCTGCCCGAGTCGATGCCCGCCTGGGAGCGCGGCGCGGCGCGCATAAACCACGTTCTGCTGTACGTCTGCATGCTGATCATGCCGATCGCGGGTTATACCGCCTCGAACTTCAGCAAGTTCGGGGTCAAGTTCTTCAACGCCGTGCCGCTCCCGCCCTGGGGCGTGGACGACCGCGGCCTCTACGCTTTCTTCAACGGCCTGCACGTGGGGACGTCCTATGTCTTCGTGACCTTGATCGCTGTCCACACTCTCGCCGCCCTCAAGCACCTGATCTTCCCGCGCCACGGGATATTGCGCCGCATGCTGCCATCATGACTTCTCGCCCGCCACCACGTAAGCCCACAGCGCCTCGATCTCTTCCGGCTTCAGCGACCCGGGTGCACGGCTTTTAGTTCGGCATCAGCGCAAAAGTCCAGACCGAGCCCCCCGGCGGCACCTTGTCCTTGAGCCGCTCGCGCGCGATGTTCCAATAGAGCCCGCCGACCCCGGACAGCACCGTGACGTACTGCCGGCCGTTCAGCGTGTAGGTGACGGGCATGGCGTTGATGCCCGAGCCGGTCTGGAACTGCCACAGCTGCTTGCCGGTGGCGGCGTCGAGTGCGATGAATTCGCCGGTCTCCTTGCCGGTGAAGAGCAGGCCGCCGCCGGTTGCGAGCATCGCCGACCAGATCTGGAAATCGGTGAGCGGCACGCGCCATTTCTTCTCCGCGGTGAGCGGATCGATCGCCTCGATGTGGCCGACCGGTTCGCCGGCGGCGCGCGGCAGCGGCAGGTTTTCGATGTACATGTAGCGCTGGCCGACGACGTGCGGCTTGATTTCCAGGTGCTTGTACATCCGCCCCTCGTGCAGCGTGTTGGCGTAGAGGAGGCCGGTCTGCGGATTGAACGCGGCGTGCTCCCAATTCTTGGCGCCGCGCGTGGACGGCCAGTGCTCGGTGGCCTTGGCCTCGCGAATGCTCTTGGCGATCTCGGTCTCGACCGGTCGCCCGGTTTTCGGATCGACATGGCTCGCCCAGTTCACCTTTCCGTACGCTTTCGCGGAAATCAGCGCTCCGTTGGTGCGATCGAGCACGTAGAGGAAGCCGTTGCGGTTGAGCTGCATCGCCACTTTGCGCGGCCGGCCCTGCACGCTGAGGTCGGCGAGGATCAGCTCCCAGCAGGCGTCGTAGTCGTAGGCGTCGTTCGGCGTGAACTGGTAGTGCCAGACGACTTCGCCGGTCTTGGGCCGCATCGCCAGCACGGACGATGTGTACAGGTTGTCGCCGGGCCGGCTCTGCGAGGCCCAGGGCGCGGGGTTGCCGGTGCCCCAGTACATGAGATCGAGCTCGGGGTCGTACGAACCCGTGATCCAGGCCGAGCCGCCGCCGGTTTCCCAGGCGTTGTTGTCCTGCGGCCAGGTCTCGTTGCCTTTCTCGCCGCGCGCGGGGATGGTGTAGTGGCGCCACAGCTGCTTGCCGGTCTCGGGGTCCCAGCCGTCGATGAAGCCGCGGACGCCGAATTCGGCGCCGGAAATTCCGGTGACCAGCACGCCGTTCGCCACCAGCGGCGCGACGGTGAGCGAAAAACCGTCCTTCCACTCCGCGGCCTTCGACTTCCAGAGTTCCTTGCCGTCCTTCGCGTCGAGCGCGATCACGTGAGCGTCCAGCGTGGTGCGGTAGACCTTGCCGTTGTAGATCGCCGCCCCCTTGTTGGACACGCCGCAGCACACGACGCGCGGCGTCTCGGGCGGCCACTCGAGCGTGTGCTTCCAGATCTGCTTGCCGCTGGCGACGTCGATCGCCACGGTGGCGCGGGCGTTGGTCACGACCATCATGCCGTTGTAGACGATCGGCTGGGCCTGCTCGCCCCAGTTGTTGTCGAGGCTCAGGTTCCAGACCGGCACCAGGCGCCTGACGGTGTTCTTGTCGATCTGCCTGAGCGGGCTGTAGCGCTGCTGGTGGTAGCCCATGCCGTAGGTGAGAATGTTGTCCGTATTCTTCCCGTCGTTCTTGAGGTCATCGAGCGTCTGCGCGGTCACGGCGGTGATGGAGAAGAACAGAACGGCAGCGGCCGATACGACGAATTTCATGAGTCCCCCTGGTGGCGCGGATAAAGGCCGTCATGTTGCTCCTTCGGCGGTTCGCCGTAAACAGGGCCGGCCCGCCCCCTTTATTTGGAAGCTGGAGTTGGCCTAGAATCCCCTTGCAGCCCACCCCTCCATCCGGAGCAGCAGCCCGCATCTTGTCGAGGAGGACATCATGCACGAGATGAAACGACGGGACTTCATCCGCGGCGCGACGCTCGGCGCGCTCGCGTTCACGGTGGGCGGCGCGAAAATTCTCCTGACCGCGCGCGAGGCCCGTGCCCAGGGCGTGCCCTTTCGCTTCTTGAAGGCCAACGAAGCCGACACCCTCGAGGCACTGGGCGAGACGCTCGTCCCCGGCGCCCGCGCGGCGGGCATTTCGCATTTCATCGATCAGCAGCTTTCGGTTCCGCCCGAGGAGGCGTTGCTCGAGGCGCGCATCCTCAACGTCAAGCCCCCGTATGTGAACTTCTACCGGGCCGCGATCGGCGCGATGGACAGGGCGAGCCAGGCGCGCGAGGGGCGTCGCTTCGCGCAGCTCAATACACTCGAGCAGCGCGAGTTCGTCGACCTGATGCGCCAGGGGAAGCTCGACGGCTGGCAAGGGCCGCCCGGGCCGTTCGTCTACTTCGTGACGCGCAGCGACGCCGTCGATGTGGTCTACGGGACCGTGGAAGGTTACGAATCCCTCGGCATCCCCTACATGGCGCACATCGTGCCCGAGAAGAGGTGGTGACATGGCCAAGCTCGAAAAAGTCGATGCCGTCATCGCCGGTGCGGGCGCGTCTGGCTCGGTCTATGCCGCGGTGCTGGCGAAAACCGGCAAGAAGGTCGTGGTCCTGGAGCAGGGACCGGACTGGAAGCTTTCCGATCTCATCAGCTCGGATTTCTGGGGGCGGCGGATCAAGACCGCAGGCGCCCCGTTCCTGCTGGAAGGCAGGAATCCCGTCGGATACAGCTACCAATCGGGCTGGGGCGTCGGCGGAGCCGCGCTGCACTACTTTGCCAACTTCCCGCGCCTGCTGCCGAACGACTTCAAGGTGAAGAGCGAGCACAACCGCGGGCTCGACTGGCCGATCTCGTACCAGGACCTCGCGCCTTACTTCGACAAGGTGGCACGCGACGTCGGCGTCTCCGGCGACGCCAGGGCCGAGGAGATCTGGCGGCCGGCCGGTGCTCCCTACCCGATGCCGCCGATGAAGACCTTCCGCAACGGCGACATCTGGCTGAAAGGCTTCGCGGCAGCCGGCATCCGCATGGTGCCTGCCGCGGTCGGCATGAACTCGACCGATTACAAGGGGCGGCCGGCGTGCATCTACGACGGCTGGTGCCATGTCGGCTGCCCGACCGGCGCGCTGTCCAACCCGCTGGTCACCTACCTTGCCGATGCAAGAAAGGCCGGAGCCGAGGTGCGCGCGTGGAGCACGGTCACGCGCGTGCTCACCAACGCCAAGGGCACCCGCGTCACCGGCGTCGAGTACTACGACCATAAAAAAGAGAAGCAATTCCAGCCGGCGAGCGTCGTGGTGCTCGCCGCGTGGTCGGCGCAGAACCCGCGCATCCTGCTCAATTCGGCGAACGGCGCGCACCCGAAAGGCCTCGCCAACAGGAGCGGCCTGGTCGGCAAATACCTGATGACGCACTACAGCTCCGGCACCTGGGCGCTCTTCGACGAGAACGTCGAGAACCACATGGGCACCACGGGCGCGCAATACATGTCCTACGATCGCTATGGCAAGACCAGCCACAAGGGAGCGTTCGGCAGCTCGTTCATCGTCGCGGGCACCGCGATGAAGACGAGCGACCTCGGCGGCTTCGCCAACGCGCGGCTCGATTTGTTCGGCCCCGAACTGCACGCGTTCATGAAGCGCGCAGCGCGCGGGCTCACCCGAATCGGCGCTTTCGGCGAGGAAATGCCGAACATCGAGAATCGCGTGGAGCTTGCGCTCGACAAGGACGAGTTCGGCATGCCGCTCGGCAGGATCGTCCACAGCTACGACCAGGACGTGACCGCGGTGTGGAACGCGAACTTCGAGGAAGGGCTGAAAATCGCGAATGCCGCCGGCGCCAAGGAAGCCTGGTCCGCGCGCGGGAATATCCCGACCATCCACCTGATGGGCGGGACCATCATGGGCACGGGCGCGGGCAACTCGGTCGTAAACGGCTACGGCCAGGCGCACGAGATCGCCAACCTCTTCGTCGCCGGGCCGGGGATCTTTCCCACGAGCGGCGCTTCGAACCCGACCTACACGATCTTCGCGCTTTCCCTGCGCGGCGCGGAGCAGCTCGCGGGAAAATGGAAAGCGGTCGTCGGCTGAACGCGCTGAACCTGACAAGGAGGAGGACGGCAATGGAACCAAGCACGAAGCGAGGATGGGACGGCGTGCAGCTGGTCGCCGCAAACGGGCTGGTGCATCGCCGCGCGTTCCTGCGCAGCGGCGCCGCCGTTGCGGGAGCCATGATGGGCTATACCTTCGTTCGATCCGCTGCGGCCGAGCCGCTCGCGGAGGATCCGTGGAGCCTCGTTCCCGGCGGCGTCAGCCGGCCCTACGAGCAGCGCTCGCGCTTCGAGGAAAAAATCGCGCGCACGCTCAGCAATCCCAACGGCGACCCGCGCACCTCGCACGCGCGCACGCCGCATCACCTCATCAACGGCACCCTCACCCCGAACGGCCTGCACTTCACCATCGTGCATTCCGGCACTCCGGACATCGACCCGGACAAGCATCGCCTGGTGATCCACGGCCTGGTGAAGCGCCCCCTGGTGTTCACGCTCGATACGCTCGCGCGCTATCCGATGGTGTCGCGCATGAGCTTCGTCGAATGCGGCGGCAACAGCGCGCCGATGTTCTCGAGGGAGCCGATCCAGGCGAGCGTGCAGGCGCTGCACGGCCTCGTGTCCTGCGCCGAATGGACCGGTGTTCCGCTTTCCACTTTGCTGGAGGAAACCGGAATCGACCCGAAGGCGAAATGGATCGTCGCCGAAGGCGCCGACTCGCTCGCTTTGAGCCGCAGCGTGCCGGTCAAGAAAGCGCTCGACGACGCCATGATCGCGCTCTACCAGAACGGCGAGCGCTTGATGCCTGGCAACGGTTATCCGATGAGGCTCCTGCTGCCGGGGTACGAAGGCAACATGAACGTCAAGTTCCTGCGGCGCCTGAAGCTGGTCGAGCAGCCGGCCATGAGCTACTACGAGACCCGGACCTACTCGCAGATCCTGCCGGGCGGAAAGGCGTTCAGGTTTTATTTCCTGCAGGAGGTGAAGTCCTTCATCACGCAGCCTTCGCCGGGACTCGCCTTGAGAGGGCCGGGCTTCTACGAAATCTCGGGCATCGCCTACTCGGGCAACGGGCGGATATCCAAGGTGATGGTCTCGGCCGACGGCGGCAAGAGCTGGGGAGAGGCCGCGCTGCAGGCGCCGGTGCTCCCCAAGGCGTTCACCCGGTTCCGCATGCCCTGGCGCTGGGACGGCGGGCCGGCCGTATTGCAGAGCCGCGCGTGGGACGAAGCCGGCAACGTGCAGCCGACCCGCGCCCAGTTCGTGGCCGAGCGCGGCGAGACCCGGAATATCCCGCCCGTGCTCGGCTTTCCGAACCAGCACTACAACAGCCTCACGAGCTGGGGCGTCGACGGCAAAGGGGAGGTGAAACATGTTTACGCGTAGAGTTTCGATCTCCGCCGCCGCGCTTGCGTTCGCTGCGGGCGCGGCCTTTGCCGAAGGTCCCGGCTTGGGCAGGGCGATCGATCCCGCCGACATCGCGGCATGGGACATCAGCATCCTGCCCGACGGCACCGGTTTGCCGCCCGGGGGCGGCACGCCCGCGCAAGGGGCGCGCATCTACGCGCAGAAGTGCGTGATGTGCCACGGCGAAGGCGGCAAAGGCGGGGTTGCCGCCGCTGTGGTGGGCGGCGGTCCGATCGACCGGATCGAGGCGGTGAAGACCATCCGCAACTTCTGGGGCTATTCCACCACGCTGTTCGACTTCATCCGGCGCGCGATGCCGTGGCAGCAACCGCGCTCGCTCAGCGACGATGAAGTCTATGCGCTGACCGCCTATATCCTCGCCGAGAACAAGCTGATTCGCGACGCCGACTCGATGAACTCCGAAACGCTTCCCAAGGTGCGCATGCCCAACCGCGAAGGATTCATCATCCGCTTTCCCGACAGGATCTGATTGAGCGATCAAGAAGCCATCGCGCTGACCCGGTCGCTGCTGCGATTCGATACGGTCAATCCGCCGGGCCGTGAGCGCGACTGCGCGCGCCACGTCGGCGCTCTGCTCGACACCTGGGGTTTCCGCGTCGCCTACCACGAGTTCGCCGACGGGCGCACGAGCGTCATAGCGCGCGCCGGCGGCGCGGATTCGCGGCCGCCGCTCTGCCTCACCGGGCATATCGACACGGTACCGCTCGGCGCCAGGGCCTGGTCGCGCGACCCGTTCGCAGGGGAAACCGACGGCGACCGGCTCTACGGGCGCGGCTCCTCCGACATGAAAGCGGGCGTCGCGGCGATCCTGCTCGCGGCGCACAATCTCGCGAAGAAATTTCCGGGTACGCCGGGCGTAGTCATCGTGCTCACCGCCGCGGAGGAGGGCGGATGCGTAGGGTCGGAGCATCTCGCCCGGACGCAGCTGCTCGGCCGCGCCGGGGCGATGATCGTGGGCGAGCCGACTTCGAATTATCCCTACGTCGGGCACAAGGGCTCGCTCAAGTTCTACGCGCGATTCCGCGGCGTTTCGGCGCACGGATCCATGCCCGAGCTCGGTGTGAACGCGATCTACAAGGCGGTGCGCGCGGTGTCCAGGCTCGAATCGTTCGACTTCGGCCAGCCGGCGCATCCGGTGATGGGCAAGCCGACGATGAACGTCGGCACGTTCGAGGGTGGCAACACGGTCAACTCGGTGCCGGACGCGGCGAGCTTCGGGGTCGACATTCGAACGGTGCCGGGGATGGATCACGCGGCCTTGCGCGCGAAGTTGCAGGCGATGCTCGGGGACGAGGCGGAGCTCGAGGTGTTCTCGGACATGAACGCGGTGTGGACCGAGCCGGAGCAGGACTGGGTGCAGCGCGTGTTCGAGATCACCGGCCGCACGCTCGGCGTGAAGCCGGTGCCGCGCGCCCAGACCTACAACACCGACGCGGGGAATCTCCTGAAAGTATACAGGGGCGCGCCGACGGTGGTGCTGGGACCGGGCGAGCCGCAGCAGGCGCACCAGACCGACGAGTACTGCAGCATGGAGCGCATCCGGCAATCGGTCGCGATCTACGAAGAGCTGATTCGAGACTGGTGCGGAATTTGACGATTCGTCGCTTGATCCCATTTGCGCTCGCGCTGGCCGCCACGGCAGCGGCCGCGCAGAGCAACGTCACGCGCATCATCGTTCCCTTCGGGGCGGGCGGGGTGCAGGACATCCTCGCTCGGGCGATCAGCGCGGAGCTCGGTACTGCGCTCGGCCGCAGCGTGATCGTCGAGAACCGGACCGGCGCGGGAGGCACCATCGGCACGGCCTCGGTAGCGAAGGCCGCGCCCGACGGCCACACGCTCATCCTTTCGGCGGCGAGCCACACGATCAACGGCTCGCTGTACGCGAAGCTGCCTTACGATCCGCTCGGGGACTTCACTGGCGTCGCGCACATCGGCACCGTGGAATACGTGCTGATGATCGGCGCCGCACTGCCGGCGAAGACGGTAAAGGAATTCGTCGACTACGCCAAAGCGAATCCGGGAAAGCTCAATTACACCACCGCGGGTAGCGGCACCGCGACTCATCTTTCGATGGCGTACTTCGCGGGTCTCGCCGGCATCGACATGGTGCACGTGCCGTACAAAGCGACCAACGAAGCGGTGAACGAGGTCGTGGCGGGCCGCTCGCATGCCGTGATCGCTGCCAACATCGGCGCGCTGCCGTTCGCGAAGGACGCGCGCGTGCGCATGCTTGGGGTGACCTCGGCGAAGCGCTCAAAGTTCCTGCCCGATCTGCCGACGATCGCCGAGGCTGGCGTGCCGGGCTACGAATTCGATTCCTGGCTCGGTTTGCTCGGTCCGGCCGGCATACCGGTCTCGACGGTGGAGCGGATCAACGCTGCGGTCGCAGGGCTGCTCAAAGATCCTGTTATTCTCGATCGTCTGGCGAAGCAGGGCATCGAGCCGCGGGCGCTCAGCCCCGAGGCGTTCAACGCGCTGCTGCGCGCGGATTTCGCGAAAATGGCGCGCGTGGTGAGGGCCTCCGGTGCGCGCATCGACTGAATCGGCCTGGAATTCCGCATTCATACGAGGAGAAAGGTTGCCATGCTGCATATCGGAAAACCGACAAGTGTCTGTCTGATGCTGGCTCTCGCGGCTTCCGGCTTGCCGCAGGCGGTTTGGGCGCAAGCCTACCCCGCGCGGCCCGTGCGCATCATCGTTCCCTTCCCCGCGGGCGGCACGACCGATATCATCGCGCGCCTCGTGGCGCAGCGCATGTCCGAGACCCTGGGCCAGCCGGCGGTGGTCGAGAACCGCGGCGGGGCGGGCGGCTCGATCGGCGCGGACGCGGTCGCCAAGGCGGCGCCCGACGGCTACACCATCCTGATGCACAACATCACTTTTCCGCTCGCTTCGGTCGCTCTCGCCCAGGCGGGCCGCGCGCCGTACGACATCGACACCGACTTCGCCGGGATTTCGATCGCCGCCAACGTGCCGCTCGTGATCACCGCGCACCCCGGTGTCCCGGCGAGCAACCTGCGCGAGTTCGTCACGCTCCTGCAGAAGGACAGGACCCTCAAGTACAACTACGGCTCGACCGGCCCGGGCTCGTACATGAACATCGTCGGCGAGGTGATGAAGCGCGACGAGAAGATCGACATGGTACATATCCCGCTGAAAGGCGCGGCGCCGCTCAAGCAGGAACTGCTCGCCGGGCGCCTGCAGCTCGGCGGCGACCAGCTTTCGTCCTCGCTCGCTGACATCAGGAAGGGGTCCTTGAAGGCGCTCGCGACGAACGCGCCGCAGCGGCTCGCGGCGCTGCCCGAGGTGCCCACGGTGCGCGAGCTCGGTTTTCCCAAGCTCGAGGCGGACGGCTGGAACGGCCTGTTCGCGCCGGCAAAGACGCCGCGCGAGATCATCGAGCGCTTGCAGCGCGAGACCGCAGCGGCCGTGCGCCATCCCGATTCGGTGAAGCGCCTCACCGATCTCGCGGCCGAGCCGGTCGGCTCGACGCCCGCCGAGCAGGACGCGGTGCTGCGCCGGCAAGTCGCGCAGTTCAGGCCGATCATCCGGGAGCTGGGCGTGACGATAGACTAAAGTTCATGAAAGCCGATCGAACACCCGCATTGCTCATCGCGGCATTCTTCGCGCTCGCAGCGCCTTTCGCCGCCGCACAGGAATACCCCGCGCGCGAAATCCGCTCGCTGTGCAACTACGCGCCGGGATCGGGCGCCGATCTCATCGTGCGCTTCTACAGCGACCGGCTCTCCAAGCTCGCCGGGCGACCTGTGATAGTAGAAAACCGGGTCGGCGCGAACGGCACCATCGCGAGCGACGCTCTGGCGAAATCGCGACCCGACGGTTACACGATCCTCATCACGCCGGCGAGCGCCACGATCGTGTCGGCGCCGTACATGTTCAAGAGCCTTCCTTTCGACTCCACGAAAGACTTCTCTGCGGTGACGACGATCGCCTCGCTCTCGTTCGTAATCCTGGTGGACGCCGCGGGCCCGATCAAATCCATCGGCGAGCTGGTCGCACACCTCAAGGCGAAACCGACCCCGAGCTTCTACGGCGCAACCAGCAACACCGGCGTGATCGCGGCGGAGCTCTTCAAGACCGCAGCCGGCGTGAAGACGACTTACGTTCCGTACAAGCAGAACGTCCAGGCCCTGACCGATCTGCTCTCGGGGCAGCTCGATTTCATTTCCTTCGATGCGACCTGGGGGATGGGGCAGGCCAAAGGCGGAAAATTGCGCATTCTCGCGGCGACCGCGGCCAGGCGCTCGACGGCGATTCCCGACGTGCCGACGCTCGCCGAGCTCGGCTACGGCGGCACCGACGTCTCGCCCTGGTGGGGCGTCGTGGTCGCGGCGGGCACGCCCAAACCCATCGTGGACAAGCTCGCCGGCTGGTTCAACCAGATCACCGCTGCCGAGGACACCAAGCAATTCCTTGCGAACTCGGCGTTCGACCCGTTCCCGGGTGCGCCCGAACAGATGCAGGCGCTCATGAAGAGCGATGCGGAACGCTGGAAGCGCTACGTGGAACTGGCCAAGATCGAGCCGCAGTAAGTCGCTTCGGTTGACTCGCGCTCCGGCGCGGCATACCGTGGCACGGTATTGAGAGGAGCGATTCATGGAAGTCCAGCGCAAGACCTCCGAAGAGCGCGCCGACGCCCTCGAGGAAAGCATGATGAGGCAGCTCGACAAGGCGGCGCAGCCGCGAGGGGTGCGGCGCGGCACCGGCCTCCTTTTCGGGGGCCTGACCCCGGGCGGCTCGCCGCTTACTTTGGGCGCGCTCGCTGCCATGCCGCCCAAACCCACGATCGTCGATTTTTTCAAGTTGCGCTTCATGCCGCACACGGTGACCCACATGCTGCAGAGCGCGAACGATGCGCAGAAGAAAGGCGAGCCCGAGGAGACGGTGCTCGCCTGCCTGCTGCACGACATCGCGGTGAATCTCATCAAGGTGGATCACGGCTGGTGGGCGGCGCAGATGGTCGAGCCCTATGTGTCCGAGAAGGTGAGCTGGGCGATCCGCTATCACCAGGCGCTGCGCTTCTTTCCCGACCCCTCGGTGGGGTACGGGTATCCGGAACGCTACGTCCAGATTTTCGGCGAGGGCTACGTGCCGGAGCCTTACATCAGGGCGGCGTACGAAAAGGCGCGCAAGCACAAGTGGTACATGGAGGCGCGCATGATCACCGTGCACGACCTCTACGCGTTCGAACCCGGGGTGAAAGTGACGCTCGATCCCTTCATCGACGTGATCGGCCGCCACTTCAAGCAGCCGAAAGAGGGGCTGGGGTTCGACGGCAGCCCCGTCGCCCATATGTGGCGCTCGCTGATCTATCCCGACAACCCACTGTGAAAAAAGCCGCCAAGGAAGCAAAGAAGCGCTATTGCAGCGCCGGGAGTCACTGGACGACGAGCGAATTCCTCAAGATCGGCCCCGTCAGGTTCATCTGCGTCGCCTGCAACAAGAGGCGAAAGGCCGAGCTGCGCAATCTGCCCGGCAACAAGTTGCTGGCCGCGGGCGGAGGTTCGAAGCAGTAGCCTATTCGGGCTCGAGCCCGATCGCCCTGGCGAGGCTTCCGACCGCGTCGATTTCGCGCCTGAGGTGCGCGGCGAGTTCTTCGGGCGTGCTCCCGATGGTGGTGAGTCCCAGATCACCCAGTTTGGCGACGACTTCGGGCTGCCTGAGCGAGGCGCGCACTTCGCCGCTCAAGCGCTCGGCGATCTGAACGGGCAGGCCCGCGGGCCCGAAGAAAGCCCACCAGGCGGGGAAGCCGCGGAAGTTGGGAAGCGTTTCGGCCACGGTGGGAATATCGGGCATGCGGGCGCTGCGCTGGTTGTCCACGATCGCGAGCGGCTTCACCTTCGGCATGTTCGGGACGAGGAACGCATAAGTCGGGAACCACAGCGCCACCCGGCCGGCGGCCCAGTCGTTGACCATCTGGGGAAAATTCGCCTGCGCGTAGGGCACGTGGAGCAGGTCGATCCCCGCGTAGAGCTTCAGGGACTCGCCCGCCAGGTGAAACACCGATCCGACCCCGCTCGAGGAGTACTCGAGCTTGCCGGGATTGCGCTTCGCGTAATCGATCAGCTCCTGCAGCGAATTCACTGGCACCGACACGTGGACCGCGACGTAGCTCGGCGAGCTGACGGCGAGGCTGATCGGCGCGAAATCCTTGAGAACGTCGAACGCGAGGTTCTTGAACAGGAAACGCGCGTTGACGTAAGTGCCGGAGGTGCCGTAGGTGATGGTGTAGCCGTCTGCGCCGGCCCGCGCGAGAGCCTGCGCGGCCTGTGCTCCGCGGGCGGCGGTCTTGAGCTCGACCACCACCGGCTGGCCGAGGCTCGCGCTCATCTTCGCCGCCATCAGACGCAGCGCGGCATCGCCGCTCGAGCCCGGCGAGGCGGAGCTGACCACGAGGATCGGCTTGGAAGGGTAGGCTTGAGGCCATGCGGCGGTGGCGAGCACCGACGCGGCCGCGCAGGCCGCAAAACGGCAGACACCCATCAGCTTTTCTTGTCGCCGGAACCCGGCAGCAGACTGTCCTTCAGGTGATAGCGGAACATCGTCTTGCCGCGCAGCTTGTAGAGGTAGTCGATGATGTCCTCGTTCGACATGAACTTGGACATGTCGTAGCTCTCGTGGTGCACGAGCTCTTTCAAATCGCGTCTCACGCCGGGCTTTCTCTCGATGTCGGCGAAGCCGACCGAGATGATGAGGTACACGTCGATCAGGTCGGGCACGCCGAGCACGCGCTTGAGCGGCTCCTGGACGTGGACCGTTCCCCAATGCGAGCCCAGGCCGAGCGACGCGATCGCGAGCTGCATGTGGGTGCAGGTGTTCGCCAGGCCGTCGGTGAAGTGGCTCGCGTGCCGCCCGAAGGTGAAGGCGGCGTTCACCGTAGCCCACTGCCTGCGGCCGTCGCCGAGCACCACGATCACCACCGGCGCCTCGTGCCAGGGACGGCGCTGCTGCCCGCCAGTGCTGTTGCGGATCTTCTGCCATTCATCCTTCAGATCGTCCCCCTTGACCTGGAAGGCGGGGTGGCGCAGCTCGAAGGGCCGCATCTGCTCCATCCAGAAACAGAACTCCTGGTTGGTGTCCTGGAAGGCGTCGTAGAGTTCTTTCTTCTTCTTCGCGTCCTTGATGACGAGATACTCCCAGGGCTGGCCGTTCGCGCCGGACATCGCCCAGCGGCCCGCCTCGAGAATCTTCTCCACGTACTCCTCGGGGATGGGATCGGGCCTGATGCGGCGCACGCTCATGCGCGTGGTCATGATGCGGTACAGGACGTCGTAGTCGGATTCGGTCTTCGTGTCACCATCCGCCATGATCGAACCTCCCTAGGGGATCTCGCGCGACTATAGCAGTGCTCCCGCGTGCCTGCTCTAGAAATGAACGCTCGCGCCGATGAACAGTCCTCGTCCGCTCAAGTCGAGATCTCCGAAGATCTGGCCCGTTCTGGGCGCACTATCGTTGGCTCGAAGGGAGATTTTAGGCGCAAGGACGTAGTGGTATTCGGCTTTCACACTGATTCGATCCATTCGATACTGCAACCCGGTCGCCAGCTGCAGCGCAGCGCCGCTGGCTCGTTCGTCGACTGCACCCGACAAGCTGGCCTGGGTGTAGCCGCCACCTGCGGCTCCGAAAATTTGGAAGCCTTCGGATAAGGCAAGGTATTTTTTGATCATGACAAACAGCTGGTTGATTCTCATCTGTCCATCCGCGCGAGTGGTGAACGCTCCCGTGTGCGGATCGATGAGCGAGGCCGTATAGCGGGGCTCCATATGCAGGAATTCACCGCCAAGGCTGTATCCCCAAGGGGTCCTGCGTTCATATTCCATTCCCGCGACGGCCGACGACGACTGCATCTCAATCGGAAAGCTATGAACTGCGAATCCTGTCCCGAAAATACAGAAGAGGATACACCCCTCGTCTCCATACACTTTCAGGTCTTGTCTGTGCGCCGACAGCGCGTACGACCCGAACTTCGGGGTGAGCGAGTTTTTGCTTTCGAGCGCCGCAGCCCAGGCAGTCCGTGGTTCGCGGGTGACGTCGGAGGATCCAATATCTCCTGTGGATTCCGTCGGGGCTGCCTGCACGATGGAAGTAATTACCACGCTGACGATTGCCGAAACGAGCCTCACCAGAAGTCTTTTCATCCATTCCTCCGCATAGCGCAAGTTCTAGAAGATAAGATGCAGCCCGAGGAACGGGCCGCTGATGCGGATACGGACGGCCGAGTCTCCTCCGTTTAGCTTCGAAGGGTCGTAGCTCATGCTGGAATACCCCATCCGCAGGGCAACCGCTTTGGCGGGCCGGTAGCGCACGGCGATCTCCGGATACCAGAGGGTTTCTCCGAAAGAGGGCCCAAGGTGCAGGACTTGCAGCCGCCCCTCGAGAGCCAGCTCGTTCGTAATGCTCCAACGCGGGCCCACGCCCAAGGCCACGCCGCTCAAGCCCTGCCTCGCGGAGAGCGCGGGGCTGCCCGCTATACGGCTCTGGGATACGAGCGTGAACTCGGCGGCTCCCAGGCCTGCCAACCATTCGATCTCGAGCGAGGACGCTCTTCCCCCGAAGCGCTGCGAGCCGGTCAAGCCGAGGTGTCCGTAGCGCAACTCGGCGCGGTGATGGACTTCTTGGGGTCCCTGGAGGTTGTTCCCGCCCAGTGAAATATACTCGTTGCCGCCGAGCTGCTGGTCGTTGCGTGCGGTACCGCGCGCATATTCTAGTTCGACGCCCCAATTGAGCGATCGCGGCGCGGTTTCGAACCCCTGCGGATACCAGGAGAGACGCGCCGAGGGAATCGTGGTGTTGGGATCCCTCACCTCGATGGGTTTCAGAACTGGAGCGGGGGGCAGGTTCCCGCAAGCTCCCAGCCCACAGGCCGCAATCAGGATCGCCGCGGCCGCATTGATCGGATGTGCTGCGAACGTCGAAGCGTTCTTCATCATCTCTCCCCAGAGGAACCCGCGGGCAGTAGCCTCCGGGGACTGAGCACTTTGCGCAATCCTCGCGGGAAAAGTGGCCTACAATTGCTCTCAAAGTATCACTTTTCGCTACTTCTGCATGTCTCAAGCCGCACTGCTCATCGACGCCGTCAAGCGAACGCTGCGCCACAAGGGCTTGACTTACCGCTACGTGGCGAAGGGCTTGAAGCTCTCCGAGTCCTCGGTCAAGCGGATGTTCGCGCGGCGCAGCCTCAGCCTCGATCGGCTCGAGCGCCTTTGCGCGCTGATGAATCTCGAAATCGCCGATCTGCTCGATCTGACGCGTGCCGCGGACGGAAGCGTTACGGAGTTGAGCGAGAAACAGGAGCGCGAGCTGGTAGGCAACCCCAAGTTGCTCCTGGTCGCGATGCTGGCCCTCAGCCACTGGACGGCCGCGAAGATCCTGGAGACGTATCGGTTTTCCGAGGCCGAGCTCGTGGGCCTGCTCACCCGGCTCGATCGCATGAGGATCATCGACCTGCTGCCCGAGAACCGGATCAAGCTGCGGCTGGCTCGCAACTTCAACTGGCGCAAAGGCGGAGCGATCCAGCGCTTTTTCGAAGAGCGGGTGCAGCGTCAGTTTTTCGAAGCGTCTTTTCTGCGAGCGGGGGAGCTGCGCGTCACGGTGCACGGAAGCCTGTCCGAGAAATCGAACGCAGTGCTGCAACAGCGCATGCGCAAGCTCGCGGAGGAATTCGACATGCTCGCCGAGCAGGACAAGCGCCTCGCGCACGAAATGCGCGAAGGCACGAGCCTGGTCATGGCGATACGGCCCTGGGAGCTCGCCATGTTCGGAGAGCTCCGAAGGAGCAAGGGGCAAAGAG